>NZ_LT669941.1:3335644-3704379 GCF_900128505.1 Parabacteroides timonensis
CATATGGCTGGCATATACTTTTTCTGCAATTGCCTTCACTACACCTCCCGACATCGTACCACCTGACGGATAACCGATACGCGGACGGCGAATCACTACGATACAGGAATATTTAGGTTCGTCGGCCGGAAAATATCCGCAGAAAGCCACTTGGTGTCCGCTTGTACGATACACACCGCCTGTTGCAATCTGTGCCGTACCCGTTTTACCGGCTATACGAATGATATCCGAATGAACGGCTTTACCTGTACCCTGCTCAACAACACCCAACAACATTTCCTTAATGATATCAAGCGTCTTATCCGAACAGATGGATGACTTCAACACCTCTGTCGAGAAGCTTTGCACTGTTTTTCCATTGTGCATGATCTCTTTCGTAAACATCGGACGAACCATCTTTCCACCATTCGCGATAGCATTGAAGAAGGTCAGCGTATAGATCGGCGGGATCTGTGTTTCATATCCGAAGGACATCCAGGGTAACGTAGTCTTCGACCAATATAAGGTCGTGTCATTCGGCATACGTATCTTGGCACGTCCGGCTCCCGGTATCTCCAGGTTCAACGGGATAGTCAATCCCAGTTTATAAAGTCCTTCCACATATTTGGTCGGATTCTTTTCGTACCCTTTCAAAATGATCTTGGCAACCCCGATATTGGATGAATACCAGATAGCCTGTTCTGCCGAGATACGCCCGTATCCTCCCTTATTCATATTATGGTCGGTCATACGGGCACCCTTATACATATATACACCCTTACCTACGTCTACGGTATCACTAGGTTGACAGACACCATCTTCCAGAGCAACCATCATAGAGGCTACCTTGAAGGTCGAACCCGGTTCTATCTCATCGGCAACTGCATGGTTCTTGGTCTCGGCATAAGCCCCTTCACGGATACGTCCCATATTGGTAATGGCTTTTATCTCGCCTGTCGATACTTCCATAACAACGGCAGTACCTGACTCAGCATCGATCTTCTTCAACATATCTACCAAAGACTTCTCTGTGATATCCTGGATATTGATATCGATCGTCGTGCGGATATCCATTCCGTCCACAGGTTCAACCTCTACTACGTTGGTCCAGCCTCCCCCCACACGGCGGACAGAACTTAATCCGGCTTCACCGCGAAGCAGCGAGTCGTATTGCAACTCCAATCCGTTCTTCCCCTTCGTTACACCACCTGCTTCTATCTCACCGTAAATATCTCCGATCGTACGGGAAGCAAGCGTTCCGAAAGGTTTCTGGCGTTGTACCATTTCTTTCGTATAAAACCCGCTCTTATACCGGCTCAAACGCAGGAACGGGTATTTCCGCATTTCCTTCAGGTCTGTATAAGAAGCACGGCCTTCGTACAACGGATACTGGCGACTTTTACTTTTCAGTCCACGTAAAAGGTGTGCCTTATATCCGGCCGGAGTACGGTTCTTAAATTTACGGGACAAATAAACCGAAAGTGAATCTACCCCATTTACCTTCGAACTCAGGAACGTATCGACGGAAAAACCATCGGCACGAAAGTCGATATAGGTATAATAGCGAGGCACACTGGTAGCCATCAGCTTTCCATCGGAAGAGTAGATATTTCCACGTCCGGGTAATATCAGTCGGTTCGGGCGTTTCTGGCTTTCAGCCACTTTCTCCCATTTTTCCTTTTCCACGAAAGCTGTATCAAACGTTCGCAGGAGTATGCCTACTGCGATAAGCCCCAACAATAACACAACGAGAAAGTAACAGAATAATATCCGGTTACTTTTCGGTGCAGTTTCATTTGGTTCAATTTCTTCAGCCATACTTATTTATGTAATTCATACGGCGGAGTTTTGGCTCCTTCCAGTTCAATACCTTGTTCTTCAATCAATAATTCTACTTGCGACTGACGGCTATTGCCTGTCAGTTCCGATGAGATAGACAATGCTTCAAAACGCACGTCACGCAAGCGTTGTTGCAGACGGTCTATCTCACGCAGTTTTTGCATACAGGTGTAACGGTTTCCGATGAAAAAGAATATCATTATCACAACAAGCACGATCATCCGTGTGTGTTTAACGATAAAATCCTCATTCAGGATACCACCGCCCAGCACATACAAAAGAGAAAGACGTTTCTCTTTTTTCTTCGACTTTTTACGTTGTTGTTTTTCCTCCATAACCCCTATGTTAATTGGCAGTCGACCAGCAACTGCACCTCGCTACTTCTTCTCTGCTATTCTCAATTTGGCACTTCTCGAACGGGGGTTTCTTTCGATCTCCTCGTCAGAAGGCACAATCACTTTATTGTTTACCATGCGAAATGGCGTCTGTACATTTCCGAAAAAGTCTTGCTCGCTTTTTCCTTCAAAGTTCCCTGTTTTCAGGAAGTTTTTCACCAACCTGTCTTCCAGCGAATGGTAAGTGATTACAACCAAACGTCCGCCGGGCTTTAAAACCTGCAGGGTTTGTTGCAGCATTTCTTTCAGGGCACGCATTTCGTCATTCACTTCGATGCGAAGTGCCTGGAATGCCTGTGCCAGAAACTTTTTCTCTTTGTCTTTTCCTGTGAAAGGCTTAACCAGCTCCAGGAAGTCACCGATCGTTTCTATTTTCTTATTTTCACGTGTCCGGACGATCAACGATGCCAGTCTGCGGGCCACTTTCAGTTCGCCGTACAGGTAAAAGACATCTGCCAGCGCCTCTTCCGTATAGGTATTGACGATATCGGCTGCGGTCTGACCGGCACGGGTGTTCATGCGCATATCCAATGCCCCGTCGAAACGGAAAGAGAAACCGCGGTCTTTATCATCGAAATGATGGGAAGAAACCCCTAGATCCGCCAACAGTCCGTCGACTTCACCGTCCACACCATGATAGCGCATAAAATTATACAAATAACGGAAATTACTGCGGACAAACACAAAACGGGGATCGTCGGGGATATTATGTTCGGCATCGGCATCCTGGTCAAATCCGTAAAGTTCACTGTCGCTATCCATCCGTTTCAGGATTTCACGCGAATGTCCTCCTCCTCCAAAAGTCACATCCACGTAGATGCCCCCTTCTTGAATATTCAGACCTTTCACGCTTTCATCAAGCATCACCGGCACATGATAACTCTGCTTTTTCTCTTCCATTTTATGTCTTACACGTTAAACTTTCCCTTAAACAAAAGCACCTTACTTCGCTGTAAACAGGCACGTTACTTTATTAGAGGGTAAAATTAAGCATTTATCAAATTACCTTCCAAGAAATATAAGAGAAAAGTACAAAAAAGTTATCAACAGGTAGAGAATCTTACTTTTAATATTATTTCATCGGCAAGAAGTTTAGGAAATCTTGCCGATGAAAAATTAGATTAAGGAAGTTTTATGGATATAACTTCACCTTCTTTAGTAGTTTTGTGCAATAGAGTTTTACCTCCTGATTTAACAGCGACCAATAGCTTTCCGTTTTCACGGATCACTTCAATGTCGAAAGTGGAATCGAATGCCTTTATTTTACGCAAGCTCATTTTATCCCACTCAGCTGGTAAACGCGGAGTAAACGTGAAAGACTTCAAACCGGTAGGGCGAAGACCGAACATTCCTTCTGTGATGATACGGCAATATAATCCGCTCTCGGCAGAAAGATGGCGCTGGCTTCCTTCCGGCCATGCTTCGATAGCATAAGGGACATGATCACCCAATAGACGTTGGTTGGAATAGAACTTCAAGTATTCAGTTGCTTTTTCCGTTGCACCACAGGCATATACACCACGCAGAGCATACAGGGTGGAACGATCCCAGAAGGTCTCACTGCCGGCTTGGGTCAATAAGCCGTTCTTTGTCCATAAACGGGGAGAAAACAGAGCGTTAATTGTTCCGTCTGTACGATCGTTGATACCGACTGTCAGCGGGATACAAATCCAGGAACGAAGGATATCGTTTCCTTCATAATATTGATAGGTATCGAAACCTTCAACTTTTGCACCGAAATAGTCTTCTATATTTTTACGAAGGTCCTTCGCTTGTCTCTCGTAGTCGGCCAGTTCAGAAAAAGGTTTCTGCAGGTCTTTGCCCAGATAGGAAGCGGAACGTAAAGCATCATAATATAATGAAGAGGTACAGAGATTGGCTTTCCCTGCCGGGAAACGTCCTTCCAGCTCGTCGGAGTCGGAGGCTACAACACCTTTGTCGTTCAGGTTTCGACGACAGTATTCCAAGCACCATTCGATAAGCGGCCATAACTCTTCAGCTTCACCTTTGTCTCCTCTTGCCAAAGCATAACGGGCTGCTCCGTAAGCGACCATTGCGGCATCACCACGGTCACCGGCTCCTCCCCAAACGTCCAGTCCTTCTGCAATGATGGAACTGGGTATCTTTTCGTATTCAGGGTTCATGAAACGGGCAAAATGTTTGAATGAGTTAAGGGCGGAACCATTTCCGACTTCGTATCCCAGATAAGGGAAGAAAGGATTGATATATTCTGCCTGGTCGTTAGCCCAGATTGCGGCATAATATGACTCACCACCAGGACCATGCATTAATCCTCCTTTCGTGTCATAGATACTTTCTGCTCCACGTATCTTGGCAAAGGCAAACATCGTATTTACAACGGGATCGGGTGTTTCCAGTATCAGGTTATTCCAAAAGCCTGCGATCAGGTCTTTCCGGGCCTGCAGTTCTTTTTCGATATCTATCTTTAGTTCTGTCTCGCCCTGCTTATAACCGCTGATTGAGGCATAAAAGACAAGTTCTTCTTTCGGTTGCAGTTGCTTACTTGTCGATCCTATAATCTCGGAAACCAGTTTATAACTACCATCCACTCCAATAGCCGGATCGGTGTCTATAACTGAACGGGAAACAGGTATTTCCACATTCACAGCTGATTTTCCCGTATTTCGGAGAATATATTTCTCACATACGGCAGGATTAGACACAGAAGGGAAAACAACACGGGTCATGGTTATTTGTGCCTTACGCGGCAAAGCTACCGTACTTTCTACCGTCATTGTTCCATCCAGTGTGATTTTACCTACCTTCTCACCGGAAAGCGATTGCCCGTTAACCGATACCATATCCGAAGCATTCCAAGCAAAGCGGCGCATCAAACTGGCATGTGTATTATTCGGTATCATCCGGAGCATCGGCCAGATCATACTCTTATTCAACTCAAAAGAACCGTCGGCATTCACCCCGTAACGCAAAACAGTTGACACTTTCAAACCGCTCATTTCGATATGATCGTAATGAGGAATGTGCCCCTTCACCTCCCATGAGATACTCCCGTTGGGGTTGATGGACCAGCGGTTCTGAGCATTGATCGGAACAACACATAAACCAATCAATAATAATAGACTAAAGAATAACTTATTCATTGTTTACTTACAATTAAATGATGATACATATTTCATTCATAGGATATATTCCCTAATTTCTCAATTTTACCACTTTCCACTTTTGAAGAAAAAAGTTCTTTCAATGCTTCAGCCGTCAGGTGAAAAGAAGGACTAAAGTCCGGAGAATCCATATATTGCAATATACTATTATAGAACTGACGAGCTTCCGGTTTATCCCATACAACTTTCACATCAGACATACAAACTAGTAATTTACCTTTTTCCACTTCAAACTCAAATAAAAGTCCCAGCTTATGATTTCGTTCGATATTATCGATAACCTGCACAATCGGACGGTATTCATTCGGCAAACGATCCAATATCATTGGATAGCTTTGCTTTATAATGGGAAACCACTGCCAGTTTGTATGAAAGTCTGTCGGAAAGCCAGCGAATACGGCATGTTCCGGATCTGTCAAAATACCGAGTGTTCCCGGAGAGACCGGACGATGGATATTCTCACAAATAGATTTAAACATCCGGTAATTCCAATAATCAGTTTGGAAAAGACCGCCCACAGTCTGCTCCTGATGCTTTTCTTTGGACGGGAACAAAAGAACTTTACCACCAGCCTTTAAAGTATTAAACATATCGGAATCCAAATCAGTAGCCACAAGAATATCCTTTGGCGGCATCGTTTGATTATCGGTCGGATAAATCCATAATGGATAACTATTCTTATAAGGAGTTCCGTCGATGGATAGAGACAAGTTTACTTTTTCCGCCTTATGAACAGCAGAGACAGACGGTTTTATGGTTCCCACTTTAACCAATTCACCCTGTTTAACCTGCAAAGGAATCACACCTTCATCCAGTACCTGTTTTTTACTATCCGTCAGTGTCCATGACAGCTGTTTTCGATCAAGGTCACCGGACGAATAGTTTGCTATCTCAATATCACCTGTTACTATTTCTTTGTTCGTCCAGCAAAACTTTTCCGTACAGAATAAAGGAACGACTTCACAGCAAAAGCCTCGCCATTCTTCCGGGGTTATAAGCCCCTTACTATCCATAAACGCATCCAGAATACCCACATAAGCTGAGCCCTGGCCCGGATAATCCTGTAGATCCAGCAACTGGAAACCTCCCCAATGAGGTGTCCGTAAATTCATCTCAATATCTGCCCGATACAATAAGGCAGACCATTTACCGGAAGCTTGCATAAAGTCCTGAGCCTGATTTCCCATCCCGGCTTCCTCCAAACGTTTTTTAAAGACTTCAAAATTACGAGGTTTCAACACTCCCGTATATTTACTGATCTCGTCGAAGTTCGGATAAACCTGGAACTGTCCCGTTTCATGTCCGATAACAGGAACATCACAAAGTTCTTCTGCCGAGGAGAAGTTCATCACCGAATTAGGATAAGTATGATTCAGGTAACCACCATCTTCTGCATCTGCAAAAGAGAAAGAGGCCCGTGCATGCGTATTAAATGTACCTTCCTTTTCACGTCCTACCCGGCAAGTGGTAAAATACTGTTCGTCGGCCTGTTTTCCTTCCATCCCCAGATAGTTATTGGACCCGGAAGCATACAAATGTCTCTCATCTGCTTGTTTAAATGTTTGTACCAGCATGGCCAAAGCCTCTTTTCCTGTCATTTCATTACCTAAAGCAAACATAACAAAAGAGGCGTGATTACTATATGCCTTATGTAAATTCAATCCCTCTTTCTTCAGGTAATCACACAACACGGTATCTTCTATATCGACATTCCCCCAAACAGGCAATTCCGGTTGTAGATAAATACCCTCTATATCCGCCGCTTCAAAACAAGCCTCCGGCGGACACCAGGAATGGAAACGATAATGATTGATACCATACTCTTTCGCTATTTGAAAATAACGCCGCCAGGAATCGACATCCATCGCTGTATGAGCTGTCAGGGGGAATACACAGGCATCATGTTTACCACGTAGGAAAGTCACTTTATCATTGATCATAAACTGCTTACCTTTTACTGAGAAATTACGCAGACCGAAAGATACCTGTCGAACATCCGTATAGCCATCCGCTTTAAATGCAACAGACAAGCGGTATAAAGCTGGAGAAAATTCACTCCAACATAGTGCATTATCCCCCAAAGGTAATTCATATATCTGCTCAGGGACAGAACAATCTATGCCGATCGTTGCCACCGGAGTTTTATGCTTTTTATCGGTATTCCACGCCTCGGCATAAAAAGACAATTCACCCTGCTGTGTCTTGATATCCCTATTACGAAGTGTAACCTTTACTGTTACCGACTTTTTCGTAGCATCAGGATAAACCTGTATATTTTCTATTCCACATAAAGGGGCACTTTCCAGATAGAACTCACCGATAATTCCGTTCCAGTTTGTCTGTGTTGAACTCGAATAGGCATGGGAAGAATGAAAAACCTTATCCGGAACAGCCTTCAAACCATTATCAACCTGAATAGCAATCGTATGAATGCCAGGAGTGAGAAACTCTGACAGTTCATATTGTTGGGCTGTCGAAATATTATCATTCGTACCCACTTCTTTTCCATCTATCCAGATTGTAGTCGGCTTAGTCCGCTCCATAAAAAGACGAACAGATGAACCCCTCCAGTTTTCCGGTATTTCAACAACTTTTGTATATAAAGCTTTTCCTTCGAATATAAATTCACGGGAAAGAGCATTTGTCTGAGTCATATCCGGGTTATATTTACCCTTCTTTCCTATGTCTGTTGTTCCCGGTAAAAACAAAGAGTCCATACCGGAGTTTGACAATTGCGCTATGTTAAATCCGATATCAGCGGTGTCAAGTAACATCCCCCATTGTCCTTCCAACGAGATACGGTTACGCATATCAGGAGGCAACATCCTGGTACAGGAGGCACACATGCCGGCAATCAGCAAACAAGCGATCAGTTTTATTGAGTTTTTCATGATAGCCAGTTTTTTATTTGTATTGAACTTCTGCAGTCACAGTTTCACCCGGTCGACAAATGAGATCGATAAAACTAAAATTATTACCTAAAGCATCAGTAACATATTCAGCTGTTTTTTCATTTATCTTTTTCACTTTTCCCGGAAACATCGCTCTCCAAACAAATTCCTTATCGAGTTTATTCACTAAAGAACTCTTTTCCCCCGAGTGGTGCAAGATAGATATTTTCCCGGAGAATACGGGTATATTTTCAACTGAAAGCCAACCCGTTGATGAAGTAAAACGAGGAAGCGTCGATATCCTGTTAGCCACAGCATCAGCATTAACACCGGCAATTCCACATACAATACCCTCGATTACTCCACTTGCCACTTCGGGATAATCGCGCCGTTTATTCGAATATAATTCATTCAGATAATGATAAGCAATATCTTTTTTACCGTATTTATAGAATATCATCGGATAATATGACATACTTTCAACATTTGTTTCTTTTTCAGCCATCATTTCCAATAAACGATCAACCCTTCCGGAATTATTTATAATTTCAAACCAAAGAGGGAAAACATTATTGCCTCCTTCTTGCAGGATTTCATCTTCCAGCTTATAGGCATAATAATTCTGTGTTTGTTCATTCCACCAAACAGAGTTGTAAAGCCGGGCATATTCCGACGCTTTGTTTTCATACAAACGACAAGAATCTTCATTACCTCTGACTTTCCATATCTGAGCATACGACTTCAACCCTTTGTAAACAGAAGCAATCAAATCTCCGGTAACAGTCAACCCACGTACAGACTCTTCATAAGAAGGCAAGCCGCGAAATGTTTTAAACTTTGGATCGACAAGCGTATCATCCTCGTGCATAACTCCAGGACGCTGCATAATTTTATCCGCCTGCAACTGCCAGTGATTTATATACTCGTTTGCAGTCAGACGAAAGAATGTTTCAAAACGAGGGTCATTGATGTATGTTTCATCACCAGTCCACAGATATAACCGGTAACAGGCATTCAGCACATCAAAATTAGCATTCAGATTATACCAGAAATCTTTATCAGAAACATAGTCGGCCGGTGCTGGTAAATTATCCTTATTAATCTCCCAATACGAACAATAATCTTTGGAAACAGATATATTTTCCACAAACCGGGTCAACATATTCAGATTTTGCCTACTATGTCCGTTTAACTCCTCTCCTATACATTGATGGGACACATCCCTCATACAAAAAGCTTCTCTGTCAGGAAGAGCCGCCTCATACCAGGGACCAACCGGATCACTATCATCACCCACATATTTATTGGAGTTACCGACGGCCCAATTGAATATTTTTACAAGCATCGTATCATTCGATGATACGCAGAATGTATTACGGGCAGTATCCTCGATATCGGGATACATTCCTTGAGATTGACTATACACACAGCTAGTCAATAATGCACATAAATAAACCAATTTCATAAATCAATACGTTTTCGGAAATGTCAATACTTTAGGAAAAAGAAGGTGTTAAAAGAGATTTTACCAACCACGCTTTTAACACCTTCATCTATTATTCAGGACAAGTTGTTATTTCCAACCTTCATTCTGTGTGATACGACCAGGATTCAAGTCAATCTCAGCTTGTGGGATCGGCCACCAGAAATCTCTTGCGGTATAAGCATCTCTCTCAGCAGGAATCAAAACGGTATGTTTAGGTGTGCCACTTGAGAAGTCGCGATATTCAATACCTTCGACTGGTTTGTTCATCACATCCAACAGGATATTCCAACGACGGATATCAGCAAAACGAAGACCTTCCTGTGCAAGTTCCACCCGTCTTTCGTTACGAATCAAATCCCGGAGACTGCCGTTATAACGTTCGGCAACCACCTTGTCGATATCGTTCGTATTGCCGGCACGGTCGCGGATCACTTTAATCAGAGATTTGGCCTCTTCCGTACTTCCTCCGGTTTCCACCAGCGCCTCTGCTCTCAACAAATAAGCTTCTGCATAACGGAAAATTATAAACGAGTTGTAAGTAGTCCATGTCTCTTCTTCATGACAATATTTCTTCCATGTCAGGCCGGTAGGTGTCTTGTTCCATTCACCTCCGCCACCTTCTGCCAACACATCACCTACACTGACTTCCTTGTCTTGCAAAGCCCCGTAATCCTTGTTAGGATCAAAATAGGTCTTACCCCCTTTTTCAACCACGTTGTTCGGAATCGTATTAAAATATTTGCCACGCATTTCCATACCCGGAGCGTAAATGGTCTGGTAAAAACGGGGATCTTTATTCAGATACGGCATAGTTTCGTTCCTATCACCCACATATTCAAAAGCATCAGCCAAAGCTTTCACCGGAGTCGTTACACAATAACCGCCGATAGACTGGTTATACCAGTTTCCCCAACCATTTGTAGCATCCAAGGAATAGCGTCTTACCAGAATTACTTCTTCCAGGTCCTCGCAACCGGTAACAAACAGTTTGTCAAAATCGGCCAGCTGTGGAGCGGAAGCAATCAATTGGTCCGTTTCATCCAGTGTAATCTGGAAATAGGATTTATCATTCAGATAACCGGCAGCATAAGCAGCAGCACGAGCACGGAGCAAACGGGCCGCTGATTTCCCGATTTTCGATTTATTGCTGGGTTTATCCGGTAATCCGGCAATTGCCTTGTTCAGGTCATCCAATATAAAATCAAATACTTCCTTCGGGTCCTGTACTTGCTTAACGTTTTGACTCTCCGCTACTGTAGCCGGATTTTCCGTATAAAACATGATATGCCCGAAGATGGAAACCAAATCCAAATAGAAATAAGCACGTAATGTACAGGCTTCACCCAAAACCTGATTTCGGTTAGCATCGCTTTCTCCACCGGGCCACTGATATTTATCGATATTATTGATCACATTGTTCGCACGCTGCACGGAAATATATCCTTTATCCCATTTGTCGGCAGGAAAAGAAGAAGCCGTACTTCCGAGACCTCGTCCCAAATCATATCCTCTGTTCCAGCTATGTGTAACCAGGCCATTATCCGTTACGCCATCCAGCCATAAATCATAGCTCTCGACATTCAACCTTTCATACAAAGCGGTCAACGCCTTTTCATAATCTTCTGCTGATTTAAAATAACCGTCTGCCGTAATAATACCTTCCGGCTCAAGATCTATATTACTGTTACAACCGCCTACCATACAAAGGGTAAAAGCCAAAGCCCCATACAGCAACGATTTCTTATATATTTTCATAATGCTCTATTTATTAGTTTAGATTAAAAGATAATATTTACACCGAAGTTGACAATTTTCAACGGGGGAAAATCACTGATTCTATCACTCTTTCCTTCCGGATCCAACCCTTGATACAAGCTACTAAATGTCAGCAGGTTTGAACCTGAAACATACAATCTCAGCTTAGTAATTCTCAGTTTATCCGTGATACCTTTCGAGAAGGTATAACCCAACTGGACATTCTTTAGACGAAGATAATTTGTCTTTTTCAGGAAGAATGAGTTGTAAGTAGAAGCATTGCGGTTGTTAGCTGCTTCCAGACGAGGCATTTCGGCATTTCCATTCTGATTATCTTCTGTCCATCTGTCACGGAAATGTACACCGGTGAAGGCTTCATAGCTCGGTCCTTCAATCCATTCCCCATACATCATTCGGTTTGCACCGCTTGATCCCTGGAACAACAAGCTCAAATCGAAACCTTTATATTCACCGCTGATATTCCATCCGTATGTGAACTTAGGAATATTAGAGGCAAAAATCTGGCGGTCGTCCGGATCGATCGTGCCGTCGTTATTTGTATCGACCAACTTCACATCACCGGCATGAAGATCAGACATACCACGCGGGTCTGATTTATACTTGGCACGATATTCTTCCAATTCCTGTTCGTTTGCGATCAAACCGTCTGCCTGGTAGATATAGAAAGCGTTCAAAGGCGAACCGATTGTCTGGATATTATAACCGCTGATATTCTTATCGTCACCACCGCGATCGATCCATTCATTCTTGTTATAAGCCAGGTTGAAAGAGGTGTTGAAAGTAAACTCTCCAAATGTTTTACGGAAACCGACCATCGCTTCCACACCTGAATTACGAACCACTCCAGCGTTTTGTTCCGGAGCATCCAAACCAATAAAATGAGGGATACCCAAAGCCAATAAGATATCTTTCGTATCTTTTGAATACCAGTCTAACTCACCATAAATCGAATTATCCAGAAAACCGAAATCCAAACCGATATTGGTCTGTTCCACTGTTTCCCAAGTCACATCCGGATTTGCCATCTTCTTTTGGTAAACCGCAGAAACAAGGCTACCATTCATGACAACATTCGAAGTGCTGTATTGAGGCAGATACATAAAGGCATCGATACGTTCGTTTCCGGTCTGACCCCAGGAAGCCCTCAACTTCAAATTATCCACAAATCCCAAATTCTTCATAAACCCTTCTTCCGAAATACGCCATGCTGCAGAGAAAGACGGGAAAACGCCCCACTTATTACCTTTAGCAAAACGGGAAGAACCATCAGTACGGATATTCGCTTCAAACAAATATTTATCCTTAAAACCGTAGTTTACACGTCCGAAGAATGAATTGATACCCCATTTTGTCGGAGATCCTTCCGCAAACTGGCTACCGGCCGAACCTAAAGAAACATCCGGTAAAGCATCAGAGATCAAATCTTTACGCTGGGCCATCGAGTAATAATTGCGGTAAGAGATTTGTTCCATACCGTAGAGCAATGCCAGATCATGATCATCACCGAAACGCTTTTTATAATTAGCCAGGAAACGAAGTGTCATCTGGTAACTGTTGTTACGTGAATCTTTTACACTATTCGGATTATTGCGCTGTGTAATCAGCTCACCGGCTTCGTTATAGTATTTATGATTCTTATAATGAATTTTTCTTCTGTCCCAGGAACCATTCAATGAAGCCATACCTGTAAATACCAAATCCTTTATAGGTTCGAAATCTGCTTTTACCTGTCCATAAACCAGATCCATATTATAGCGGTCTTCCCCTACGACATCCATGTCCATAAGAGAGATAGCATTTCTGTTCTGTTTATCCAAGCGATATTCACCATTTTCATATCTGACCGGAGATGTTGGCTGCATACTCCATACATCCGACTGCACGCTCCCCAATGCTTCGGGCCACAGGCGGTCGACATGACGGTATGTCACATCACTGCTAACTTTCAGCGTCTTGCCAATGTTCAAATCCGTATTTACACGATAGCTATAACGCTGATATTCCGTATTCTTGACCAAACCCGGCTGATCCAGATAGTCAAACGAGACCAAATAGCGTCCAACTTCGCTACCACCAGTCAGGTTTAATGTATGCTGTGTGATATAAGTAGGCTTATATACTTCATTCGCCCAATTGATATAAGAATTATTATATGGATCATCCCCTCTTTCCGTTGACAGAATATTATCTTCCGAATACTTGACCGAACCGCCGGAGTTGACCAACGCTTCATTAACCATCGTCATATATTCGCGGGCGGAAACCTGTTCAGCCCTTACCGCTCTGTCCTGGAAACCGATAGAACCGTCATACGATAATTTCACTTTACCTTCCTTACCCCGTTTGGTTGTCACCAAAATTACACCGTGGGCAGCACGTGAACCATAGATAGAAGCAGACGCAGCATCTTTCAAAACAGAAATATTCTCGATCTCGGCCGAAGGAATCTGACTTAAGGACATTTCAATTCCATCCACCAACACCAACGGTTTTGCATTACCGGTCGTACCGACACCACGCAGATAGATTTCAGGATCGTCACTACCCGGAGCACCGCCACGGTCGACTACCGTGATACCGGGACTCAAACCCTGTAAAGCCTTTGTGGCATTCACCACAGTCATCTTATTGATTTCTTCGCCCTCCAGCTTTGTCACAGCACCTGTCGTCGTTACCTTACGCTGAATACCATACCCAACAACGACTACTTCATTCAAAGCTTGTGTATCTTCCGAAAGTTTTACAGTGAGGAAAGATTTATCTTTTACAGTTATTTCACGAGTTACGTAACCTATATAGGATACTTGCAAAACAGCCCCCGGATTTACATCTATAGAAAACTTACCGTCCAGGTCAGATATAATACCATTCGTGGTTCCTTTCTCAATAACATTAGCTCCAATAATCGGGTCGCCATTGGCATCGGTAACGATACCTGTTACCTGATTGGATTGTTGTACAGATTTAAAAGCATCTTTTTTATTTAAAACGATTTGTCGGTCGCTGATGGTATAAGAGATTCCTGCATCTTTAAACAGATGATCCAGAACATCGGTAATCTTTCCGTTCTTTGTAGAAACATTCACTTTGTGTTCTACATCAACAATCTTCTTATTATACAGAAAACGAAATTCGGTTTGTTCCTCGATTCTGTTTAGTACATCCTCTATCGTTGTATTGCTCATACGTAATGTCAATGACGCTGATTGAGAATAGAGAGTAGAACTAAAAGCCTGTGTTATACTCACAATCAGAAACAACAGGTAAAATCTCATAACATGAAGAATTTTTATGGCAATGCTATGCCTTTCGATTTTTTTATCCGAAATGGAATTCATACATTTGTTTGTTTAGTTAGAAAATAAGGTTGACTTAAAAAAACTTTTTTTACAGCTAAACTTTGGAAAGGGAAGGTCTCGCACACCTTTCCTTTTTTATTTTTAGCTGACATTGATCCAGACTTACAACTCACTTCATAGGCATCAGAATTTAATAATTAACAATATATTTCATCTCAATACATAACTAAGACGTTTCAGCTGTTTTTTACCACATCTGAAAAAGCACTTTTCTTGAAATAATTTTGAGAATTATTTCTTCACTCTATAAACTTCTATTTTTTGCTTGCTATAAGCGCTGTTAGTATTAACAGTTCTTTTGGAGTGTTTAAACGTTATAGGCGCACTCATTTCCAACAATCGCAGTATTTCATCCAACGATTCATATTCAAATGTAGCACGGTATGGAGCATTAGCAAGGCTTGAGTCTTTTAATTCCAGGTCGACATTAAAAGTTAGCCCCAAACGTTTAAAGACATACGCTAACGGATCATCACGGAAGATCATCAGACCATCTTTCCAGGCACACCATTTATAAGGGTCTGTCCGGGTTATAAGGCATTGCTTGGTCAGGTTATTAAAAGAGGCACGTTCTCCGGGCACCATCGCAACAGGGGAAGAATTACCGAATGCTACATCGATCCGGCCATCTGCCATTGTTACAGAGGTCATGGAGTCGGTGTTGTAGGCTTCAATATTAAAAGCAGTACCGGTAGCTCGAAGTGTTATCTGTTCTGTCTTCACAATAAACGGATTCCCTTTATCCGAATGAACTTCAAAATATCCTTCTCCGCTAAGGAATACATTCCGTTCACCTTTCCGGAATGTCAAAGGGTATTTCAATGAACTTCCCCCATTCAACCATACATTGGTTCCATCGGGTAGACAAACTTCAGAGAATGTTCCATGTGGGGACTTCACTTCCTGGTATTCGATAGTATCGTACAAATCGTTATCTCTATTCAGGAACAGATAAGCACTAATTATCAACAGAGGAATAACAAGAATGGCCGCTATACGCTGCCAGTAAACCAGTGCAGTATGGGTAATATTCCTCTTTGTGGTTGCGATATTTGTAAAAATATTTTTCTCGGCTGCATATACGTCAATCTCAGATGGGTTAAAAGGCGGATTCATCACCTGCCAGATATTACGCATTTCCTGGAAATGTCGATCGTTCTCAGGAGATTGCTTTACCCAGTCTTCTAATAAACGACACTCTTCCGCTGTCGCTTTACCGGATAGATAAGCGGTGATTATATATTGTATTTGATCTTTATCTGTCATTTTTCTTCTTTTATAGTATTAAGACGTACGGGAAGAATTCTTCCACATGCTTATAACGTTTTTTAGGGAATACCGATCAATAGTAAGAGCATGAAAAAATCTTTCAGTTGTTTTCGCAAAATCTCAAGGGCTTTGCTAACACGCACTTCCACAGTCCTTTCCGACACATTTAGTTTCACAGCAATCTCTCTGTATTTCAACCCTTCAAAGCGATTCATTACAAATGCTTCCCGGTATTGTTCAGGAACTTGTTCGAAGGCATGGTGAAGATGATCATACAAATCGGAATACAACACATAATTCTCCGTATCATAACAATCAAGTACGGAATTTTCATAATCCGACTCATATTGACGGACTATCTCGAGATGACGAAATTCATCAAAACAACTGTTACGTACGGATTTCAGCAAATAAGACTTCAGGGATGTTTCTATTTGTATGCTCTTTCTGTCGTTCCACAGTTTCAGAAAGATCGATTGCACGATATCTTCACAAGCACTCTTGTCCTTTATGAAGTTACCGCAAAACAACACCAAGTCTGTATAATAGGTTCGAAACAATAATGAGAAAGCCTCCTGACTATCTTGTTTCAAAGCAGACAGAACAAAGTATTCTTGTTGTATATCAGGTTTTCTCATATTCATTTGAGCATAAACAATCACATCCCAAGCAGCTAAAGTAGCTACATTTTTTCATATAACAAAGCCCCCACGATACAAGATCGCAGAGGCTGTTTTTTTCTGTATTCCTTCCTCACGGAAGTAATTACAGTAAGAACTTTATTTTATTACTTAATATTAATAACCACTTTTTCGCCTGTCGCAGGGTAGTTGATAGGGAAAGCAGAGGCGCTGTATTCAACGCCTCCACCCCACCGCGTGGAAATTTTAGAATTTATATTTGATTATAAATTTCTTATTTTACGATTGCTTTAACAGCAGCTTCACCTTCAACAGCTACAACAACTACACCAGCAGGAGCAGCGATTTCAGCCTTATCAGAAGCGATTACTGTGTTAGCAACTGTCTGACCAAGAACGTTACTGATAGTAACTTTCTTACCCTGAGCACCAGAGATGATAACACCACCGTCTGTAGCGATTACGCTGATTGAAGAAGTTGTGATATCTTCATTGGCAACAGGATCACGTTGTACTTTTTCGCTGATTACGAATTCGTCACCTCTATCGAAACCAGAAACAACTACTACAGTTCCATTAATCCATTTCAAGTAACCTTCGTTTGAAATTAGATTAGCGGCATAATCTTCATAATAATCTGCTATTTCCTCAGCTGTATCAAAGTTTCCATTTCCAAGATAAGACTTGTACTGAGTTTGGATCTTGAATGTCTTAGCATCGCTGTCTGTATAACGGAATGCAAACTTAGCAACATTGAAATCAGGAGTATCCATACCTAATTTGATCGTATCACCATCTGCTTTCGGGATATACAATGTATCATTTGTATGGAAACCTGAAACGAATGACAATTTAGCAGCATTTTCACCTGCTTCAACTTCGTTGATATACGGGTTGTTGTGGATATTACTAATACCATAAACATTAGCTGTGTCAATCAAGTTAACCAAGAAGTCTCCGTATACAGTATCAATCTGATTAGAGATTTCAGGATCATGAGCTGGGTTGTTACAGTTTTCTTTGTGGAATCCATAAGAATGTCTTACAGCCAACAAATACTGATAGCAAGTATTAGCCTCTTCACCTTCACCACGATTGATATAAGCTGTATCTGCAAAGATTGCAGGATTTACATCGAACTGATTGATGTTATCAATATTCAGGAAGCTCAATGTATCATTTTCAACTACTGACTTAACATCAGCTTTTTCATACAATACCTGTGCTGAATTTTCTTTACGAGCCAAGCTGATAGTATCACCCCATGCTCTGTCGATCAAATGATATTCAGGAGCATCAGCCTTTTCTACTACCATCAAAGAGTTTTCGTCTTCTGCATAGATAGCCATTTGTTTCAAAGAACCTTTGTTTTCACTGTTGGCTACTTTTACTTTAACAGCACTCAATGCATCAGCATCAGCAGAGCTCAAATCATTGCCTTCTACGTCATTTATAATTCCAACGAAGTTGTAAGCTGAACCATCAGCCTTCAATTTCAATGCAAAACGTTCAGCACTATTAACATCGTCATTATCTGTTAAGTTTTCGTTGCAATAGTAATATTTGTAACCTGTTGCAGGATTATAGCTAACAAATTCACGGTTGCTTACTTTCTGGAATGCATACGGAAGGATAGCTAAACGACTATCTTTTGAACCATCTGGTGTTACACCATCAGCTTTCAGTTTCAACATCGGAGTTGTGATAAACAATGTATCGACAACAGCCTGTGTTTTACCGCTTACTTTTACATTTCTTGTAGCAAAACGCAAGTTCCACTTATCCGCATTATCCTTTTCAGCAGTCATACCAATCTGGTGGCTGTTCTTATGATTTTCTACGAAATAAGCGTGGTTGTTACCATCGATTGCATGATATTGTCCCAGTAAGAAGTTGTTGTTTCTTACATCGTTTTCGCTTAATTGTTTGTACCCGTCGAACATTGTGACTTTATCAGCAGCTTCCATTTTAACGATATCAGAAGCTATAATAACCTGAGAAACATGAGGATCCATTACTGTCATTGTACATGTACCGTTTTCGTTATCGCGGAACTGAACACCTACAATCACTTCTCCACTTTCACGGTTTTGCAAGTTTACAGTCTGATTAGCGGCATCGTAACTTACAACAGCCCACTGAGCTTCAGGAGCATAAGCATATACTTCGCTTGCAGGGATATAATCAGCTACAGCTTTTGTTACAGCAGAAGGCATATTAACTGTTATTTCTGCACGTTTTGTAGCTAAAACGGCACCCACTTTATATCTTTCTGCAGTCGAAGTTTCAGCTTTCTTTCCAGCGAAAGAGATTCTCCAGAATTCTCCAACCAATTCTTTTACAGGAATGATATTATCTGCTTCTAGAGTGATATACGGCCATGATTCAGTTGCATCTTTATCTACGCTTGTTGTCAAACAAACTTCCTCGTTTAAAGTCTGAATAAATAACTTACCAAAAGGCGTAGCATCTGTAGTGTTCTGATAAACAGAAACATTAGTAATCTTCTTCAGATTTTCACCTGTGAAATAAGAGTATTCAAAATAAGAATAATAATTTGCTTTATTAGCACCAGTTAATTCATCTTCATCAACTGTTACAAATTTAGCACCTCTTTTATTTGCACCAACATTACCAGCTCCCCAAGTTTCAGTTTTGTCAAGAACGATATATTCTTCATTTTCATTCATCAACCGGAATCTTGTACCAGTACCAACAGCTTTCAGCTTACCGGCAAAAACTTCAGTACCTGCGATCACTGTATCGTCATCCTTACCATTCTTAATAGTCATATTAAAGCCACCAAGCAAAAGAGCATTCAACTCATTTGCTGTTTTTAAGGCAGATGCAGATTGATAAAGACCAAAAATCGTTTCACCACTTAAACCTGAAATAGCAGCTACAGCGGCAGAATTAAAACCATTCTTATAATTACTTTCAGCAGTATACACAAACTTCTTCCCATCCACTTTGCTTGTAAATGTATAAGAAATGGCATTCTGATAAGAAGTTACTGATACTTTCCACAAATAGGCATTATAATCTTCAGTGCTTGTTGTAGAAATAGCTTCAAACTTAACAGTACCGGCTGTTTTATCATATTTAAGAGCCAAAGAAGCATCATCTTCTGTTTCATCGCCAGCACCCAAGAAGTAATAATCACTACCTACTGATTCGATTAAAGAACCACCATCAGTTAAAGCACTAGGAGCTGTGAAAGAAGCAAATGTGAGTGCATCGTGAGTGGCTGAAGCTACTGCTATTTTATCTTCTGCACTAATAACAGACAAATAAAAATCTTTTGCAGCAGTATCACTGTAAGTCTTAGCTAATTTTGCCTGCTTTGCTACAGCATCATAATAAAAAGCATAAGCATCATCTTTCTTATCCTTCAGATCCAAATACCAACCAATACCCGCACCTAAATATTTACCATCAACATTCTTCAAATAGAAAGCGCCATCAACACCGTCCACAGAAGCAGCTTCCAGCGTCCATTCACTACCAAATTCATCCAATGCGGCATCACCATCGGCATCAATAGTCATATCTGCAGACAACAGACCTGTAACTTCACCAGTACTAGCATCTACAGAAGCACCAATAACATAAGAATTTCCAACCTTAGGACCATCTGTTGGCACAGTCAACTTTGCATCCACGGTTGTCCAAGCTCCGGCCAGCAGGAGACTGGCCACAAGTGTAGAAAACTTTTTGTTCATAATTTAAAAATTTAATATTAATACTAAAGTGTAATAAGTTCAAATCACAAATCGGAGCGACTCCCATTTCCAATGCATGGCGAGTTTTATCGTTCCTTTTTTCTAGTCATTGTTTTTCGGGTCGAGGCTTTTCGTTTGTGAAAGGAGCTGTTTTGTACTAAGTTTGCTATTCGATTGATAAGAAAGCATATAGACTGATGAAAAAATTATCAAAAAGAGTGGTTGGTATTAAACTATTTCATACTTTTGTAGACTAGAAAAAAGGAACGATAAAACTCGTCACGTCCTTTTTTCGAAAATCAGCCTCTCTCTCAACCCATTACAACCCATATTCAACCTGTTTTTCACCTATATATATAATGTACGTACGTACATCTTTATATATAACTACATTCCTTTTCTTTCAAGCCTTTGCATCGACTCCCGAAACATGTTGCATAACTAAGAAAAAAGGTCCTAATATCTAATTCTTTTTCTCAGGACATTTATTACCTTTGGTACGGACTTTTTATTTTGAAAAGTATACCTTACTAAAAAGTAAGGCAAGCCTTACATATTTGTAAAGCAAGCCTTACATTTATGAAAGGCATACCTTACATTTTCAAGATTAAGGAGGAAAATCCTTAATTGTTATGATGTTGCACCTTAAATATCAGGAAGAATATGAGTATTGAATACGACTTATTTGCCAATCCTCCGAGACCGGGGGAAACGAAGCCAACCCTGCATGCCAGGGCTATCAACATCCAGACCGTCGATACTAACGAACTGGCGCGTATGATCGAGGGGATGAGTACCTTCACGTCTGCCGATATCAAAGGAGCAATCAAGGCTATCAGCGAACGATTGTTCTACTGCCTCAGCAACAGCCAAAGCGTACATCTGGACGGGATCGGAACATTTTCTGTCACGCTGAAATGCAGGCCGGTAGAGAATAAAAAGGACATACGGGCAGCTTCCATTGCGTTTAAGAACGTGGAGTTTCGCGCTGCCCCGGAACTGAAAAAGCGTTTCCGGGGAGCCAGGATAGAACGACGGGAAGGGACAACCGAAAGAAAAGCATACAATGAAGATATACGGCAAAAACGTATCCTCTGGTATATCAAAAACTACGGTACAATCAATCAGACCGTTGCCGCCGATCTGAACCAGTGCACACGCCAGAAAGCCAAAAAGGATCTGGAACAGCTGATCGAAGACAATCAGATACAAAAGAGCTGGTGCGGGCGACGTGCCTTCTACATCAGACGGTCGAACGATAAGAAACCACCCGAAACACCGTCTAACGAAGCAATAGAGTAATATGGAATTATATACCTATATCCATATTCCCAAAGCCCCCTTCCGCTTCTCATGTACGGAGCAGATGCTGCTGCTCGGCTCCTGTTTTGCGGAAAATATCGGGACAAGGCTGGCCGGGAATAAATTTAATGTAGATATAAATCCGTTCGGTACGCTATATAATCCCGCATCGATCGCGGCGGCACTGCGTATGTTACTACATCCTCAGCGGTTTACTGCCGACGATTTGTTCAGGCATGAAGGCGTATACCATAGCTTCGCGCATCACAGCCGTTTCTCTTCGACTTCGGAAACGGAGTGTCTGCGAAATATAAACGGCAGGTTGGAGGGCTCCGCAAACGGGTTCCGCAAGACGGCCTACCTGGTAGTAACGCTGGGAACAGCTTACGTGTATCGGTTGAAGAACTCGGGGGAAGTAGTTGCCAACTGTCATAAACTTCCGGAGAAGATGTTCGACCGCTCGATGTTGACAGTCGCGGAGATTGTTTCGGAATGGAAGGAGCTGCTGCTTTCATTATGGGAACAAAATCCGGAGTTGAAGATACTGTTTACCGTCAGCCCCATACGCCACTGGAAAGACGGGGCACATGGTAATCAACTCAGTAAGGCGACCTTACTTCTGGCCGTAGACGAGCTTCAGGCAGCATACCCTGAACGGATCGCTTACTTCCCGGCTTACGAGATCATGATGGATGAACTACGCGACTACCGCTTCTATGCGACCGATATGTTGCATCCGTCGGAGCTTGCCATTGATTATATTTGGCAACGTTTTACAGAAAATTTCTTATCGGATGAAACTAAAGGGATCCTTAAAGAATGGGCAGAGATACAAAAGGCTATTAATCATCGCCCGTTTCAGCCCGAAAGTGATGCCTATAAACGGTTTATCTCGCAAACTTTGTTAAAGATGGAACGAATTAACGAGAAATTTCCTTCCTTTGATCTTACAAAAGAGATGGAAATAATAAAGTCTAAACTAATGTAAAGAATGGAATACTCAATAAAAGAAATCGTCGGAATTATTGGCGCCAAAGCAAACAACCTGCAAGATAGCACCATCAGCATATTGCTGACCGACAGTCGCCGGCTCTCTTTTCCGGAACAAAGTCTCTTCTTTGCCCTTAAGACAAAGACTAACGATGGACACAGATATATAAAAGAACTCTACAAACTGCGCGTACGCAACTTTGTTGTAAGCGATATGCTTCCTGAGTTCGAAGCGCTTCAGGATGCCAACTTCCTGGTGGTGAAGGATACGCTGAAAGCGCTTCAAAAACTGGCCATCTATCATCGCAAACGGTTTAATATACCTGTAATCGGTATTACCGGAAGCAACGGGAAAACGATTGTAAAGGAGTTCCTTTACCAATTGTTGCATAAGGAGTTCAACATCGTACGTTCTCCCCGCAGCTACAACTCACAACTGGGTGTGCCGCTATCCGTCTGGCAGATGAGCGAAAAGAATACATTGGGTATTTTCGAGGCAGGTATTTCTCAACCGGACGAGATGGAAAATCTTCGCCCGATCATTGCTCCGACTATCGGTATCATTACTAATATAGGTGAAGCACACCAGGAAAACTTTATCTCCACAACACAGAAATGTCTGGAGAAACTCACATTGTTCAACGACTGTGAAGCGATCATCTACGACGGAGATGATGTATTTATCTCCAACTGTATAGAGTCTGCTTGCCTCTCCCATAAAGCAATTGCCTGGAGCCGTACGGACTCGGATGCCCCGCTTTATATCGAATCGATCGAAAAG
The DNA here is from genome assembly GCF_900128505.1 of Parabacteroides timonensis. Classification (NCBI taxonomy): domain Bacteria; kingdom Pseudomonadati; phylum Bacteroidota; class Bacteroidia; order Bacteroidales; family Tannerellaceae; genus Parabacteroides; species Parabacteroides timonensis. The sequence goes on from NZ_LT669941.1 coordinate 3,359,217, forward strand.
AAAGAGAATGAAACGGTGATTCGTTGTACGTTGCTGGGATTGACCCAAAAGTATGTAATCCCTTTCACCGACGATGCATCCATCGAGAATGTGATCCACTGCATGGCAGTAATACTTTTCCTGAAGCCAACCAGTGTAAACGATACGAAAAAGTTCTCTCAGTTGGAGCCTGTTGCCATGCGTCTCGACGTAAAGCAGGGTATCAACAACTGTATGTTGATAAACGACACATACAATTCGGATATCAACTCGCTGGATATCGCCCTCGACTTCCAGCAGAGCCGTCACGTGGACAAGAATCTGAAATGCACGCTAATCCTCTCCGATATCCTGCAATCCGGCACATTACCGAAGTCCCTCTATAAGAAGGTAGCCGACCTGGTTCGCCGTAAAAAGATAGACCGCATTATCGGTATCGGCCGCGACCTGAAAGAGTATGGCGCAGCATTCGATATGGAAAAGGAATTCTACAATACAACAGACGAGTTCCTTAAATCGCCGACTTTCAAACAGTTTAAAGATGAACTGATCCTGCTTAAAGGTTCACGCCATTTCCACTTCGAACGTATCTCGGAACTGTTGGAGAAGAAGGTACATGAAACAATTCTGGAAGTAAACCTCGATGCAGTGGTGCATAACTTCAACTATTACCGTTCGAAGTTGAAACCGGAAACAAAGATGGTCTGTATGGTGAAAGCCTTCGGATACGGAGCCGGTTCATACGAGCTTGCCAAGACATTGCAGGAACATCGTTGCGATTACCTGGCCGTTGCCGTTGCCGACGAAGGCGCGGAACTCCGCAAAGAGGGTATCTCTATTCCGATCATTGTAATGAACCCGGAATTCAGCAGTTTCAACGTCCTGTTCGAAAACAACCTGGAGCCGGAGATATATAGCTTCCGTCTATTGGATGCCATGATAAAGGAAACGGAACGCAGAGGTATCACCTCCTACCCGATCCATATCAAGATCGATACGGGAATGCACCGCCTGGGCTTCCAGCCAAGTGATGTCCCGGCCATCTGTGAACGGTTGAAAGAGCAAAGCGGCGTTACGGCACGCTCCATCTTCTCCCATCTGGTTGGCAGCGACTCTTCCATCTTCGATGATTTTACAAAGAAACAACTGGATACATTCAGTGCAGCAGCAGCCGAACTGGAAAGTATTCTGGAATACAAAGTGATCAAACATATTCTGAACTCTGCAGGGATCGAACGCTTCACGAACTACCAGATGGATATGGTTCGTTTAGGCATCGGACTATATGGAGTAAGCGCTTCCGGCATAAAAGGATTGCGCAACGTCAGTACCCTGCGTACTACCATCCTTCAAATACAACACGTCCCGGCAGGCGACTCGATCGGTTACAGCCGGAAAACATACGTCGACCGCGACTCACGCATCGCCATCATCCCGATCGGTTATGCCGATGGCCTCGACCGCCACTTCAGTAACCGGGGAGGTGAAGTTTCCATCGCCGGAAAACGTTGCCCGATAGTCGGCAATATTTGTATGGATGCCTGCATGATCGACGTCACCGACACCAATGCCCAGGAGGGCGATCCGGTCATCGTCTTTGGCGAAGAACTGCCGGTAAGCGAGCTGTCCGACAAACTCAAAACAATACCTTATGAGATACTGACATCGGTTTCTCCAAGGGTGAAGAGAGTATATTACAGGGAATAATTGCTCGTCTTGCACATTTTATGTACTTTTGTGCCGTAAATAAATTAAATAAAGGTATGAGTCATAATTTATTGAAAGGAAAGAGAGGCATTATCTTCGGTGCGCTGAATGAAATGTCGATCGCCTGGAAGGTGGCAGAAAGAGCAGTAGAGGAAGGTGCAATCATTACGTTAAGTAATACACCGGTTGCCGTTCGTATGGGCGAAGTAGATGCCCTGGCAAAGAAACTGAATGCAGAAGTACTGCCGGCGGACGCTACAAGCGTTGAAGACCTGGAAATGGTATTCTCAAAATCAGTAGAAATACTGGGAGGTAAAATAGATTTCGTATTACATTCTATCGGTATGAGTCCAAATGTACGTAAGAAACGTACCTACGATGATCTGGATTACGGAATGCTTGAAAAGACGTTGGATATCTCTGCTGTTTCTTTTCATAAGATGCTGCAGGTTGCTAAAAAACAGGATGCTATTGCACAAGGGGGATCTGTTCTGGCTCTCTCGTATGTAGCTGCACAACGTACATTCTTCGGTTACAACGATATGGCGGATGCCAAGAGCTTGCTGGAATCGATTGCACGCAGCTTCGGATATATCTATGGACGCGAAAAAGGGGTTCGTATCAATACAATCTCTCAGTCGCCAACAATGACTACAGCCGGTAGCGGTGTGAAAGGAATGGAACACCTGTTGGATTTCTCCAACAAAATGAGTCCGCTGGGTAACGCTACTGCCGACGAATGTGCAGACTATTGCGTCATGATGTTCTCCGACCTCACTCGTAAGGTAACGATGCAGAATCTTTACCACGACGGCGGCTTCTCAAGTATGGGTATGAGCCTTCGTGCCATGAACCAGTACAGCAAAGGATTAGAAGAGTTTACCGACGAAAACGGTAATATCATTTACGGCTAAAAGTCGTAAAAGTTGACAGATGACAGTTAGCAGATATGCGGCTTTCAGCCGATTGATTTCTTTATCTTAACTGTCATTTGTCAACTATCAACTGAAAAAGCTATGCTAATAAAGATCTACCCGGAAAATCCCAATCCAAGGGAAATAGACAAAGTTATCGAAGTTCTCCGCGACGGAGGTCTGGTAATTTATCCGACCGACACAGTTTATGCAATCGGTTGTGATGCATTAAATGTCCGTGCTGTCGAAAAGATCTGTCAAATGAAAGGTATCAATCCTCAAAAGAGCAACCTGGCCATCATTTGTTACGACCTTTCAAATTTAAGTGAATATGCCAAGGTTAATAATGCAGCATTCAAATTGATGAAAAAGAACCTGCCGGGGCCTTTCACCTTCATTCTGCCGACAAGCAGCGAATTGCCTAAGATATATAAGAACAGAAAAGAAGTCGGTATCCGTGTGCCTGATAATAACATTATCCGTACACTGGTAAAAGAACTGGGAAACCCGATCCTGACCATGTCGGTACACGATGACGACGATATGATCGAATACACTACCGACCCGGAACTTATACACGAAAAGTATGAAGACCTGGTAGACCTTGTAATCGACGGAGGCTATGGAGGCTTCGAAGCATCGACGGTCGTAGATTGTACGACAGATGATTTTGAAATCATACGTCAGGGAAAAGGTATACTGGAATAAACAGCCGGAAAGTAGATGAAACAAAATAGCAGATAACAATAGTACATAAACAGAAAGGCTTCCTGCAATCAAAGCGGGAAGCCTTTCTTATATTCTCACAATTACAGAACCTCTTTAAAATTAGAAGTTTCCTACATTTGCTTTATCCCACCAAACACGAGTACCACCGATATCGCCAGTAAACTTCGAGCTTGAATTTTCCTGATTAAGCACTTGGATACCTTTCTGCAACTCATCGTTGTTCGTATTGATTTCCACTTCCGAATAGATCAGGCGACGGATCTGTTCGTCTGTATCGATCGTACCATCACTACTGTTTACGCGGTTCGGGAATAGCTTAGGATAACCCGTACGACGATATTCAGCCCATGCTTCCGTTGACAACGGGAAGTTAGCAATCCATTTCTGGGTAATGATACGTTGTAGCTTTTGTTCGTTGCTAGCGCCTTCATCCCATTTCACAGGAACGGTATTCATAGCCTTGATACTATTCTGAGCATCCACCGGATCAACGAAATCAGCCGGAAGAGTCGTTCCGTTAATATAAGCATCGATTTCTTCGTCGGAAATAGATTTCACATCACTGTAAGGACTCTTGTACTTCAATTCGTTCTTAATAGAAAGACGGATACCTTCTTCATACAAATCCTTAGCATTACCACCCATATTCCAGCCACGCAAAGCGCCTTCCGCACGCAGGAAGTAAGATTCGGCAGCCTTCATTACCGGCATCGGAGTTGAATAAGTACATACTATATTGGAGAAATTACCCCACTGGTTCGGTTTATTCGGCAGATTACAGCCACCACGGATACCCAGATACTTAGAGTCTTTAGCTACAACTACATTGTCTCCTACTTTGATATCATTTGTATTCTTCGTAATGTAAAGAGCGATACGCGGGTCGTTATAACCCTCCAGAATTGTCACCAGGTTTGCATTCATACCACAGTCACCCCATTCGAACATACGGGTCAATTCGTTGCTCAAACCCTGGTCGATCAGGATATCCTTATCGGCGGAAGTTAATACACCTCCGGAAACAGCTTCTTCGGCTTTCTGTTTAGCCAGGCCCGGATTGGCTTTTACGATACGCATTGCCAAACGTAATTTGAATTGATTGGCTACTTTCACCCACAACTCACGATTTCCCTGGCACCAGTAATCGAACTGCTGCATATTGGCTACATCAGACGTTCCATTCTTAAAACCGGTTATAGCTTCATCCAGTAATGCAAACATCGCATTATAAATGCTTTCCTGCGAGTCATAATAAAAAGAAACATCGTTTCCATCCAATACAGACTGATAAGCGACCGGCCCGTAAGTATCTGTCATTGTAGACAATGCATACACCTGAACCACACGCATGATCGCTGCATAATCAACAAGACCTTTCTCGTCGCAAGTCTTGATCAAACGACGTGTATTATTGAATATATGCAGGTTGAAGTTTTCATACATACCACCGCAAAAGCCACGGTTCAGTTTATAGTCGACGTTACCGTTACCGCCAAAGTTATGCGGAGTCATGAAATAACCACTGAACAAGTCTGTGCTCAGGTTAGTCCAGAACTGGAACATATTCTGCTGAGGAGCATAGACGTAAGTGATCGGCTCTACAAACTGAGACTCAAACGGCAAATTGTCCGGGTCTACTTCATATTTATTCGTATTCAGTTCTTCAAAATTATCGGTACAGCCTGTCATCATAGAACCAGCGGCCAATGTAAGAGCTGAAGCGACAGTATATGTCAAAAATTTATTTATCTTCATAGGAACTAAGATTTAGAAATTAAGTTTTAAATTAAGACCAAAACTACGGGATGTAGGCAATGAGAACATATCGAATCCCTGCCATCCATTATTTGTAGAAGCAGAAACTTCCGGATCCATCGGAGCATCTTTATAGAAGAAGAACAAGTTGCGTCCGATCAGGGAAGCATTCAGGTTCTTACCTGCACCAAACAAATTGCGGAATGTATAACCGAACGACAATTCACGTAAACGAACATTGGTTGCATCATAAATATACAAACCATTTGCATACTGTGAGTTGAAGTTTGTTGCACCGGTAGTAGAATAGAACTTCTGCGGATCAAAAGTCACACCTTCAAAAACGACCTGTCCTGCATCACGAGCAGCAGCCGAACGTTCTGAAACACCCCAACCGTCTAATGTAGCTTCCGTCATCGACATTACCTTACCACCGACTTTAGCATCGATCAGGAATGACAATGTGAAATCTTTATAGTGGAATGTATTTGTCCAACCCATGTTTACCTTTGCATTCATATCGCCTGCATATTCCAGATCGGCAATACCGTCGCCGCCTAACTGGGGAGCGCCATTTTCAACAACCGGTTTACCGCTATCGTCTCTCTTAACCTGACGAACGTATAGGTCACCGTAATGTCCGCCTTCTTTCAGGATCACTTTAGCACCACCATAGTTAGCCAATGACAAACCGTCAGGCAATTCGTCGATCAACTCCTTAATCTTATTCGTATTATAAGCGAAGTTGAAACTGGTTGTCCAGCTGAAATTATCTGTAAACTGGTTATACCAACCTAAAACGGCTTCAAAACCGGAGTTCTGAACATCACCAGCATTTACATAACGCTGTCTCAAACCTGTTTCCCACGGAGCATCGATAGCAAAGAACTGGTTCTTTGTGTTCGTTTTATAATAAGTCAAGTTCACATTCAAACGGTTACGGAAGAATGTACCGTCGAAACCAACTTCCAAAGAGTTTGTTTTTTCAGGTTTCAATGTCTTGAACGGAGCCTTTTCCGGAGGAGTGATAGAACCCTGGTCTTTCAATGTATAACGCAGATTAGTCATAAATACCGGAACGTCGTTACCCACAATGGAATAAGAAGCACGGAGCTTGAACATATCCACATTCTTACCGAAATCGACAAACTTGTCTAACAAAGCACTTGCACCGACAGACGGATAGAAGAATGAAACACCATCGGTAAATGCCAAAGCAGAAGACCAGTCATTACGAGCCGTTACATCCAGGAACAGACCTTCCTTGTAACCAAACTGAGCCGTAGCAAAAACAGAGTTCAAACGCTTTTCTGATAAAGTTTCTGAAGTTCTGGTCTTATAATAGTTAGCCGGTGAGAAAATATTCGGATAATAAGTGTTACCTGTCGGTTTACCATCGACTACAGAGAACTTAGAACCATCACCGATGATTTCAATACTGGATGAATTAGTCTTTGTGAAACTGCTACCAGCCGTTACCGACAATGAATAATCTTCATCCCATATTTTATTATAACTTACCAATACGTCACCATACATCTGTTCACTGAACACACGGTTATCTTTTATCTGTCCCATTGAATTACGACCACCGGTACTGGAAGCGTATTCATTCTGGATAAATTTATCTTCACCGCGTTCATAACGTAAACGTCCTGTAACGGAAAGACCGGCGATAATATCATATTTCACACTACCACCAAATTCATAACGGTTACGATCAGAAATAGGAGTTTGTCTGTTCAGCATCCAATACGGGTTAGAGAACTGTTCCTGACCCAGGTTTGTCCAGTTCTGAACGTTTGTATTCAATGACGGATCATACACTTCAAAGTTATTCTTGTAACCATTCCAATCTTCACCTCTCGGGAACAGATAAGCACCGGTGATCGGGTTACCCAGGAAACCGGCCATAGCCTGATTCTCGATATGCTGGTTATTGTAACGAGCACTTACATCGACTTTCACTTTCTTCCACAAGTTAAAACCGACTTTAGCCAACAGGTTATGACTCATATAATCGTTCTTCGGCATAATACCGTTGGAAGCTACGTTTGCATAAGAGAAATAAGACGAGATATTGTCGTTACCACCAGCTAGGGAAATAGAGTTATTGGTAGTGAAACCCGGTCTGTAAAATTCTTTTGCATAATTCGGAGCTTTAGAAGACAACTTGTTACCCCAGCTAAAAGTACCTTCATCACTCACACCGTATGAGTTCTGGAACTTAGGCAGAGACATAGCCGTTTCAACTGTCGTATTGCTCGATACATTGATAGACACCTTACCTGCCTGAGCCGATTTGGTTGTAATCATAATAGCACCATTGGCAGCAACAGCACCATACAATGCAGCAGCAGAAGCACCTTTCAGCAAAGTGATCTGAGCAATATCGTCCGGGTTGATCGTCGACATGGCATCACCACCATCACGCTGGCTACCATATACCATATCTACCTGAGAGGTCGATACATTCATCATCAAAGGCACACCATCCACAACTACCAATGGCTGGTTGCTACCACTAATAGATTTATTACCACGGAACAAAATCTTTGAAGCACCACCTGCACCAGTCGAGTTCGGAGTGATCTGCAAACCGGCGCTCTTACCTTGCAAAGAGTTGATCATGTTTACATTCTTGATTTCATTCAAGTCCTTTCCTCCTACTGTTTGGGCAGCATAAGTCAAAGTCTTGGACTCACGTTTGATACCCAATGCAGTTACAACGACTTCGCCCAGCTGTTCAGAGTCGGATACCATGTTTACATTAATAGTTGAACGGCCATTGACCGGTTCTTCTATTGTTTTCATACTCAAATAAGAAAAAACCAAAACAGCATTACTGCTAACTTCCAACGAATATTTACCATCCATATCCGTTACAGTACCCACAGTTGTCCCTTTTTGCAGAACATTCACCCCGGCGAGAGGCTCATTGAGTTCTTTGTCCATTACAACGCCGCTTACTTTACTTTGCGCCCATAGCACATTTGTACATATTCCTATACAGAATAGTATCAACATTACAAAGCTTTTCCTCATAAAGTTAGATTGTTTAGATGAGTTAATAATAAAAAATTTCATAATACTTCTTCTTAAGTTTAGCAAACACTTTAACGTTTAATTAGATCTAAGCAAGGAAAAGAACTGAGTTCTATCAGAACTATGCTGTTTCAAGTTAAATTTACGTTAAGTAACATTTCTGTGTGTCGGAAAACATACCATATTTATGTTAATATAAATAAATTTAAATACCTTACTAGTTAAAACAGCATGTAATTCTGGGATAAATTCATAGCTTTGTAAACAAATGGATAAAATATGGTTTAAGTTCTGATAGAACTACGTAATTAATTATTATTTGAAGCCTTTATTCTCCGATTCTCCCCCAAAATGTCTATCTTTGTAAAAAGACATTTATCATAAAACTATGAACTGGACCCAATTACTGTCAGGCAAACGTTTTGGAATGGAAGAGTATCATGAACGCAAACATGAGCGTACGGATTTCCAACGGGATTACGACCGGTTAATCTTCTCCTCCCCCTTTCGCAGATTACAGAATAAGACACAGGTATTCCCTCTTCCAGGTAGTATCTTTGTTCATAACCGTTTGACGCATAGCCTGGAAGTATCTTGTGTAGGTCGTTCACTAGGAAATAATGTAGCGAAGGGATTAATGCAGAAATACCCTGACGGAAGTATCAATTTCCCGGAATTAGGTTCTATCGTTTCTGCCGCCTGCCTGGCCCATGATATGGGAAATCCTCCATTCGGACATTCCGGAGAACGGGCTATCTCCGCTTACTTTTCTGAAGGAAACGGCAGTTATCTGGAAGATGAAATACGTTCGACGGGCGGCCGCTGGGAAGATTTCCTGCATTTTGAAGGGAATGCCAATGCCATGCGCCTGCTTACACACCAGTTTATCGGCAGACGCAAAGGAGGCTTTGCGCTTACTTACAGCACCTTGGCCTCCATTATTAAATATCCGTACGCATCGGTTTATTCCGGAAAGAAAGGGAAATTCGGATTTTTCCAGTCGGAAGAAGAGGCCTATTTGCGCATAGCGGTAGAACTGGGGATAAATAAAAACCCGGAAGATGCCAACAAATATGTCCGTTATCCCCTGGTCTATCTGGTGGAAGCGGCCGACGACATCTGTTATCAGATCATGGATATAGAGGATGCCTGCAAACTACATATCCTGACAACGGAAGAGGCTATCCGCCTTTTACTTAACTTCTTCGAAGGGGAACGGCTGGACCGTATCATTAAAGTCATGAAAATGGTAGACGATACAAACGAACAGATCGCTTACCTTCGTTCCTGTATTATCGGTTTATTGGTAGACGAATGTTCACGCGTCTTTCTGGAAAATGAAGAAGGAATACTGGCCGGTACATATAATACACCCCTGATCGAGCAGATCAGTACGAAAGCCAAAGAGGCTTATGAAACCTGTTCAAAGACAGCATACAAAAAGATCTATCGCGCCAAAGAGGTACTCGATATCGAACTGGCCGGTTACCATATCTTCAGCCACCTCATCGACAGCTTGACGGAGGCCGTTATGAACCAGAGCCATGCTTACAGTAAACTCTTGTTACAACGTATCCCGGAACAATACGACACCAATGCTCCCACCACGTATGGCAAGGTGCAATGCGTACTCGACTATATATCAGGAATGACAGATGTATATGCCCTCGATTTATATCGTAAGATCACCGGAATGAGTCTTCCGGCCGTATAATTAATATTCTTCGCGGTATTTACCTTCTTCCTTGTCTTCAAGGATGCTAAGGTAACTTTTGTAACGCGACTCGCTGATGTAGTTTTCTTCGAGTGCTTTAAGTACCGCGCAGCCCGGTTCATGTCGGTGCGAACAGTCGCTGAACTTACAATCGGCCGAGAATTTGAATATTTCAGGGAAGTAATGGGATATTTCGGCAGTTTCCATCTCGATTGTTCCGAACCCTTTGATCCCCGGGGTATCAATCAGGTAGCCCCCTTCCGGTAACGGGATCATTTCAGAAAAGGTTGTAGTATGCATCCCTTTGTTATGATACTCAGAGATATCGCCTGTCCGCAAGTTTACCCCCGGAACAAGCTTATTGATGATTGTCGATTTACCCACTCCCGAATGCCCCGACAGAAGTGTGATTTTATCTTTCATCTCGGCCTTCAATTCTTCCAACCCTTCACCAGTCTTTGCACAGAGCATAGAACAAGGATAACCGATCGTTGTATACAGGTTTATCATAGCATCGAGATATTCTTTCTCTTCTCCTTTATAACGGTCGATCTTATTGAAGACCATTTTAACCGGCACACGGTAAGCCTCGGCAGTAGCCAGAAAACGGTCGATAAAAACAGTGGTAGTAATCGGATAATTGACAGTAACGATCAGCATGGCCTGATCGAGATTAGCCGCAATGATATGCGACTGCTTCGACAAATTAGAAGCACGACGGATGATATAGTTCTTCCGGTCTTCTATATGGGTAATAAACGCAGTGCCTTCATTATTGATATCGATATCAACACGGTCGCCCACCGAGACGGGATTCGTGCTGCGGATCTCTTTCAGACGGAAATTGCCTTTAACCTTACTTTCCACATCACGACCATCGTCGGTACGCACGGTATACCAGCTACCTGTATTCTTTATTACCAATCCTTTCATGCCTTCTTATTGTCTTATATAAAAAAGAAGGGCGAAAATTGTTTCGCCCCTACAAGTTATACTGTCATTATTTCTTTTTCTTTAGCAGCGTAGAGGTCATCTACCTTTTTGATAAATTTATCATGTATCTTCTGAACTTCCGCTTCAGCGTCTTTTGCCACATCTTCAGGAGTACCGTCTGCTTTCACACTTTTCTTGATTGCCTCGATAGCATCACGACGAGCGTTACGGATACTGATCTTGGCTGTTTCAGCCTCCTGCTTGGATTGTTTTGCCAAAGAGCGACGACGTTCTTCCGTCAACGGAGGAATACCCAAACGGATAATTTCACCATTGTTCTCCGGAGTGATACCTACTTCCGAGTTCATGATCGCCTTTTCTATCTCTTTGATAAGCGGCTTTTCCCACGGAGTAATGATAATCGTCTTTGCATCCGGTGTATTCACCGAAGCTACGTTAGTTAGAGGAACAAGACTTCCGTAATAAGGCACCTTCACATTGTCAAGGATTTTCGGATTTGCCTTTCCGGCACGGATATGAGCCAACTGATCGTCGAGATACTCGATCGCGAACGTCATTTTCTCTTCTGCGGCCTGTACATACTGCTTTATTTCTGCCATAACTGATTGATATTTTGTTTTCTGTTTTTTCGATAAACAAAAGTAGTAAAGTTTTTGAACCTGACAAACAAATTGTTTTTTTAGCAAAAGAATTCAATCATATATCACAGATAAAAAAAGGAAACCGGTCATCTTCGAGTTACGATACGCAACTGAAAATGACCGGCCCCTTATTCATTATTATTATTGACTGCCGGAGTTTCCGGAATTTCCTGCCGGGGAAACTCCGGTTTCCTGCGGAAGAAACTGTAATTCCCTGCGGTGGAAACTGGAGTTTCCTGGGCAGGGAACTGGAGTTTCCAAAACGGGGAACTACGAGGAAACTGTAATAAGCTATTGAACAGCCGCTTAACCCTTTTCGGTAATTCCCTAATGTTTCAGCTTCGGACAAAGGAAAGCCAGATACAAAACACCGATGCTCAAAACGATGATCGCACCCAGCTGTGAAGCCATAGCATCCGACAGGAAACCCATAAAGAGTGGGAAAATCGTTCCACCGAACAACCCCATGATCATCAGCCCGGATATTTCATTCTTGCGTTGCGGCATAGATTGAATAGCCTGTGAGAAGATGACGGAGAACACATTCGAATTACCGAAACCGATCAATCCTATACATATATATATAATCTCTTTACTTTGGAAGATGGAAAGACCGGCCATAGCCGCCAGCATCATAAGAACGCTAATACCGAAAAAGATCTTTGCCGACATCCGCGTCAGGATAAAAGCACCGAGGAAACATCCGATGGTACGCAGGATAAAGTAAAGGCTGGTAGCGAACGAAGCTTCATGAAGTCCCATCCCCAAACGTTCCATCAAGATCTTGGGAGCCGTCGTATTTGTTCCCACATCGATACCGACATGACACATGATACCGATAAAGCACAACAGGATAAAAGGCTTACCCAATAGGGCAAAACATTCACCGAAAGTAGAAGGTTTACCTTCCGGCTTCTCTTCTTCTATCTGCGTAGCCCCAAGCAAAAGAATGGCAATGACTGCTACCACCATATAGATTGGGAAAAGTACTCTCCAGCCCAGTCCGAAGGAAGGAATAGCCGCCGTGGCTCCCCACATAGCGATATATGGAGCCAGGAAAGAAGCGATCGCCTTTACAAACTGTCCGAAGGTAAGACTGCTGGCCAGCTTATCGCCGCTGATCACATTCGATAGCAGGGGATTCAGCGATGTCTGCATCAATGCATTACCTATACCCAGCAGCGAGAAAGAAAGCAGCATCAGCGTATAACCGTCACCGAAGATAGGAAGAAGCAGTGAGAAGAAAGTCACCACCAAACTGAGCAATACGGTTTTCTTCCGTCCGATACGGTTCATCAGCATACCGGTCGGCACGGAGAAGATCAGGAACCAGAAGAACACCAGTGAAGGGAAGATATTCGCTTCCGAGTCCGTAAGGTTCAGGTCGGCCTTCACATAGTTGGAAGCGATACCTACGAGGTCTACAAATCCCATGGCAAAGAATGCCAGCATGATAGGGATCAGTTTAATATATAAGCCTTTTTCTTTCATGATCGATCTTTATTAGGATATTCCGGCCATGCACCTTCGCGGGTACAAACAAAAGCGGCTGTTTCTACCGCTGCCTGATGGGCTTCGTGCAGGGATTTACCGGTTAATATGGAATAGATAAACGCTCCGGAGAAGGAATCGCCGGCACCAACCGTATCGGCCACGACCACCTTAGGAGTGGGAATGGTAGACGTCTCATCTGCCGTATAGATCGAACTGAAGGAGCTTCCGGCCGTCAGGATCATATAACGCAAGTTATATTTAGCGATCAGCTTCCGACAAACCTCTTCGTCCGTGCCCTCCAGGTCGCACATGGTACGTATCAGTTCCAACTCGTCGTCATTAATCTTAAATACATTTGCCTTATGAAGCAATGTTTCGATCAGCTCTTTCGAGTAATAAGACTGGCGGATGTTGATATCGAAGAAACGAAGAGCATCTTCGCGGGCATACGACAATAAAGAAAGGATCGTTTCGCGGGAAACGGCAGCTCGCAGGGCAAGCGTACCGAAACAAACGGCATCGGCTTTCTTCACCAGGTCGATGGCTTCCTGGGTAAGAGGAATAAAGTCCCAGGCCACTCCCTCGATGATCGTATAAGTAGGAATACCCTCTTTCAGTTCCACCATTACGCTACCGGTGGGGTGTTCCACTGTTCCCAGACTCGTTGAGATATGACTCTTTTCCAACTCCTGGATAATCTCCGTTCCGGAGACATCATTTCCTACGGCGCTGATCGCATAACCTTCCGCTCCCATCTGGGTAGCGTGATAAACAAAGTTGATCGGAGCTCCACCGGCTCTCTTTCCCGTGGGTAGGACATCCCAAAGCAATTCGCCGATACCCACAACTATTGGTTTGTTCTTTTTCATCATTTGTATGTTTTTTTATTTCCAGATTGAACGTATTTCAGTTATTTTTCCTTTCACGATATCCACATTACCGTTCTCGGTAAATACTTCTATCGTATTAAAAGGTTCCGAAGGATAGAACACATCGGTTATAACGATGCGCCCTTCTGCCGTAAAGAACTCAACGGAGGCCACATCTATCAGCAATGTCCATTCTATCTCCGGCGTATTCACAATGTAAGGGACGGAGTGAACCGAAGCAAACTTATCGGAGAAAACCTCTCCGGTTGCATTGGTACGGTCTACATAAAACAACTTGTCCACATTCTCGTAACCGATTGTAATATACTCGCCCTTGTTGTTTTTCAAACGAACACCGTAACGGGAGGCAAAGCCCAGCTGGGTATTATTCTCCTGATTGAATGTCAGTTTCAACTCGATAGGAGCTTTACCGAACTCAAATTTATCCGACAGAAGTTCGGACTTGCTGACCTTTATATTATCCAGGGTAACAGACTCGCCGTATAATGCATCCAGTTCCTTTACAGGATCGGAAGTCAGTAAATAGATCGATCCGTCTTTCACCAGTCCCAACTCACGCGGGAACGTAGCGGCTCCGCTCCATTTCACACATGGTTTGGCACCGGCATATTCCCAATTATTCATCCAGCCGATCAATATCTGGCGATCACCGGGAGCGTCAGACCAGGTTACACCTGCATAATTGTCTTTGCCATGATCCATCCAGAATGTCTTTTTCTGGTCGCTGCTAAAGGTCTTGCCGTCAAAATCACCGACAAAGTACTGAGTGGCAGAACCGCCGGCTGGGCCGCCCGGATTAATATTCACCAGCAAAACCCATTTGGATTCGTCCGAACCTTTTACTTTCAGCGGAAGCAGATCGGGGCATTCCCAAACACCGTCATGGCAACCCTGCCCCTTACCGAACTCACTCAGGAAAGACCAGTCCTTACAATTCTTAGATCCATAGAAACTGATCGTTTGTCCCGAAGCCACAGACATAACCCATTGTCCGCTCGCTTCATGCCAGAAGACTTTCGGATCGCGGAAATCACGTATTCCTGGATTCTTTAATACCGGATTCTTATCGTATTTTATCCATGTACGGCCTTTATCGACACTGTAAGCCACTCCCTGCGATTCGATCTCGATCTGTTTTGCCTGTTCTATATCCGGGTTATGATACGTAAAGAAGGCTACTAAAGGAGGATTTTCAGCCGTTCCGAAACCGGATGTATTCTTCCAGTCGACCACGGCACTTCCTGAGAATATATATCCCAGGCTATCCGGAGCCAGCGCGACAGGCATGTGTTCCCAATGTACCAGGTCTTTGCTGATAGCATGCCCCCAGTGCATGGGTCCCCAAACGGAAGCTTCAGGATAATGCTGATAAAACAGGTGATATTCTCCTTCATAATACACCATACCATTAGGGTCGTTCATCCAATGTTCTGCAGGAGAGAAATGGAATTGTGGACGATACTTTTCCTGAAACGCGGATACTGTATCCTCCGTTTCAGTTTTCGGTTTACTATTTTTACACGATGCCATAGACAGTATAATTACCAGTGGGATCGCAAGATATAAAACATATTTCATCAGCATTATCCTTTTATATACAATTAATAATATCCATTTACTTCCAAATAGACCGGAGTGTATAAACTTCCAGATCCTTTACTTCAATATTATTTCCCCAGAAGTGGAAACCTTCTTTATTCTTCATATCCGGACGACGCTCCATCGAATAGGAGTAAGCACCGTTATCTATAAAGACTTCAACAGAGGTCTTATCCAAGATGATATCGGCAGTAATTTCCATGCTGGTCATATCTTCCGGTGAATAGAACACACCGTTTATACGGTTGAAGTTCATATCATAATCCAATAGAGGTTGTCCGAAGAGATTCAGACCTGCACTCGTGGCATGAGACAGCTTGATAGTGGTACGGATACGTAATATTCCTGCGTCATTATATTGTTGAAGCAACTCATTGGCCTTATCGGCTGTCAGTGAGTTCCACTGGCCTGCTTTCGTCTGCAACTGATCAAACTCTTTGACCGGTACACTGAAAAGACGGATACCGTCTTTGGTTGTACGCAAAGACAGTTCTGTCGGAAGCAACATCATGCCGTTGATAGGCATTCCCGGATGAGAGATACGTCCCCAACCCAGTTGGATACGGCGTCCGTCGGATTCAGGAATATTGGTGAAAGTTTGGGCGGCATAGATAGAACCGGTCGAATAGTAGTATTTACCAGCTTCAGGTGTAAACTTCTTACCATCAAAAGCACCGATCATATAGGTACCGGAAGCTCCGTACATCACCCATTTGGTATTATTCTTATTTCCATCGACAGGTAGTTCGAACAATTCGGGACATTCCCAGAAGCCGGTGATATGGCTTTCGAACGTCCAGTCTTTCAGGTTATCCGAGTTATAGATAGAATGTCCGTCGCGTTCATTCAACACCATCACCCATTTATTGGATGGTTTATGCCAGAACACTTTCGGATCACGGGTATCTTTACTGTTCCATTTCTCTTTGGAATCGATCACCGGGTTTCCTGTATATTTCGTCCAGGTACGTCCTTTGTCGAGACTATAAGCAATACATTGTACCTGCTTTTCCGGATTGTCGGCCGTATAGATAGCTACCATCGCCGGAGTACCTTTCTTTCCGAAGCCGGAGGTATTGTCATAGTCGATCACAGCCGAACCGGAGAACATTGTACCATGTTCGTCAGGGAATAAAGCATCCGGTAGTTCTTCCCAATGGATCAGGTCTTTACTTACAGCATGTCCCCAATGCATATTCTCCCATTCACGTTCGTACGGATTGTGCTGGTAAAACAGATGGTATTCGCCCTCATAATATAGTAATCCGTTGGGGTCGTTATTCCAGCCTCTACGTTGGGTATAATGTATCTGGGGACGGTTTGTCTCCTTATACAGACTATCCTGTCCGGCAATTTCGTCAGCCTGATAGATCTTGTTTATTCCGGCTTTATTCCCGTCGTAGGATATTTTTATCTCTTTATTTTTCAAAGCCGACATATCACAGAATACCCAGTAATCCGGGTTCTCCGGAGCCAGGCGGATCTTAAATGCCCGTTCCTGCTTGCCTCCTACATCAAAAGTCATTACTGCCCGGTCTGTCTGATGCGAAACAGGAAGATTAAGATACCTCTTCGTAATCTTCATTGTCAGGTCTTGTGCTTCCATTGTAGAAATACAGGTCAGTAAAGCACTTGCGAGAATCAACACATTTTTAGTTTTTACTTTCATGGTAAATGAGGATTTAAAATAAAACAATAATACGATTTACATTATTAGCTCCAAACAGGACACAACTTACAAACGTACGTGTCCTGTTCATAGAATGACTAATTTTACCAGCCATAATTTTGCTTGTATAGCTTCTTGCTAAAATTAATCTGATTTTTCGGAATCGGGAAATATTCATCTTTATTCTTTGTAAATTTGGCTTCACCCATATAAGTGCGACGAGTTCTTTCCACTTCAAAATACTTATTGACAGTCTCTGCTGCTATTCCCCAACGAACCAGGTCGAAGAATGTAGAACCTTCCTGCGACATTTCCAGACGGCGTTCCCAGCGTAAAGCCTTACGAGCGAAATCCTGAGACCATTCCGGACAGTTCACGCCCGGCTGATAAGTTGCAATCTTGAATTTTCCGGTAGGATCGCCTTGTACGTCAACCAACTTAGCTGTACTGTTAGCCGCTCTTTCACGAAGAGCATTGATAAGAGGAAGAGCTTCTGCCTGACGCCCCAGTTCGATCAGAGCCTCAGCTTGCCACAACATCACATCGTCGTAACGGATAATATCACGGTTCTTTGAGCTCGACATAAACGGAGAAGCAAAGGCGAAACACGGACAATCCGGCAACACTGTTTCCTTCATAGACATAAAGCTACCGTATGTATCAGGATCACGTGTCCAGCTGGTTTCGAAAATAAACTCTGGGTTATATTTATAAGGAGCTCCCGGGATTGCAACTGTATGATTCAAACGTGGGTCGATATTTGTGGCAAGCAAATCGTCGGCTGTCTGTAAATCATGATTATTATAAGTATCGAACAATGGCAATCCATTTTCATCTGTCTGGAAAGCATTCACCATGTTCTGTGAAGGACTATGAAAACCACAGCATCCGTATTCAGGATTCATCGGATAATTCAGCATAGCACCCCAATCCAGGCGGCCACGCAACGTACCATCGTTCACTGAAAACTGAATTGCGAATATCGACTCCGGTCCATTTTCTGTTTCGCAAAGAAAGTTATTAGCAAAATCAGGAGCCAACGAATACTTACCAGACAATCCCTGGCAAAGAGTAACAACTTCCTGCAGCTTTGTTTTGTCTATATTTACGACATTGTGCTTTTCATCCTGTTCATAAGCAGCATACAAAAGAGCCTTAGCCAGATAAGCCTGCGCCATTCCTTTATTTGCCCGTGCCAGATCATCATTTTTATCAGGCAGGTTTTCCATTGCATAACGGAACTCGGCAATAATCATGTCCCATAGTTCCTTATCCGTGTATTCGACATTCGATATCGTAATATAATCGTCTGTTTTATCATTTTCATCAATCCACGGCATCTGTTTGAACAGAATCTTCAGGTCAAAATAATAGTTTGCACGCAGGAAGCGCATTTCAGCTTCACGGATTTTCTTTTTAGGATAAGCCTCTTCTTTAATTGCATAAATACGTCCCAGAGCATCATTTGCACGAGCAATCGCAATATATTCCGAATACCACTTCTTATCCAGATAACCATTATCGTCGCGCAGATAGACAAAAGTTTCAAACATGTGGAAATCGCCCATATCACCTGTTCCGGCACCACCTTTATAAGCATCACCGCTACGCAAATCTCCATAAGGCCAGTAAGCATTCAAGCCATCTGAATAGTTGTCGTTTCCCAGTGAAGAATAAGCCGAAATCACCATCTTTTCTATATTATCTACCGTATTCAAATTGTCAGAATCGGCTACACCTTGCGGAGATTCATCCAGAAAAGAATCACAAGACATCATCGGGAGTAATAAAGCTGCTCCGAAAGCTATATATTTTAAAGTTTTCATAATTGTATAATCTGATTTATTAGAATGAAACATTGATACCAAAAGTAAAAGCTCTCGGAACAGGGTAAGCGAAGTTCGGAGTTTCCGGATCTGCACCAGTAAAGGCATTGTCACCCCAGCCTTTTTTTATTGTCAGCAGGTTCTGACCGGAAAGATAGATACGTGCGCTTTCCATGTGGGCTGCTTTCAGTATGCGATCCGGCAAACGGTAACCAATTTCAATATTTGCTAATTTCAGGAAAGAGGTATTTTCTACAAAATAAGTAGAAAAACGTCCTTCATCGTTTACATTGTTGGCAGAAGCCGCAGGGATGGTTGAGTTTGTATTATCCGGACTCCATGCATCTACCAAACGTCTTCCATAATTCTGTCCACCGAACAGTCCAAAGAAATCCGTAAATGTTTTCTGACCGTTATTAGCATGAGAACCAACCTGCCCATTCCAGAACATCGAGAAATCGAAATTCTTCCAACCGGCATTTATATTCAATCCATATAAGAATTTAGGATCTTCTACGCCTAACCAGGTACGATCTTCGTCATTGATCTTACCGTCATCATTCAAATCTTTATAGCGGATACGACCGACACCTTTACCCGGTTGTTCCACATGCTCGTTTACCTCCTGTTCATTCTGGAAAATACCGTCAGCTACATAACCGAACAAGGATTTCCAAGGACGTCCGAGAATAGTTTGGTCGTTACCATTACCCGGATAAGAATTGATTACATCTTCCGGCAATTTTGTAATCTTATTACGATAGCTGGCAATATTACCAGTGATATTCAAATCTACTTCACCTACTTTTTGATTATAAGTCAGCATAAATTCAAATCCGCTATTTTCCATACTGGCACCATTTACCCATCGGTCGCCACCGAAACCGATTGTTGCGATATAAGGAGGTTTAACCAGAATATCATCTGTTTTCTTGTAGAAATAATCGATTGATCCGGTAAACATCTGGTTAAACAGGCCGAAGTCGATACCGGCATTGTTTTGTGTAGTCGCCTCCCATTTCAGATCCGGGTTAACGCGCTGTGTACGGATGAACCCGGAAGACAACTGGCCTTGTCCTGCCCCTGTGATATCATAAGCAGTACCCTGGTCACGTTCCCAGGTAGGATCAGTATAGTAACGAGCCTGATACAAACCGTAAGAAGCATAGTTGTCAATTTCTTGATTACCTGTTTTACCCCAACCGTAACGAAGCTTCAAATCTGACACAATATTTTTAGCACCTTCAAAGAATCCTTCTTCGCTAATACGCCATCCCAAAGAGAATGCGGGGAATGTACCCCAACGATTATTAGAACCGAAGCGTGAAGAACCGTCGCGACGTACTGTAACAGAAGCCAGATACTTGCTATCATAGCTGTAATTCACTTTTCCGAAGAAAGAAGAAAGGGCATAAGAAGTCGCTCCTCCTCCGTTACGCAGGTTACCTTCACCAACTGACAAATACATATAATCTTCATTTTCCAACAAGAAACCGTCACGACCGGCCGACATATCTTCCAGTCTGTATTTCATCATTTCCTGACCGACCAGAATATCAAAATTACTCTTTCCTAGATCAAACTTATATTGTAAAGTATTACTCAATACCCAGTTTCCACCATAATTAGAATAGGTATTCAAACGAGCCGTCTTATCTGACATAAAACCAGACTGATACGTTTTTTGCATATCACGCTTCCACCAACCAGTATAATCGATACCGAATTTAGAACGGAACGTCAATCCCTTCAATATATCGACACTCAGGTTCACATCCCCGAACAGGCGGAATACATCCTCGTGGTTCTGCTTGTTATCTTCAATCAGGCGAACCGGGTTCTGACGGTCACTCATATTACTGGCCGGGCCACCCCAACCACCATCTAAAGAATGAACCGGTACGATAGACTGGATATTCTTGGCATTTTCCTGCAACCCTTTACCATCTAATGTCGAACTGCGAGTCTTAGACAACGATAAATTCTCCCCTATAACTACCCGGTCGTTAAACAATTTATAGTCGCTGTTAATACGTGCTGTGATACGATCAAAATATGTACCTTTCACCGTACCGTCATTCCCATAATAATCGGCAGAAAACAGGGCACGGCCTTTATCGTTACCGGAAGTAACAGTCACATTGTAATTCTGAGTAAAACCGGTACGGCTGATTTCCTTCACCCAATCTGTATCTGCGGCACGCATCACCTCTTCTCCGGCAACATCAAGAAATTCCGGAAGGATCATTCTGTTCAAAGATGGTACTCCACCGTTCCAGGTAACATCATACATATATGTATATGGATTCTTTTTTTCATTAATCGCTCCGTTACTTAAGGTTGTTGTATTTAAGGATGAACCATCATTTACTTTTGCGCGGAAGTTCACAAGTCCATACTCTTCCGTATTCAACAGATCGACCGAGCGTTGCCATTGCTGAGCAGTCAAAGAGGCTCTGAATTCCACATGAGTTCCACCTGATTTTCCTTTTTTAGTAGTTACGATGATTACACCGTTAGCAGCACGTGATCCGTAAATAGTTGCGGCAGAAGCATCTTTCAATACCTGGATAGATTCGATATCCGATGTTGCTATTTCATTCATCGAGCGGGTACTTGGAATTCCGTCGATAATATAAAGCGGCTTGCTGTTACCCAATGTAGAGACACCACGTATCTTAACGTCTACATCGCCATTAGGCTGACCGGTATTTGTTACATGAAGTCCCGGAACACGTCCCTGCAATGACTGAACAGCATTACTGGTGTTTATATTCTTTATATCATCCATCTTTACAACGGAAACCGCACCAGTCAGGTCGGCTTTCTTCTGTGAAGAGTAACCTGTTACTACCACGTCACCCAATGTCTGCACATCTTCTTTCAGGACGACATTTAGTTTTTTGTTCCCGTTTGCTGGTATCTCCTGTGTAATAAATCCTATATAACTGATTTGGATAGTAGCCCCTTTGGTTACCGAAAGAGAGAAATTACCGTCCATATCGGTAATGATACCATTTGTAGTTCCTTTTTCAATAACAGAAGCTCCAACAACAGGGTAATTATCAGTTCCTGAAATGACAGTTCCATTAATAGAAACCTGTTGGGCTAACAAAGTATGCGTCATAAATAACATCGTTATCCATACGCACCATTTACGTAGTTTTAATGCTTTCATTAATCTTTAAATTATTAGTTTAACAATGATTTGGTGAAAGCAAAAGTATTCCCTCTTCCGACAACAGGTGATAAAATATTCCGTTAAATGCATCAAAATCGTCACATTTGCAACGATTTACGGATACAAAGTGACAATTTTGATAGGAAGGATACATTTGTTATATCAACGATGAAGCCATTCTCTTATTGGTACTCGGTAGGTGTTATGTCATACACCTGCTTAAAGCATTTGGAGAAGTAAGCCGGTGAAGAGAAACCAGTCTGATAAGCGATTTCGCTTACTGTATATTGTTTTTGCTTTAATAAAGCTGCCGCTTTACTCAGGCGATAATTACGGAGGAATTCGACTGGGGTCGTTCCGGTCAGTTCTTTTATTTTCCGGTGAAGATGTCCACGGGACAAGCCTAACGTATCACTCAGTTTCTCTACATTATATTCAGTATCTGCATAGACTTCTTCTATACATTTGATAAAGTTATTCAGAAATACATCATCCATGTTCTTTACCTTTTCCGGCTCGGTCAATAACAGGTTTCCTTTTTGAAGTTTCTCAAGTAACTGTTCTCGCAGGCGTTTACGCTCTTCCAGGATACGGATAATCTTTAGCTTGACGAAATTGATACGGAAAGGCTTCTGGATATATTCATCCGCACCTCCTGATAATCCGAAGTTACGTTGACGTTCGTCGGAAAGAGCGGTCAACAAAACAATCGGGATATGGCTGGTCGATAGATTTGTCTTGATATGACGGCACAGATCGAAACCGTTCATTTCAGGCATCATCACATCACTCAATACCAACGATACATCTTCGGTTGCCAAAACTTCCAACGCCTCTTTTCCGTTAGCAGCAAGCAATATATCGAAATTATCCAGCAACTCCTCTTTCAGGTATGTTCTCACCTCTTCATCATCTTCCGTGATCAGGATGGTATATGGATATTTGACTGACAACAATTCTTTTTCGGTAGAGTCATCCAATTGGGAAGCATCATAAGCCAACGGGGAAATAGGCAGTTCAGTAACATAACCATCCGTAAAATGCTCTTTTCCTTTCAACAATGTCAGGGTAAAAACCGTCTTTACTCCCAGAGTGCTCTCTACCGCGATCGTTCCATGATGCATATCGACATATTCTTTCACCAGATGAAGTCCTATTCCGGTTCCGTTGGAAGCATTTTCCGTATAAAAACGGGTAAAAAGATAAGGTATATTCTCAGGAAGAATACCCCGACCACTATCTTCTACCAAGACCTGTATTTTATTATCTACCTCAACCAGGCTTATATGAACCGTCCCATTTTCAGGAGTAAACTTAAATGCGTTGGATAGCAGGTTGACCAGAACCTTCTCCATCATCACCGGATCGAACCACAGCATACATTCCTTCAACTCTGAAGTAAAAGTGAAATTAATATGCCGTACGGTAGCCATACTTTCAAAATAAGATTTGATCTCACGGATGAAAGCAATAAGATCCGTATTACGTATCTTCAACTTCTCCTGCTTATTCTCCACCTTCCGAAAATCAAGTATCTGGTTGATGACACGTAACAGATGATCCGCATTCTTCTGCATCAATTGCAGGTCGCGCAAATACGGGGAATCATGCATCAACTTCAATAACTTATCCAAAGGACCGAGGATCAGAGTCAGCGGAGTACGAACCTCATGCGAAATATTCGTAAAGAATTGTAGCTTTTGTGCTGTCACTTCTTTTATCTCGGCGTTCAACTGGATAAGCTTTTCGCGTTGTTCTTCTTCCTTCCGGTTGATCTCACGCAGTTCGTGATTGGTCTTCTTCAACTTAAAGTTAATCAGGAAGGTATAGATAGAAAGAAGCACAAAACCGATCATCAGGACGGAAATGATCAGGAAAGAGTCTTGCAGAAAATTAAAACGGTTGAGCAACGTATCGAGGTTCGTACGTTGTTGTTCGATCCTTTTCTGGTAATTCAGGAGACGGGCGGATTGTATTAAGAGAGTTCGTGCACTGATCTTATCGATCTCCCCGGTTTGCAAAGGGATATACTTTTGAACCGACTCTCCATTAATGATTTTCATAGCAGTACGTATCACCTGTTCACCACCGGTAGGATAAAGGAAAGAAGCATTGATACGCCCGTCGGCCACAGCTTCAAGTCCGGCTCCTGCCACTGCATCCACTCCGATAATCGGTAGTTTTTCCGCCCATTCCGGAGCCTTTTCTATGAAATACTCGCGGGCGGCAATAGCCATCATATCATTATGGGAATAAACAAAATCTACCTTGAACGGCCATTCTAACCGTTTCAAACGTACTTTTGCCGTATCATACACCCATTCTCCTTCTACTTTACGGAAACTTAAGTCAGACCGTTTCACCAAAGCATCTATAAAACCCTGATGGCGTTCCTGCGCTGGCGACGAACTCGATAAACCCCATATTTCCAAGATAGAAGCCGAAGGAGGAAGATACCTGGCAGCATAACTACCGGCAGCATATCCGATCGTATAATTATCGGCACCGACGAATGTCGTATACAAATCCGTATTGACTTTCCTGTCGGTGATAATAGTTGGAATACCGGCCTTGTACGCCTCTTCGGCAACTTCCGTGATCGGGTTCGATTGAAAAGGGGAGATAATCAATACATCCACCTTGTCGTTTATCAATTCTTTTATCTGACGGATCTGTGTATCGTTATTGCTGTTCGCATCCTTGACGATTATTTCAATATTGTCATAGTTGGAAGCTTCAATCTGCATTTCTTTTACCATCGCCTGCCGCCAGGCATCGTCGAGCATACATTGCGAGACACCGATTATATACTTCTTTTCTTTTTCCAAGGTATTACAACTTATTACCAATAAAGAAAAGAAAGACAATAACAAAAAGCATTTTACATGTCTCATGATACTACGGATAGGTTAAAACTCCAAGACAAAGATAGGAAAATTATTCAGGAAGCACGTAGCCGGTAACCTCTTCCAAACCGGAGGTATTTACAGCCTCGGAATCGTAATTGCCATACCAATATATCGTTGTAGCATAATCAACCTCTCCTTTCACCCAACTCAACATTTCTATATCGAACCTGAAACTTTTCGTAAAAGGAATAGCATCCAGGTTACGGGTCCTGAAGAAAGCATTATATCCGGCAGAACTTTCCTGGTCTGCTCGCGGAGCCCCTCCGAACGGAGTCTGGAAAGGTACGACGGGAGCCCATGAGCTATTGTAATAATCTTCCGTACCGGTACCGAAATGGGAGGGGAACGTATCGTCGTCCACCCAGATCTTTTCGTCGCCTTCCCCATACCAGGCAGGAGAATAATTATACAACGACAACAGATCGCCCCTGTAAACACCTCTGCCTTTTATCGTTGCAAAGTTCCATTCCATACATTGCGAGTCATTATCATATTCATTGCTGATCGGAATACCTTGCTCTTGTCGCCATGAAGCATGGAAGTAGAGCGAACGGTCGTCCCATTTCCAGCTATCGACCTGTGCATTTACAGAAGCATGTATAGCCTCATCCGAGTAGTTGATAAGAGTTATTTTCGCTTCTTTCCGATAAGGCATCGGCCAACGGCTCGTAACGGTTCCCTTCCCATCGGCTGATAAATACCAGCTTTCTACATAAGGAGCACCGACACCACCTGCCGAAAAATCGCTGAGAGGAACCCACACCATCGGTTTATCGTCAAACTCAATTTGGAGAATAATCCGACGCATAACAGCAGCATACGTATCTGCATTCGGAACATCTATCCTAACAGCTAAATTCCTGATAGCCTGGTTACCCTGAGGTAATCCGGTAACAGCCAATGACTGCCCGGAGGACACCTGGCCGGAAGCAGAAATCGTTTGCCCTGCTTTATAAACCGGAGGAGCAAGCAGGGCTCGATCTACCTGAGGATCTTATCCTGAATAGCCTTTGCCTTTTCTGCGGAGAAGGTTTCCACCACCACATCCTGCGGATATTTTCTATAATTTATCTGATAGTATTTGGGAGTCGGCTCCACACCGTCCGGATATTCGAAAGTAACCTTACAGCCTTTTGCATAAGGTATCGGAAGAAACAACGTATTCCCTCCTTTGCCATCAGGCGTGTAACTGGTATGAGGTTGCAGCAATCCTCTACCCAACGGTACATCGATACGCATTAAATCGTAAGCGGGAATCGACCACTGCGCCTCTGTTGCCCCGTCGAAGTAAAAACGCATCGTCCCACTCTTATTTATCGTTGTCAGCCAGATCCGTGTAATAACTCCGGGGCCTTTCTCGTCAAAAAGGACATTTTCTATCCGGTTGTTGATCGTGTCGGTCCTGACAATACCGAAGCCATCATTATTGGCAAACCAGAAGGCAGAGTCCGGATGAACGGAACGTCTGTCGTAACTGCTTACCTGATGAGTCGTATAATAGGGAGACGGCACACGCGCCACTTCTTCGCCCGAGACCATTTCATCCAACAAAGTAGACAATGAAACCGGCTGAATCTCCTGCTTACAGGAAATGGACAGGAATAAAAAACCAAGGCATACCAATGCCAGACAGGATTGTTTTTTCATGTATTATCTTCAGATTTATTTTTACATTGACTTAAAGTACAAAAATAGAATAATATCCTCTGAGAAGGCTATCACAAATGTCATAAACTCGATAACAATTGTACCATACCTCACATCCGCATATAAAAAAACCTCTTTCTCCATAACGAAGAAAGAGGCCAATTGTCTGTTAAACAGAATAAAGAACTAGTTATGTACCAATGTTCCGATATTTTCCCCGCTCATCACCTTTTTCAGGTTACCATTGGTATCCATATCGAAGACAATGATCGGCAGGTTATTTTCTTTACACATGGTAGTTGCCGTCAGATCCATTACCTTCAGGCCACGAGTGTATATTTCATCATAAGTGATATCAGCGAATTTGGTTGCCGTAGGATCTTTCTCCGGATCGGCCGTATAGATACCATCTACGCGGGTACCTTTCAGCATCACATCGGCTTCGATCTCGATCCCTCTCAGGGAAGAACCGGTATCGGTAGTAAAGAACGGATTACCTGTACCGCCGGACATGATTACGACATTGCCTTGTTCCAATAGTTCGATGGCACGCCATTTATTATAAAACTCACCGATCGGTTCCATACGAATGGCAGTCAGCACCTTTGCCTTCACGCCTTGTGCAACCAGCGCAGAACTCAATGCAAGGCTATTGATAACCGTTGCCAGCATTCCCATCTGGTCTCCCTTCACCCGGTCGAATCCTTTGGATGCACCGCTCAGACCACGAAAGATATTACCGCCACCGATCACAATTCCGATCTGTACACCCATTTCGGCAATTTCCTTGATTTGTGTTGCATACTCGTTCAGACGAACTTCGTCGATACCGTATTGTTTCCCTCCCATCAGCGACTCACCGCTTAGTTTCAGAAGAATTCGTTTGTATTGTGCCATCTTGTTGTTTTTTGATTTCTAATTGTTCTTCTGCAAAAATACAGTATTTCAATCAGCAAACAATATCAGTAAGGGATTATTCCGGCATTATTTAATAAAAGCGTATAGCAAATGTAACAGGTTTGTAACACGACCACTCTACTTTTGTTCCTGAAATGAAACACACACTTTATTCCTTATTTTGAAACACTAAGAATATCAACCAAACCTTCTTCCTAACTTTAGCGTTTCCCCTCGTCTTTCAGCGGAAAGAGATGGGGAAACGTTGTTTTTAAGTTCTCTTGCTTCTTTTTTACTATTACATCCGAAACAATCTATCCCGCCGTTCTGTTTCATATACAAAAGAAACCAAGTAGAATCATTTAAAAGTAAAGAGTTATGAAGAATGTATTAATCGGTATTGCAGCCGGTATAGCAATCGGCTATGTGCTTCGCAAAATGGAAGACGACGGCAAATTCAAATGTATTCATGATGACATGAGTGAATTGGCTGACAGAACTAAAAAGAAATTCAAAGATGCAGTCGACAAAGGTATCAATCAGGCCGAATATGTTGCCGACCGCGTGGAGCATCTTGCCGAGAAAGCAAAGCAAAATAAATAAAGAGTCTGCACCAACCAACGAAACCCCGATAGATTATTCTACCGGGGTTTGTTTTTTATCTGTGTTCCCTCTTCACAGAGATACCGACAGATGAACTTTATTTTATTACTTTAGTATTAATACGGCTACTTGTTCGCCCATCGCGGGGTAATTGGTTGAAGTATAGACGCTGCAAGCAACGTCTATACCTGACAACCGCGTAGCGGTAATTTTAGAATTATTTCATTATTTCTTATTTAACGATTGCTTTAACAGCAGCTTCGCCTTCGATAGCAACTACAACTACACCAGCAGGAGCAGCGATTTCTGCATTGTCAGAAGAAAGAACTGTGTTAGCAATAGCCTGACCTAAGATGTTGCTGATTGTAACAGTCTTACCTGCAGCACCCTTGATAGTCACTTTACCGTTACCGGCAACTACAGAAACTTCACCAGCAGTGATAGCATCGTTAGATGTTGCTACTTCTTCAGTCGGTTCGATGTTGAAGATTTCAGTATCGAGGATAGCTTCGTTGTAGTTTGCAGCTTTTGCAATTACAGGAACACCATTCTGGATCTTAATCCAACCACCCTTACCATCTGTAGGAATAGGTTTGTCACCAACTGATTCAATCAGGAAGTCACAAGCAGGTTTATCATCAACCAGACGCAATGCGAATACTGCATTCTTGATACCATATTCGTGAGCAGCATTGATAGAATCACCCTTAGTGTTCTTGCTAGGATCAGCATCCAAAGTCCATGTAGACATATTGTGCTTGTTGTCACCCAGGAAGATAGAGTCTGAAGCAACTGCATATTCAGCCAGGTTCATATCTTTACCGTGACGCATTACGATCAAAGTATCACCGATATGTTTTGCCCATGTGAATGACAGGCGAGTATACTTTTCATTCCAGATATAATCCTTACCGTTAGCAGCCAACTGTACAGAATCCTGTGCATTAACTAAATAACGACCGATCTTATAACCCTGAGAAGGAACTTTGTGACCGCAATCTCCGTGGTTAGCGATATATTCATCTGTATTATGTTCTGGATTATCAGGACACAACATACCAGCAGGAACTTCTGTTACGTCTACAGCAAACATATACTGAGGCATCTTAGTCTCATTACGTACATAAGCAGTATCAACATACAGAGCTGACAGTTTATTGTCACCCTTACCTTCTACGCCCAGGAAGTTGATTCCTTTATCTTTAGAATAAATGCTGTGAGCATCTTCATACAGATATTCTTTAGCTGTGCTGTTTACTCTGTAGATCTTAGCATACTTGTTAACATCCATATCTTTCAGACCATCTTCAGGATTAGAAACACCCAGACGACGATACAGAGGAGTTGTACTTTCTTTCAAAGCGAATGTAGCAACACGTTCTTCGCTGCACTGACCTTCGATAGAGAACTTCATAGATGCATCACGTACACCTACACGAGTCGGATCTTCTTTCTTATTTGCACTAATCAATGCATAATAGCAAGTAGTATCACCTTCTTCTGAGATCAACTGGTTGTTTTCTTTCAGATAGAATTCAGCAGCCTTTGATTTATCAGCAGAGATAGCATATGTATTTTCGTTATTCGGATCTTCAACAACAAACTTGTTATTATTACCCAGTTTAGAGCTATCATATACACGGATACGATATGCTTTCTTATACAACTGAGGTGCAACAGAACCTACATAACCATACTTAACA
This sequence comes from Parabacteroides timonensis, assembly GCF_900128505.1. Taxonomy (NCBI): domain Bacteria; kingdom Pseudomonadati; phylum Bacteroidota; class Bacteroidia; order Bacteroidales; family Tannerellaceae; genus Parabacteroides; species Parabacteroides timonensis. The sequence continues at coordinate 3,389,073 of NZ_LT669941.1, forward strand.
TCATAAAGCGGTTTAACTGTATCCAATTCAACTGTTACTTTTTCACCTTTCAGGTCTACATAAACAGTTGTATCAACAGCTGTTGTATTTACATTTACAAAATTACCAACCTGGATACCATTGAAATAGTCCATATTGAAAGCAATCTTTGACAATGCATCTTCAGTTACAGAAGCATAACCCAGATATTTGTTTGTAAGAATACCAGCAAGCGGTTTCTTAACTTCAGCCTTAACCCAAGCCAAAGTATCTGTAGAAACATAGCCAAACATACCTACCTGCGCAAAGATCTGGCTTGCGTCAGCACCTTTATACAACTGAACATTTTTTACACTCTTTGCAGGGAATTCACGGTTGTAAATGTTTACAGTCTGTTCACCCGGCAAACCAGGGTTCTGTTCAACAACCCACTGCGTACGTGGCATATGGCCGAAGTCCTGAGCCTGTCCATAAAGCTGAGATTGTTCTTCAGAAGCATATTCCAAATTAGTGCCACAGAAGTCTGCAACCAAATATTTACCATTCTGAACTTTCTTCACGTTAGAAGCCAAGTTGAAGAAATAAACACCTGAAGGTAAAGTTGTCTTCGCATATTTAGAAGAACCATTGATAGTAATCTTTGTATTAATAGTAGAAACAGGATTGTTATCTACAGATGTATATTCAGAGCTACCAACTGTTACTTCACGGTGATTATCAGCCAAAACTGCAATTTTGATTAGGTTCTGTTCGAATGGCAAGTTACTTGCAGTAATAGGAACAAGTGTTCCATTGTTGTTTGTTTCTTTTGCAGCTTCATTAGCTCTCCACATGCCAAGATCTGTCGGATTATCTACCGTATTCATCATAGACCAATATGGAGTTTTATCAGCTTTCTTAGCAAAACCCGCAGTACGAATAACAATAGAATCAGATGCTGGATACCATACAAACTGGAAATTGAAACGTCCATTAAGATCCAAACGAGTACGATCTAATGCTTCATTATTTGGATGAACATTCTTGTCTACAAATTTTTTGATAGCAAATGCAAGATGTTTGTCACCGGCTTTACTTGTTAAGAAAGAAGTATCAACAGCTAAATAAGTAGGATCTTCATTCTGTTTATCACTGTTAGCACATAAAGAGACCCAACCCTTAGCATTTGAATTCTTCACAAATGTAGATTTCGCATCAGCTTCTGCTTTATCTAAAACTTCCTTAGTATCAGTTTTTGCTTTGGTATATTCTTTCAATTTATCAGCATAGCCTTCATTGGCTTTTACCATTGCTTCTACTGTTGCAACAGCATGAGCAAAACCTTGCACAGCTTTAGATTTACCATATTCAACACCAGGGAAATTATAAACCAAAGTGTTAACCGCTGCCTGAACACTTGCTAAAACATCAGTCAAGGTTTCGTCATTAACTTTATCAAGTCCCGTTACATTGCCTGTTGTACCAGCTGTTTTAACCTGAGCCAAAGTAGTTTTGTTTACTTTTTCAGCAATTTCATCTTTTGTTGCATTATCAACATTTGTGACTTGACTTCCAATACCTAAATAAGCAGCCCATACAGCAGCATGATAGGTATCATAGTCATCATCCGTATCCATCACAGCTTTTATAGCTGTAGCAAATGCTTCAATTGCAGCTTTTTCCTTATAGTCGAATTCGGCTGTTCCCAAAGTTACATACTTAGTTGTAAGTTCTGCATCTGCGTCCGGATAAGCTGCATATCCAGATTTACCAGCTACTGTATAATTAGCAGGGAAACCTACCGGTTCAACAGCTTTATATTCTTGTTTAGTAAACAAGTTTATTGCAGCAGGATTACCACCTTCAACATCTTTATCGAATGTCAATTTCAATTTTCCAGTTTCTGTATTAGCCCAAAGCATAGAGTTCAGATCATCTACACCTAAAACAATTGCCTGAGGATCAACAGGAACAATTTTTAATTGGCTATTTGACAGGCTTGCCACAGGATTATTCAATGCATATTTCAATGCATATACACTAGAGCTTCCTTTTACCAAAGTAACAACTGAGTCATTCTTCGCCCCAAATACAGAGGTTAATGCAACTTCTTTAGTAGTGAGATTTCCAAAACCTTTTACAGGATCCGGAGCATCATGCCATTTCCACAAAGCCACATCTCCACCAATGTTTGTAGCATCAGCAGAAGTATTTAATGCTTTTAAAGCAGTAGACGGATCAACAGCCAAAGCTGTTCTCGTTCCCAAGTTAACAAATGCATAACGATAACCATCTGTAGCGTTACCCTGTACATCAATAGTCCATAAAGTGAAACGAGCATCCACTACATTGTCTGTAGCCACAGCCTGTAGTTGATAGGCAGCACCATTGTTTATCGGAACCATAGCTATCACTTCTTTAGCAGTAGCAGTCTTCAACTGATAATAAGTACCAGCTTTAATTGCCTGTGCATAAGTAGGTGTTGCTGGAGCAACATACTTAGCATAGCTAGGAGCAGCATTTACAGTTCCAACACTTGTCGCCAGCAGGACGCCGGCTACCAAAGTAGAAAACTTTTTGTTCATAAATCTAAATTTTAATATTAATAATAGTGTTAATGAAATAGTTCTTGTTCAATCATTTACATACTCTAGTCCAATTCGAGTGACTAGAAAAAACGACCGTTTATTCTAGTCATGCTTTTGAGGGGGATGTCTGTTCGTAGTCAAAACATAGAATTTCGTACTTGTTTTGCTATTCTATTGATAAGAAAGGAGATACTAATGATATTTTTCTTTGAAAAAGGATTGTGATTTCAAAAGTTATAAGTACTTTTGTTGACGAGAATAAACGGTCGTTTTTTCTAGTCAGTCATAATAAGACATTCTTCTCTTATTTTTCATAGCATTTAATGCAATAAATCACTCCTAGAAATATAGCTATTATATATATTAATGTACGCGCGTACCTTTTATAAATATAATTTTCTTTCAATTTGGCGTCAAAGGCGCCCTTACACCCATAACAAACTATATATCTACACTTTACAGATGACGCCACCTTTAAATCCAGCGTCACCCACTACTTTTTGGAGCTCTTTTTCAGATCATCGGCATAATTAAAGATTTTCATCAGGAAGACTAAGCCTAAAGTATACGACAATTTATGGGATTTGTCCGCTATTTTAAATATGTAAGGCGGTGGATACAGATATGCAAGGCAAGCCTTTCAAAAAAGCAAGGCTTGCCTTACATATTTGTAAAGTATATATTACTTATTTAAAGTACAGGAGAAAAATATTTAATCATGCTGAATATGAGGTTTAAAGATAGTGATGAAATTGCTTAACTGTAACGCTGATATTTTAAATAGGGTAAAAAAAGAAAGGTGACGCCGTACTGTTGGTACGGCGTCACCTTCATAAGTATTTATATTCAACGGATACAGTCCATATTTACAGCCATTGACGCCATAAATACAAAAAAGAATCTTCCGGCTATTCTTTCGGAATAAACATACTGATGCCAACCGGGTAATGATCGGAAAGGTAATCGTTATCGGGGCCGTTATAGATTTGAGCATCTACACAGTTAGGGCGAAGGCTATCGGTAACAAAGATAAAATCGATCCGTTCCTGCTGACGACGCAAGGCTTCTCCTTTCGGAGAACTGGCCAGGATACGGGTCGGGAATGAATAACGCTGACTATCGGGGGTAAACATATAGCAGATATCATGCAATGATGCAGCCATAAAAGTCGATATAACTGCATAATTCTCCAGATGCTCGTCTGTCCAGGAAGCATCGAAAGGAGAATGGGCATTCATATCACCCATCAACAAGCAACTGGTCAGCTGGTTACTATGTATATAGTTTACAATATTATCCGCTTCCTGTTTACGTTTCAGACGATCGGAAGGATTTAGGTGCGTTACCAGAAAGTCCATGTCGAGCACTTTACAATGTAACAAGCCATGTCCGTATCCATCTATTTTCCGGTCGATTACCTTGATAGGCGTTTTGGAAGTAAGACCGACCGGATAACCGTTCTCCTTCACGATAGCGGCATACGGGTGACCATATCCGGCAGCCAGTTCTTTCAACTTAGCTTCGGTGAAGCCACAAAGTTCGTTCAGTGCCAATACATCGGGCGATTGCTCTTTTACCCAGGCGGTGAAACGGGCGATACGATCCTGATCGGTGCCGTTGCTGAAGCCATCCATAATGTTGTAAGAAATGATCTTTATCTTCTGACGATCGGTACGCCAGTCTCGTTCATAAGTCTGGGCTTCCAATATCGGAGATATAAACATGGATAACAGAAACAAGAGGAATACACTTTTTAATAATCGCTTCATTGCCATAGTATTTAGATTGAATTATTGTCGACTACCGATACTTCCTTAAACGCATACCGCCTCACTTCCCCGTCATTCAGTTCGAGGATCAGATGACCGGTCGGCTCTATGCCCTGGATACGTGCCTGGAAAACTCCCTGCTCATCACGGTACGGATAAAAGCCCTCTCCACGATAAAGGGCAGCCATATAGCTATTCCGTATCTCTTCCTCCTTCTCCAGGATCAGGCCGAGATAACGGTCGTAAAGACGTTTCAGGAAACTGTTCAACAGTTCTTCCCGGTCATATTCCCGACCGGTGATCTGGAACAATGAAACCGGATTGGGAGCATTACTCAGGAACTCCCGCTGGTTTATATTGATACCGATACCGATCACTGAACAATAGAGCGAATGCCCCGTCAGGTCGTTCTCTATCAGCATGCCGCATATCTTCCGGTCTTTCCAGTAGATATCATTCGGCCATTTCACCGTTACATCGTCGATATACTGATCAAGCGTCTCTTTTACGCTGAGCGCAGCTATCTGGGAAATCAGGAACTGACGGTTGGCCGGAAGGAAATCCGGATAAAAGATTACACTGAACATCAAGTTTTTACCCTCTTCCGACTCCCATGAGTTGCCTACCTGTCCACGTCCGGCTGTCTGAAACTCGGTAACAACGACGCTTCCTTCCGGTAGCGATTCTTTACCTACCAGCCCACGGAGATAGTTATTCGTAGAGCTCGTTTCGTTCAGGCGGATAAAGCGCGGCGTTTCGTTTTCTTCATTCATCGTATGTTTCCCTTATCTTTTTTGGCAGTTTGGCTATTACTTCACGATAGGAATGATGAATCCAACGGCAGACCTCTTCGGCCGGCATATCGCGTTCCAGATAAACACCGTTCCAATACTTTTTATGGAAATGATAAGCCGGTTCCACTGCGGTATAACGTTCACGCAGTTCTTCCGTATAATCAGTACTGCATTTCAAAGCGATATATGGTTCTTCCGCATCTAATGCCAGAAGAGCAAACATCTTGTTCTCCACCTTAAAGACCAGAGAGACATCGTCAAACGGAAAACTTTCCGTAACGTTTCTCAACGACAGGCAATATTCGCGGGCTTCTTCTATATTCATACTTTTCTTTGTTTTATTATCTGCAAGGAGCGTAGAAAGCATCATCCAGATGTTCGATCTTATAGCCTTCCCGGCCCTTTATGAGCGTTATAATATCGAAGCGAACCGGATAGTCGAGATCGAAATAACGGACATAAGCATCTGCTGCGGCTACGATCCGCCTTATTTTCTTATCGTCGACAGCCTCTTCGGGCGAGATAAGAAAGTCTTCCGAACGGGTCTTTACCTCGACGACGATTATCTCGCTGTCTTTCAGGGCAACAATATCCAATTCGTAATGATGCCAGTGCCAGTTCGAATGCAGAACCGTATAGCCCTGATGAATCAAAAAGTCGCGTGCTGCAGCTTCCCCGTCTTTTCCTAAGTCGTTTCCTTCAGCCATCTTATTAATTTGCACAAATATACTGTTTTTCTTTTTTATTTGCGCTTTCGCTTGTACATTTGCACATTATGGCACAGAAACGGAAATATTCAGCTCCACAACCCAACCGTCCGCGGGTATATAAGGTTACTTTTATGCTTAATGAAGAAGAGCAGAAGGCTGTCGACCGCTATCTGGCCAGATATAACATAGAAAACAAATCCCGGTGGTATCGGGAAACCATCCTTTCACACATACTCAAGACGCTGGAAGAGGACTATCCTACGCTCTTCAAGGAAAACGAAATGAGACGATGAATCCATTTAACGACGAATATTTTATGAAACAGGCCCTGGTGGAAGCACGTGCTGCCGCGGCCGAAGGGGAAGTGCCCGTAGGGGCGGTAGTTGTATGTAACAACCAGATCATTGCCCGTGCCCATAACCAGACGGAACGGTTGAACGATCCGACGGCTCATGCGGAAATGCTTGCAATTACTGCTGCCGTAGGTGTATTGGGAGCGAAATACCTGACCGGTTGCAGCTTGTATGTGACAGTAGAACCTTGTATCATGTGTGCAGGAGCAATCGGCTGGTCACAACTAAGTACGATTGTATACGGTGCCAGCGACGAAAAGAGAGGATACCAGGAATATGCCCCGAAAGCATTCCATCCGAAGGCCGTTGTAAAAAGGGGAGTGATGGAAAAGGAATGTGCGGAAGAGATGCAGAAATTCTTCCGGCAAAGAAGATAAAAACAAAAATCCCACGTCAAAAGCGCGGGATACTGTTTGCATATAACTATTTTACCTCTTCGAAGTCGACATACTCGCCTTCGTCTTTGGCAAAGATCTTCTTACGGTTTGCAGAAGCATAATCATCCTCAGCAGCATGCGAGTGCTGTTGCCCGCCAGAGTAACTGCTTGTCTGACGACGTTGCTCTCCCTTCTTTCCGCTGCTGCTTCCACTACCGAACAACATATTTTTAAATGTGCGCAGAATAGAGAAGCCCATCAGAAAAACTAACAGGATGAAGAAGAAAAACATTACAAACAAAAACTTAAACATAATATTCGTTACTTAGTTGGTTTATAAGAGAAACACATAGACCAAACCTCTTGTTTAGTGTCTTTTGTTAAAAATAGACAAGAGGATATAGAGAAGAATCGTTCCGGCTATACCAAGCATACCGAAGAAGGCAACGAACAAGACTGCACAAACGACTAAGATATAGCGTCTTTCATTACCTTTCCAGCCAACCGACTTGATCTTTAACGAGAACATGGGAATCTCAGACACAAGCAATAAAGAGGTAGCCAACGCCACCACCAATGTAATCACAATGAACAGGACATTATTAGCCTGGCTCAAAGGAGACAATGAATATCCGACCGAGGCCCAGAACAACGCATGTGCCGGAACCGGCATACCGATAAAGGAAGTTGTCTGCCGTTCGTCGATATTAAATTTGGCCAGACGCAAACCCGAGAAAGCCGGGATCACAAAAGCCAGGTAAGGGATGTAACGTCCTATCTCTCCCAATGGAAGACAGGCCTGGCTCAGCATCCAGAATACGATCATCCCGGGAGCAACACCAAAGCTAACCATATCCGAAAGGGAGTCGAGCTCTTTCCCCATCGGGGAATAAGCTTTCAGCAAACGGGCGGCAAACCCGTCCAGGAAGTCGAACACGGCAGCGATAATGATCCATATAGCTGCCCACAGCAGATTTCCCTGCAACGCCATTACACTGGCTATACAGCCGGAAATAAGACTCAAACAAGTAATTGAGTTAGGAATATGTTTTCTGATATTCATTGTTTCGTATATTTTCAGGACCTTATTCGCACGGGCATTTGCTCAAACGTGCAATCGGAGTCTGATTACCGGTAACCTTCTGATCCATCTCGATCAGAACTTCAGTCCCGACAGGTAAATAGACATCTACACGCGACCCGAATTTGATAAAACCCATTTGTTCATCAACATGACATTTCTCTCCTACCTTCGCATAGGTAACAATGCGTCGTGCAAGTGCACCTGCAATCTGGCGGGCTAATACATCCGTTCCATTCTTGGTAGTGATAACAACAGCAGAACGCTCGTTTTCGGTACTGCTCTTGGGCAGATAGGCAGCCATGAACCGTCCGTTATTATGAGAAACATGTTTCACTGTCCCGTTTACCGGAAACCAGTTGGCATGTACATTGAACACAGACATAAAGATAGATATCTGCAAACACTTCCGGTGAAGGATCTCATTCTCCATCACCTCTTCAATGGCAACGATCGTACCATCGGCAGGGGCAATCACCAGTCCTTCGGAGTCGTAAGGGAACCTACGGAACGGACTACGGAAAAAATTCAGTACCAATAGAAAGAGAATGGTCGATACCGATGCAACAGAATAGAACAACGCCTCCTTGCTGATGGTATGGTATATTGCGACATTCACGATAAACAACACCGTAAATAACGTAAGTAGTAGACCTGTTCCTTCTTTATGTACTTTCATTCTTTTCCTAAAACTGCATTTTTATTACAATCTGCAAAAGTATTCATTTTTGTGGAATAACAAAACAATTCAGTTGACAATTGACAGATGACAGTTGACAGATAAATGAATTGTAACATAATTACGAACAAATATCTGCATTTATCATCTGAAAAAGGTTTCACCTTTTGACAGTTTTGAATGTAGTGTCGTTGGTAGGGGCGGTTCGCGAACCGCCCTTACAGGTGCCGTCATAATGGAACAGGCAGGTTCGACCGTAGGGGCAGGTTCCAAACCTGCCCGTTGTGACAATGATTACATCCTGTTGATATTGGGCGGGTTTGGAACCCACCCCTACGAGGTCGGTTATTTAGGTTCACCTTTTTCTAATTCCGAACGCGAAGCCCAATTGTCAATTATCAATTGTCAATTAACAAAATCCTGCCCTGTTCAACATACCAGAGAAAACCTTCCACTTTTGTGTAGCCCATCTGGCGGATCAGCTTCATATAATTCTTTACCTGGCTATGGTGTCTCTTATCCTGGATATCCCCGAACTTATAGTCGACCACCACCACTTTATCGGCCGTGATCATTACCCGGTCAGGACGTTTCGACAGTCCTTTTCCGAAAAGGATATCCACTTCATTGAGTACACGGGCTGTTCCGTCATACCAGGGAAGGACTTCCGTTGTTTTGAGCAATTCCTCTAAACGGAGAATCAATGTTTCAGCTTCACTTTTATTGATCACTCCGGCCAGACGGTAACTCTCTACGGCCGATCCTATATCTGCACATGTCCGTATCTGACTCAACACTTCATGCATCAACGCGCCATGTTTCCGTTTCTCATTATCAAAGAAAAAGCCTTTTCCATGCAAACGGAGTTGAAGGCGGTCGTCGGGAGAGATGGAGTTGATACGGATCATTTCTACTTCTTCCGGGGATGAGTCGTCCGTCTTTGCAACTGACGGATGCCACCAGCTTCCTAGTTCAAAAAGTCCGGCTTTTGTATCGAAAGAGGGGGACAAAGGTATTAAAGACTCTCCTTGCTTGGTATCCGTTACTTTCCAGTGCAATGCACCCCAAAGCGCATCGGCGACAGACGATATCTTCTCAACCTCTCCAGTCTCTTCTTTTATCTTCTTAGGACGCGGGGCAAAGACGATCAGTTCTTCTTTCGAGCGTGTAAAGGCCACATACAAAGTATTCAGGTTATCGATAAAGGCGTGCAACCGTTCACGGAAATAGTCTTCTGCAAAGATGGTATTCCCCAACGACTGGCTGTAACGCACCGGAACCAAATGTAAGCGATCGAACGGTTTTGTATCCGGCTTGCACCAAAGGATAACGGGTTTCGACGGTTTATGGTCGATCTCCCAATCGCCGAAAGGTATGACAACGACCTTAAAGCCCAACCCTTTCGATTTATGGACGGTAAGGATACGGATCGCATTCTGTGCGTCGGGCGTGGCAATCGTCTTACGATAGCCTGCATCATCCCACCATTTCAGGAAACGGCTCAGGTCGGCACTTTCTTTTTGGGTATATTCGGATACCATATCAAGAAAAGCCTGTACAAAGACTTGTTCATTATCCTGGAAGTGACCGGAGAAAAGCCGGAAGAGTCCTTCCGATATTTCATACAACGACTGGCGGGAAAGCGCTTGCAGTTCGGAAGCGATCTCCGACGGGAAAGCCAGTCCGGTCGTTTCTACGGAACAGATATCCGGACAGTCCGTTGCTGCCGGTTCATCCTTTAATATCCGGTAAGAATACAAGGCTGTTTGTTCGTTGATCTTGTCTTCGGGGTTCTTCAGATAGCGCAACAGGGCGATCATAAACCTTACGGCAGGCGATCCGCTGACAAACAGGGCTTCATCGGAGATAATATCATAATTATAACGGTCGGAAGGGTTTTCTTCTTTGTAGGAAAGTAACTTATCTGCCACCATAGCTCCCTCCATATTGGTCCGCACCAGGATTGCTATATCCTTCAATGCATAACCGTTGTCCTGTAACTGTTCAACGACCTGGGGCAAGCGGTCGAGTGCTTCTTCTTTCCAGTCCTTCTCCTCATCACCCGACAAGAATTCGATTCTGACATGTCCGTCCTTCTGCTGAAAAGGAGGGGGCACCTGTTGGTAACTCTTATCATAAGCAGACATGATCTTGGTAAGGAAAGAGGCGCGTTGCTTTTCACTCAGCGAAGAAGTCAACAGCGTTTCATTATACACTGTCTGCAACAGGGCAGGAATAGAAGTAAAGAAAGTGTTATTGAACTCCACGATATTCCGGCAACTACGCCAGTTCTCCTTCAGTGTTTCTTCCGTTACTTCTTCGGCGGAGAAATCGGTTTGTACCTGTTCGTCCAATAGTTTCCAGTCGGAGTTACGGAAACGGTAGATACTCTGCTTCACGTCACCTACGATCAGGTTGGCCCGGTCGTGTGCCAGGCTTTCTTCTATCAACGGACGGAAATTGTTCCATTGCATGCCGCTGGTATCCTGAAACTCGTCGATCATATAATGATCTACATGCGTACCGGTTTTCTCGTAGATAAACGGGGCATTACTTCCACCGATCACTTTGTTTAGCAATTCGGTGGTATCGGCGATCAGCATGACATTCTTTTCCTCACGGTAAGAGGCTATCTGACGGGAGACATCGGTCAGAATCCCGAGGGTATAGTAATAACGGACTATTTCGCGGGCCGTATTATAGGCCGTCAGGTTGGAGAATAAAGCGACTATATTCTTGATGCAGTCATTCAACCCGTCTTCGAAAGCACATCCGATGATCTGGCGGGCACCCTGCGGAGTGGTCTTGGTGAAACACCCCTCCAGGTTATCGGCCAGGCTGATAAACGTAGCGGAAGGATCTTTCATTTCTCCCCGTTCGAGCCGCTCGAGCAAGGTAAGCGGGGAACGACTGCCTCCTTTAAAGTCAGTCGTACGGAGGGCATATTTATTGAGTATCTGCAAGCCCCTTTCACCCAAACGTTTGGCCTCGGCTTCTACCGAACGGATAATGCCGAACAATTCATTCTTATAGTTCTCCAGTGCTTCCTTATCCTGGATATCTTTGGCGACTTCATCACTGGAAGCCTTATAGCTTTCTTTAAAGACTTCACGACTCAAAGACATGATATCTTTGCGCAGGTTCCATTCGCCTCCGTTCTCGATCTTATCTTCGGCAAAACGGAGCAACCAGCCCAGGAGTTCTTTACTTTCGGGCTTCTCCAGATCGGCCAATAGATTATCGATCGCGGAAGTCAACACCAGTTCCTGATCCATCTCGATACCGTAACCGCCCTGCAAACCGATCTCGCGGGTAAAAGCGCGCATGGTCTGCTGGAAGAACCGGTCGATCGTACTGATATTGAAAGAGGAGTAATCGTGAAGAATATCTCTTAATATCTTGCCTGCCTGTTTACGAACCTGCTCTTCCGTCAGCGAATAAGCAGACTTCAAGGAACCGACATAATCGGACTTCCGGCCGGACGAGAGATTATACAACTCCTCCACGATACGGCCTTTCATCTCATCGGTTGCCTTATTGGTAAATGTCACGGCCAGGATACGGCGATACGCACCCGTACCGGTGAATAACAAATTCAGATATTCACCCGTCAGCTTGTGGGTTTTACCTGCCCCGGCAGAGGCTCTGTAGACAGTCAGCATAGTTTTATTATTTAGATGGCAGGGCTTATATAATCCTACTTTTTGTATAACCTTCTTTTTGAAGTATCTCAAGCACCTTCTGACGAAGATCTCCCTGTACGATGATCTCTCCATCCTTGGCGGAACCACCCACACCGCATTTTACTTTCAGGAACTTGCCTAAAGCCTCCAGGTCGTCTGTCGTTCCACGAAATCCGGTAATCAACGTAACAGCTTTTCCACCCCGGTTGCGTTTATCCAGAGATATACGCAATTGTTGTTTTTCTTTGGGTTGCGTATCTTCTTCCGCCTCGTCTCCCGTATTATATTGAAAGTCCGGGTTTGTCGAATACATGACTCCCAAACGATCTTTCCAGTCATTATTTTTCATAATTCATTCTTTTATCCGGTTCAAAACTACAAATTAACAGCGGGATAAGCAAAATAACGGGACAGAATGCATACCTTTGTCCTACAAGCTCTGAATTTCATAATTACTCGGCTTTAACAATCATGCATATATGAAAAAGACAATCTTCATATTCTTCCTGCTGTTATTTACGAACAGGATCTTGTATGCCCAAATGCAAGACAAGGATAACTACATCCTGATCCTACACTCCATCAACTTTAATGAAACCTGGACACAAGAGACGTATGAAACCATCCGGGATACCTTTTCAAAAGATGGCCTGATGGTAGAAGGGGAAGAATTACAGATACCTGCCATGAGAAATATTACAGAAGTTTACGACAAAATAGCTGAATTAAAAGATAAATATCCACTACCTCCCAAGGCGATCGTATGCATAGGCGATCCTGCATGGCTGATCTGCCGACCTCTGTTCGACAACGAATGGAAAGAGGTTCCGGCTGTTATTTGCTACTCACGTAAATTATCCCCATCGAAGATAGAATACTTACTTCAGAGGGACATCCAGGACACAAAGAATATGGTTCCCACCGAAGAGCTCATTAAGAAATATAATGTAACTACCATAACACAACCGCTTTATACAGAAGAAACCATACAACTCATAAAACAACTTCAGCCCGAATTAAAAAAGATCGTATTTATTCGCGACGAACGTTATATCAGTATCTGTGCAGAGCAAGAGCTTTCCGATACAATGAAAACTCATTTCCCTGATTTACAACTGGGAATACTCTCCAGCCCGTCCATCTTAACCGAAACATTGCTGGAAACACTTTCTATTTATGGCAAAGAAACCGGAATAATCTATTACTCATGGTTCCTTTCAAAGGAAAACGGTGAAAACCAGTATCTAAGGGATAACGTTCAAAAAATAATAAACAGCTTTTCCAATTCCCCGATTTATATACTAACAGACCTGAATCCAGAATCGGGGAATTTTGCCGGCGGACATTATATATCTGTAAAGGATTTCAGCACGTCTGTCGTATCGACCATCAGTCTTATACTGGATGGGAAACCAGCCCGGGATATTCATTCTCATATTGGAGGGTCTCCACAGACATATCTCAATTACCAGCATCTGTTCAGGAATGGTATTCCCCCTGTCCGTTTCCCTCAGAATGCAGTTTACTACCAGCAGCCTCCTACTTTCTTTCAAAAATATCAGATACACTTTATTAGTGCCCTTGCAATCATCGGCCTGCTGAGTATGATCGCAGTACTACGCTTTCGTCTTTATATGCAAAAGTTAAAACAGGATGAAGAGCGCCGGGAAAAAGAAAAAGCAGAAGAGGCCAACCGCCTGAAATCGGCGTTCCTGGCAAATATGAGTCACGAGATCCGTACTCCCTTGAATGCTATTGTCGGTTTCTCCAATCTTATCGCTCACTCCGAAAGCCCGGAAGATGCACTCGAGTTCTGTAAGATCATCGAGACAAACAACGAATTGCTACTGCAACTGATCAACGATATTCTCGACCTGTCAAAGATCGAAGCAGGACAACTAGAGTTCAGCTTTTCAAACATCGATGTATCTTCTCTCTTCTCGATGCTGGCACAGACACACCAGACACGGACAAAAGAAGGGGTTACACTGGAATGCATCCTCCCGGAAAAGCCCTGTTTTATCCATTCGGAAAAGATCCGGTTAACGCAGGTCATGACCAACTTTCTGACCAATGCCTGCAAATTCACCTTCGAAGGTTCTATCCGTATGGGGTACGAGGAAATCGAGGGAGGATTACGCTTTTACGTATCCGATACAGGGAAAGGAATTGCCCGGGAAAACATTCCACATGTATTCGAGCGCTTTGCTAAATTCGACTTGTTTATCCAGGGAACCGGATTAGGATTATCAATCTGTCAGACAATCGTAAATCGCCTGAACGGGGAGATAGGTGTAGAATCGGAAGAAGGGAAAGGCACTACTTTCTGGTTTACCATTCCCTGCGAAGTTCATCATGAGGAATATATCACTTCTGTATCAGAACAGTAGCATAGGCCGCAATACCCTCCTGACGACCTGTAAAGCCGAGTTTTTCTGTCGTTGTTGCTTTTATGGAAATATCCTCCTCGTCCACTTGCATTACTTCGGCCAGTGTCTGCTTCATGGCAGGAATATGAGGGTTCAGCTTCGGACGTTCTGCCGCAATAGTCGCATCGATATTACCCAGTTCGTAACCAGCATCACGCAACAGCTTCATGGTGTCGCGCAATAAGATCTTGCTGTCTATATTCTTATATTCTCCGGCTGTATCCGGAAAATGATAACCGATATCACGCATATTCGCTGCACCCAGCAGTGCATCACAAATAGCATGTATCAACACATCGGCATCACTATGGCCTAACAGACCTAATGTATGTTCAATACGTATGCCTCCCATCCACAGTTCGCGATCGGGAACCAATGCATGCACGTCATACCCAAATCCTACCCGTATCTTCATAGCTGTTTATCTGAACAAGTTTTTGATTCCGTCCATATCGAACGACAAGGTAAAACGCAACGTCTGGTCTAACGGGTTACTCTGAACCGTACTTACCAGGTAAGCTGCATCCAACTGGAATACACTCATACGGAAACCGGCTCCAACAGAGAAATACTGACGATTACCTTTGTTGGCATTCTCATAGAAATAACCTCCACGCAGGAAAAACTGATCGTTATAGCTATATTCAGCACCGATCGAAACCATCACTTCCTGCAATTCGCCTTTGAAACCATCGGGTGAGTCTCCAAAAGATTTGAAGATACCGGAGATACCGGATACATCATTATATTCCAGTTTCTTTTTATCATATTCCGCACGCTCTTCGTCAGTTGCTCCCTCAGTCAGATAAGGTAAACTAGGCACCAAGTACTTACTCAAATCAAGATATAAACCAATCCGGTTAAAATCATCGATCGGATAAAGCAAACCTGTTCCCAAACGAAGAGTTGTAGGTAAAAACTCATTAGTATTACCACCATTATAAGATATTTTGGTACCGATATTAGACACATTAAACCCTAAGCTCCACAAAGCCTCTGCCTGCCCCAGAACCACATACTTTTCCAGGTAACCGGCAATATCGGCTGCGAAAGCATTACCGGGAACGCGATGTTCATCCTGCGCATCCTGTCCCATATCCGAACGAATATAACGCATAGCTACGGCCATAGAATAAGATTCGGACAATTTACGGCTGTAACTGACGTCGAATGCCATTTCATAAGGACTTACCGTATAACCGCCGCTTCCATCCGAACTGGTTTCATTACCAGTATTAATATCACCTAAAGAGAAATAACGCAGGGAAGCACCGATTGCCTGCAAATCACTATCACCGATCTTATAATAACCGGAAAGATTAGCCAAAGCCACGTCATTAACCAATTTGCGCAACCAGGGAGTATATGACAAAGACACACCAGCCTTGCTGTACATAAAAGCATACTTGGCTGGGTTCCAGTATTGTGAGTTTATATCCGGAGTAGTAGACGCTCCATTATCCCCCATCGCACCGGCACGAGCATCGGGAGCAATAGAAAGAGAAGGTACTGCTGTATTGACCGGAGCAAATTTGCTTTTTCCATTATCTTCCGCCCACGTAGTAAATACGGTCAGTAAACTGAATACGACTATAAGTGTTGTACTAATTCTTGAATTCTTTATCATACTATATTCCTGTTAAATACGCGGCAAGTAACAAACCTACCTTACGAACATATAAACTGATTTTGTTTTACTTTATTGTGCGAGGATTATTAATTTCTTTGCTTCCGTCGCCTCCTTAGACCCGCCGGAACTGATCGCTGCACGATATATATAAACGCCGGGACGAAGCCGTCCTCCCCTGTTATTGGTCAGATCCCACGTCACCGTATACGATTTAAAGAGTTCGGACGAACCTGTTTCTTCATGTCTCCACTGCAAGCGCCCAACCATATCGTACACCATAATCCCGACGGTCAACTGACTTTCCGGACGGTTATGGAACAGATGGAATGTCACTTGCTCACGAGCCGGGACCGGAGTTGCCGACAGCTCCAGCAGATAGGGTTTCAAACCTTCCACAACCTCGAATTCAAATTCCTGTGTCGTCGAGTTATTCTGTATATCCCAGACCTTAAACTCCGCCTTATGCATTCCCGGAGTCAATGCCGGGATCAGGAACTTGACAATTCCCTCTCCTTCGCTTCCCGCTACCAGTTCATAGTAACTATTCAGATTATAACTTAGAGCCGGATTACCATCGATGATCAACATCATGTCATGTCCGATACTGCTACCTGTTATATTCACACCACTCTTATCCCAAAGACGGGCTACAAAGAAGGGGGTAGTATTGACCTGTCCGCCACTCACAAAAGTCGAGTCATTCAGATAAAGTGTACGTATTTCCGGACCATCCTTATCGTCATCCGCATTATCGTCCGTTCCCCCGACACGATAATTCAAATAGGCACCCTGGGCTTCTATTTTACTCGTTTCATCCGATGCATAAAGATTCATCTTTCCGAATTCATTCGAATAAGAGATATCCTTCGGAACGGTAAATGTGAAACTAAACTTTCCCGAACGAACGGAGTCGTTACCTATAAAAAGTATGTTCGAGTAATCCGTATATTTGAAAGTTTTACCTGTATTGTTATTGTCCAATGTTTCATAAGAGACACGGCTATCCAGAACTGTCGGATTCAACAGGCCGGAGAAATCGGTTGCCACATTCCCATCCGGGTTCAGTACCTCGCCTTCGACGGTTATTTTTTGCAATGCCTTAAAAGTAACAGGTTCGCTGGTTACAGGTTCCCCGTTTATCGCCGTCACATTCATGCGATATTCCGGATAACACAACTTCATAGCGGGGTCACCGATCAAAGCAAATCCCAATTTATAACGAGTGGAACCCAATGCGCGTTTAGTCGCTTTCATCACTTCCCCCAGGGTCAACCGGCGTCCGTTCTTTTTCTCAAACAAATTACGGATCAAGTTATCGTTAATTGAGAAGTTTGGACTGGAATAAGCTACACGGGTAGTAGTGAACAATCCGATACCGCCACTCACCTTATTCAAGAAAACCTGCTCACCGGCAGAAGTTACCGGAGCATCGAAACGACAAAAATCGCAGGTCGCAGTAATCCAGATCGGCAAACGGGGATAAGTCGATTTGGTAATATCACTTTCCGTCAGCACTTGTTCATCACTCCAGGAAACAGTATTACCATGCCCTGTATAATTGATCAACAACTGACCGCTCTTAAGCAATTTCTGTATATCTGTCTTCACTGCCGGATAAGTACTCAAACCTCCCGAAATATCTTTTTTATAAGAATCGAAATAAATCTTATTCACCATGAACTCCGGATGGCTGGTGTTTATATACTCGCCCAGTTGGTCAGCCTGTTCAGCATGTTGTATCATATAACTATCGGCATTGTTACCGTCGTCAGCGACAAAGCAGACATTATTTTTCCATGATCCGGTCTCATTATTATCCATATAATTGATCACCTTGTTGACCATATTGGTCGCCTCGGTCACAGTCCGGACAGGAAAACGGCCGATACCGATATCGATCTTCGAAGCTATCAGACCTTTTCCATTATTACTATCGTCAAGAAAACCGAAGTAATCGTCTATCACATACGATTTATCATCCAACGATTCATCCGTCTGGTAAGTCAACAGCATATTACTTGTCGTTACATTTTGCCAGCTAGACGTTAAAAAACGATTATCGAACGCACCGTCACCAAAAAGAAGAAGATATTTGGGAGCATCGCTTTCGGAAGTTTGCCGATCGTAAAACATCTTCATGAAACGACGATAAGCCGTAGCATCCGGTGTTCCACTGGAGAATTCGTTGTAGATCACTTCCGGGGTAACTACCTGAACCGTCAGCCCGTCACGGTCGCGGTGAGCTTCCGCCAAACGTTCAGCTTGGCTCGTTAATCCCGGCTGTGCAATAATGATCATATCCGTTTGCGGTAAAGCGTGCAGGTCCTGATTCGTTACATCACCTACAACTTTAGGAGACGGGAGTGACTGATTCCGTTGCACCAAGGCAAACTCCCTCAATGTTCCTCCCGGAATAGAGAAAGATAATTCGCTTCCACTCAGTTCTGTCTCCATCCGTTTCGGATTCACGGCATCCGTTACATCAAAAACCAATGTATTCGCATTGGCATTCTGAATAACAAAACGAGAAGGATTCCCGACAGAAGCCAGACTACGGAAAAACGTACAGGCACCATAGGGTTGCAACTCCCGTTTCATTTGCAAACGAATATAATCGAGGTAGACATTTTTATGGCCATATTGCCCGTATCTTACATTGACTTTGACATTCGCACTTTTATCACCTTTCCAGTCGGCCACTTCATACGCCAGGTTCGCTTTGGTATATTCATCGCTGGAAGAACTGTAACTAATCGTCCTCGAGATCAGTTCACTGCCATTCACACTCAGGGTTACATTTCCGGTACCGCTGATAGGCTTTGCGATAAAGCGGAGAGTTACTTTACCGTCGTCGTTGGTGATTCCTGTTATGTTGTTAAATGAAAAATCCCTCGACAGGGTCATATCCATTGCTTCTCCGAACAACTCACGTCCGGAGTTATTAACAGAGACCAGATCTTTTTCATGCAACCGGTAATCATCAAAAGTCGTCACTTTCAAAGAAGCACCCGCAGCCGAAGCGACAGATTCCATTTCTTTTGTAGCGGTAGCATCCGTCAGAAAATAATACCCATACTGAGAGTAAGGATTATTGACATGGACAAAACACTGGTTAACGGTATCATAACTCCATTTCACCACGCCACGTCCGTAGAACAAAAGATAATCATCGCCACGCCAGGTGGCTACCGCCGGAACATCATCGATATAAGGATTAGAGAAATCTTCATCCAGTATCCAGCCTCCATATCCATGTACGGAAACTTTTGTCGGATCGGAAAATCCCATCGAACGTAAATCGGCATAGGAGAGTTTATAGATACCGTCTTCTTCCACCTGTATTTTCACCCATTTACCGGATGACAAAACGGACTTGGCAGCATAAATACTTCCATCGGCCCGGACAGAAGAAAGAAAACAGATACTTATTATTAATGTATATAGTATTCGTAACATAATCCTTTTTTAGTTGACAGTGATAGTTGACACGTGACAGTTAAAGTCATCCACAACTGCTTCTGCCAACTATTTTACGTAAAAATCAAGCAACTTACGTTCGCCGATATATCCCTGCAAATGGTCATCGATCTTCACAGGTCCCACTCCCGCCGGAGTTCCTGTAAATATCAGATCTCCTATCTTGAGGGTAAAAAAACGACTAACATAAGCGATAACCTTGTCTACCGGGAAAAGCATATCCGAAGTATTTCCCTCCTGCACCTTCTGTCCGTTTATATCCAGATGAAACGGGATACGGTTCACATCCCCCAGTTTATCCAATGGCACAAACGTCCCGATCACAGCCGAATTATCAAATGCTTTACTGATCTCCCAAGGTAATCCCTTCGCACGCAGTTCTTTTTGCAGGTCACGGGCGGTAAAATCGATGCCGACTGTAACTTCATTATAATAACGATGTGCAAAACGTTCGGCGATATTCTTACCCAGCCGGTCTATCTTTACAACAATCTCGGTTTCGTAATGTATCTCCGACGAAAAATCAGGGATAAAGAACGGCTTCCCGTCTTTCAACAGGGAGGAATCGGACTTCATAAAGATAGTAGGTTCCGATAATTCTAACGAATGATGCAGCTCTTTATTGTGTTCTGCATAATTCATTCCTACTGCTATGATCTTCATTTCAGTGATTTATTGAGTTCAAACGATTAAACATGACAGCCAGATGGGCATACATGGAAGTATTCTGTACGACAATGTGTTCCGGCACACGGATACGGAACGGGGTAAAGTTCCACAGGGCTTTGATCCCTCCGGCAATGATCTGCTCGGTAACCTCCTGTGCCTTATCTACCGGAACCGTGATCACACCGATCGTTGCACCGTATTCTTTTTGTTTGGTAGGGAAATCATCCAGGTGAAAAACCGGGATCCCATTGATCACGGAACCTGCCAGTTCCCGGCGTACATCGAAACCGGCTACAATCTCGAGTCCATACTGGTTCAATCCTGAGTCTTGCAGCAGGGCAGCTCCCAAACTACCTACACCAAATAAAAAAGCCTTATGCTGTGCAGTAAAACCTAAAAAGTCTTCCAACACATCCACAAGGGTACAAATCTCATAACCAACCCTGGTCTTTCCGGAAATATTTACAAAAGAGAGATCTTTTGCCACCTGACTGGGGTCTACATTAATCTCTTTTGCGATCTGGGTAGATGATACAAACGTCTCTCCCTTACCTTTCAAGAGCTTTAGGAAGGCAAGATACCAGGGCAGTCTCCGGAGGGTAGGCTCCGGTATTTTCCAGGCTTGTTTCATTTCATCGTTGGCCATTATCTTTATACTTATTAATGCAGCACACAAAAGTACAATTTTGTTCCTAAACATAGGCAAAAGCTATCATTTTTTGTTCCAAAACATGAATTAAACTCTTATCGGCTATTTTCAATAAACAAAAAGCTCCGGTAATATACATTACCAGAGCTTACTTTGCCTGTCTTCATTCTTCACAAAGCTCGAACAGAAAACTTTATCAGATTATTTCCATTTACCTTTTTAACATGTAATATTTTTGATCATCCTCTCTTATTTTTCTGCTGGCAGTTTATCGACGACCATAGGCCGGATAAGATTTCCTCCTAACGAAACGACTCCGTTTTTGAGAGACATATCAACAACATACGAATTACGGGGATGTATTTCCGTCTCGCTCTTATGAGCATGGAAGACATAACGCATTTTGCCGTCTTTATCAATGAAAGGAGCACCATGACCAACACCAACCAACCCTTCATAATTATGCAAAATAGGGTTTCCTTCATATTTCTTCCATGGACCGAACGGAGAATCAGAGATAGCAAAACCTACTGCGTAATCCTGGCTCGTATAGCCATTCGCCGAATACACTAAATAATAAACACCGTTTTGCTTAAAGACAGAAGGGCCTTCCACCACTTTTGGCAGAATCAATTCCCACGGTTCCTCGGCTTTGAAACATTGCGTCAATGTCTCTTCTTTTATCTCTTTCAAGTTTTCTTTCAACTCTGCACACCAAATAACATTACCATCATTGAAACGAACAAAATAGAGATAGGCTTTACCGTCTTCATCGAAAAAGACCGAAGTATCGATACCCTTTTCTTCACGAATCGGCTTATATTCGTCTTGTTTAAACGGGCCTAAAGGAGAATCAGACGTAGCAACACAGATATGTTCTTCAGAAGAATAAAACATATAGAACTTTTTCTCTTTTTCCACATAATAAACTTCCGGGGCCCAAAACATAGACTCACCATAAGAGTTCGTATTACTGAGAGACAAAGCGGAAGCACGTTCCCAAAACTCGAGATCCTTGGAATAATACACATCGAATCCGGTTCCAACATTTGTCCCGTATATATAATAAAGACCGTCATGAACCAGAATATACGGGTCTGCCAAAGGAACCGTCGTCGAAAGGACGGTTATCGGATTTTCTTCCTCCGGCGGTATCTGATTCTTTTTATCCCCCTCCCCATCATTGCAATTCATACATACGAAAAGAGGAAGCGATAACAACAATAAAATCCATTTCTTTTTCATCGACTAAATATATAATAAGGTTAAACACTCACATTATTCAATTACCGGACGGAATGCTCCGTTAGAAGGTTCTTGCTTCTCTACATAAGGCCATCCCTCCTCATCCCACAAAACACGATCCAGTAACACCTGTCGCTGTGCATCCAGCCGTTCCAGCTCGAAAGCATGATAGAGCATCCAGGTGTTCTTTTCATCGTCTTCCAGGAGAATGGAATTATGTCCGGTCCCAACAAAACGATCATTTTTCCGGAGCACGACTTCATGCTTATTATCCAACATCTTCTCTCCTTGCCTATTGACATACGGACCGGACAGTTCTTTCGAACGAGCAACAACCGTAGTGTAGGTACTGTTCTTACCCTCACAACAAGAGCCTATAGAGCCGAACAGATAATAATATCCGTCGCGCTTCCAAAGATTAATACCCTCATAGGCACTTCCGGCAATCTGTCGCTTGGTATCGAACTTCGGAGTGATTTGTAAATCGTCCGTCACATCAAGCTCCATTATATAAATGCCGAAAAAGCTACCCCAAAGCATATAATATTTGCCACCTTCCTCATAGAAGAACTGATCGATTGAATTCTCCACATTAACCTCACGACTGTCGAACACTTTCCCCTTCACTTCAAAAGGTCCTTCAGGAGAATCCGAAACAGCATAACCGACCGTGCTGACCCAATGGTTTCCCCATTGTGCCAACGAATAGAACAAGACATATTTGCCTTTGATATAACGGATCTCAGGTGCCCAAATAGCAGCATGCACATTATCCTTATTGTCCTTGTTACCGGCAAGAAAATCCGGACGTGTCTTATCGTTAAAGGCTACACCGACTTCCTCCCACTCGACCATATCTTTTGAGCGGAAAATCGGCAAATTACGAATATCTTCAGTTGCATACAGATAATAAAAACCATCTGCCGTACGGATAGCAGTCGGATCCGGTAGCGATATCTTTATCACCGGATTATGATAGGCAAGCTGCGAATCATCAACTTCCGGAATCGGCTGTTTCTCCGGGTTTTTAGAATTGTCACCTCCACCACAAGCAACCAAAAACAGAAGGCCTGAAAACACTATTGAATCTTTCACTTTCATTACAAAATAATTTTACTCGGTTTTATGGATAACCCGACAGTCCTTTCAAGGATCGTCAGAGACTTCCTCCAACAATTAGTGACTATTGGAGGAATCTACCGCCGACTTCAGATGGAGTCGACGGCACTTCCTATGACACAAAATGTGAATAATAGAACAATATCACTCCCAACCCGTATTCTGTATAATATTCGGATTCATCTGGATTTCATTGTAAGGGATCGGATACAACCAATACTGATCACCACCCCAGGCATAGTGGTAAGTAGCCTGTCCCCAAACCTGGCGCAAACCGTTCACTACCTGCGTACCGCCATCGTCATAAGTAAAGAATTTTCTTTCCTTCCAGATCTTCCAACGAAGTTCATCGAAGTAAATCAAATCTTCACCGAGCAATTCCCAGTAACGTTCATTACGGATACGTTCACGCATATCATCTTGTCCGGTAACAGTTGTTGCAGTGTTAGAATTGAGCAACTGGGCACCGGCACGAGCACGTACTTGATTCACGACTGTAACAGCTTCAGTCGTTTTTCCCTGTTCGTTCAAAGCTTCTGCTAAATTCAGCAGCACATCAGCATAACGAATCTTAGGCATATCGATCCCGGTACCCTTTTGACTTCCTTCACTGGTTCCTTCCGTTACAAATTTACGATTCAGATAATAGAACATTGCCTGTGTATCAGTTTGCAAATCGTTCGGTTCACGTGTAACCGTACCATCCGCATTCGTCGTTTCAATCCAGGTACTACGATACGGATAACGGTTCGTAAAATAATTGTCGGAACCGCCCGTACCTCCCAGATACTTCGCATACGGTGTAATGACACTCATTTCCAGACGCGGGTCACGGTTGTCATAAGCTTTACGGATACGAGCCTCATTACCATTCGGCAGATAGTAGTCCATGTTGGCACCTTGCTCTTTAGCATTAGTAATTTCAACTTCCGTCAAATTATCACGCAAGAAAAAGACACGACGTTCGTTGACCGTCAGTTTGTAATAATCAGGAATCACTTCTTCCCAATCAAATTTGCTTCCGTCAGCAGTTTCATAGGTATCGACGAAATCCGGATTCACCAGATAGTTGTTCCACATAGCCCCATATGTACACCGATTCCCGAAACCACGGTTCTTAGAGTTCCAATATCCATCTTCCTCTATACACTGGACAGAAAAGATCATCTCGTCGCACTGTTCGTTGACTTCTTTAAATAATTTTTTGTAAGCATCAGTACCATCAGTAAATAACTTGTAACCGCAGTCACCGACCTTCTTAAAGTCGGCTTCAGCAGCTGACCAATTTTCCAGCCACAAATAGATCTTGCCCCTAAGCGCATAGGCGGCACCTTTCGTGATGTGACCATAGTCTGAATCACCACTGTTGTATTTGTTAGGTAAATTAGACTCATTAATACAATCCGTCAAATCACCAACCAATTGATTCCAGATTTCAACCATGGACAAACGGCTTCCTTTGGCCTCATCAATATCTTTAATAGGATCAGTATAGTAAGGCACACCACCAAACAACAAGTTCAATTCATAGTACCAATAACACCGGAGGAATTTGGCTTCGGCAACAAGACGTGCTTTTTTTGCTTCAGTAATTCCTTCTACATTCGGTATATTGGCGATCACATCGTTACAGCGGATGATGAATTTATAATTGTCATGCCAAATCCAACTTGGACCGTCGCCTGAAGTAGTCTGATTACCAAACAACATACCGAAATTACGCCAGTTGGCATCGCGATCCATAGTCATGGAGAAACAATCAAACCACATATTATAATTATCATTATATAAATGGTTCAGCCCATTGTAAAGACCGGTAACAGTTTGTTCTGCCATCGTGGCATCAGCCCAAACTTCTCCCTCGCTCGGCTGGTTCTTCGGAGTCAAATCCATATCCACACAACCCGTAAGGAACAAACCTGACAAAACAGAAATAGATAGAAGTTTTGTCGCGTTTCTTATAATCCCAAATTTATTCTTGTTCATAACTTTTCCACAATTTAATTAGAATGTCACATTAACACCAACTGTATACTGGCGAATCGGCAGATAACCGTCACCACTCATACGTTCCGGATCAGATCCTTCGAATTTTGTAATCGTCAGTAAGTTTTCACCAGACAGATAGACACGCGCATTCTGGATAAATGCAACCTTCATCCAATCTTTCGGGAAGGTGTAACCGATCGTTAGGTTTTTCAGCTTCATATAGTTTCCATTCTGCAGATGCCAAGAGCTCGTAGCACTAGCCTGTCCACTATTCTGATACCCCACAAGACGCGGTGTTTGAGAATAGATATTCGTACGTGGATCGCCAGGATTTTCAGGATCGTAGAAATAATGGTCATAAGCTACGTCATAACCAATACCATATCCGTGTGTGATACTAACGCTATTCTGAGTCTGTTTGTAATAATCGATCTTAAATCCTGCTGCACCAGCCCAGTTCATCGAAAGGTCAAAGCCTTTCCATGTCATACTTGCCTGCAAGCCGAAGTAGTATTTCGGAGTACTGGAAACACCCTGAAATTCCCGATCATCATCATTACCGTAGATGCCATCTCCATTATAATCGGCATAGATCATATCACCATACCATATCTTATCTTTACCGATCGACTGGTTCGGATAGAATTTATAACCGGCATCAAACATCGCCTGTAACCAATTCATATCCCCTTCTGTACGAATCATACCATCTTTCGGACCACCGTTGATGTTGACAGATCCATCCGTATTGAAATAAGAGCCGTTACCTTTGTATGGATTCATCATGTAAAATTCATTCATCTGATGTCCTTCCACAATCAACGTAGAAGAACCATTAGCTACCGTTCCTACATTCTGATACCATGTCTTATTGCCATTTTCGTCTGTACGCCATTCACGGATCAGTTCACCTTTATATTTCGTTACCTCATTCTTGTTGTAAGTAAAATTGGCAGAAACCGAGTAGGCGAAATCTCCGACATGATCATTCCAGCCTAACGAGAACTCAATACCCTTGTTGTTTACATCGGCCAAATTCTGAAGCGGAGAGGTAAATTGGTTCAAGGATTCAGGTAGTGTCGGACGATACAAGATTCCGGTCGTATTCTTGTTATAAACTTCGACCGTTCCGTTCAAACGATTATTCAACATACCAAAGTCAAGACCAATATTGGTAACAGCAGTCTCTTCCCATTCCAAACTGTAGTTGGAGAAAGTCGTCATAGCCAAACCATTGGATTTATTATTGTTGAACGCATAGTTATAACCAGATCCATAAAGAGCCTGCCATTCGTAGTTGCCGATAGAGTTGTTTCCTAACTTACCCCAAGATCCACGCAACTTTAAATTACTCAACCAGTCTACATCCTCCATAAATTTCTCTTCAGAGATACGCCAACCGGCAGAAAAAGAAGGGAACAGCCCCCAACGAGAGTCAGGAGAAAAACGGGAAGATCCGTCATAACGCATATTCACTTCAAACAGATAACGGTTATCGAACCCATAATTGACACGGCCGAACCAGGAACGGGAAGAATATTCATAAGAAGAACCTTTGATGTAATACGGATCTGTCATGGCATTAAAATCCGTCAAAGAGATACTTGACATACCTTCCTTGCAAATGTCCACTTCGTCACCCCAATAACGAGCCTCTTCATAACCAGCCAAAGCACTTATATCGTGTTTTCCATAAATATGTCCCCAACTCAGCAACATATTTGTCTTCCAGTTCTTTTCCCGTTTCTGCCAATCATATACTTTATAAGTAGACATATCTGTCGATGTCGGAGGCGTATTCAATGTCATCGAGCGATTGAAACTATATTGTTCTTTATAGTCAGACGGTTGCCATCTATGATGGTTCGTAAACTGATCATAATACAAATTAGCTGTGAATTTGAAATCTTTCAGGAACTTCACTTCCAGATACGGATTGACGAAATATTTATTCTGCTTGTAGTAACCATAAGAGTTACTCATATTCAGCAATGGGTTACCGGCTTGTCCATCTTCCTCATTGGTTTCGATTCCACCATATTTACCATTATAATAAGGATAGACGCCCGGAGTCACCTTCTGCATGTTCAACCCCCACATATCGCTCAAATTATTACGATCCTGATCGGCATTATATCCCCAGGCGCGCATTCCGACAGTCAGAAAGTCAGTCACTTTAGACTCGACATCACTACGCAGATAGTATTTTTTAACACCAGATTCAATAACCAAACCCGGATTATTCAGATAAGTACCGGAAATGGCATAGTTAGTACGCTTTTCTGCACCTGTCAAGCTGATGGTATGTTCCTGCATCCATTTCGGATCATAGATTACATCATACCAATCTGTGCTAGGGTGTGTAACATAATTCGGAATTCCGGCAGCATTCGTTGCATTCGGATTCCTGGCAGCTTCGCGCCATTCATCGATCGTCGACTGTGAGAATTTGACTGCTTGATTCGTATTAGTATAACCTTCGTTGACAAATTCCATATAGTCCGCATAATCAGTCACCTGGCGAATTAATTTGGCCGGAGTCTGATAAGAGAACTTACCGGAATAGGTTACGTTGATTTTACCATCCGTTCCCCGCTTAGTTGTGATCAAGATAACACCATTGGCGCCCCTGTTACCATAAATAGCACAAGACGCAGCGTCCTTCAAGATGGAAATTGAGGCCACATCATTCGGGTTCACCTCATTGAGTCCCATTTCCATACCATCCACCAAAATCAGCGGACCGGCATCATTCATTGTACCTGTACCACGAATCAACACAGAAACACCTTCTGCATTCGGTTGGCTACTGGTGTTCATCACATTCACACCGGCTGCCATACCTGATAAAGAAGCAGCGATCGTGGTAACCGGACGGGCCAACTTTTCATCCGAGAAGTTAAGACTGGCTACAGATCCAGTCAAATTCACCTTCTTCTGGGCGGCATAACCCACAACTACAACCTCTTCAATAGCCTGTGTGTCATCTCTCAAAACTACATCGAAAGAATTTTTATTGCCCATTGTGATCTCCTGAGCAATGTAACCGATATAAGAAATTGAAAGAACTGAATTGGCTGTAACACCATCCAAAACAAACTTTCCGTCCAAATCGGTAATCGTACCGTTAGTCGTCCCCTTCACCGATACATTCGCACCGATAACCGGATCCCCCTTGGTATCTCGCACAATTCCTGTGATAGTTTTTCCCTGCTGGGAAATACCAGCCTCCCTAGCTGTTATAATAATATTTTTATTAGATATCTTAAAACTACAATTCGGTAGAATTGTAGTTAGTATATCAGATATACTAAGATTTTCGGCATTCAAAGTGAGGCGTTTGTCTACATCAATAATATCGTCATTGTAATAGAACGTAAACTCACTACGATTTTCAATTCCTTTCAAAATTTCTTTGATTGTCGAATTTTCCATATTGAGACTAATCCGCACAGTCTGTGAATAAGACTCTTCAGCGGAAAGCCCGCATAACATAACGGTTAACATTATCAAGACTAATTTTATTATCCTGACTTCTTTTTGATAAAAAGAATCCAACAAATCCTTTCGGTTGAAATAACTCATATTTTACTTAGATTTTCAGTTAAACTTTATCGTCGAACATTCAATATAGGACGATAGGTTAATTAATTTTCAACAGATGGACCTAACCAACATACATCTGTTTCCTTTCTTTAGCGATAACATTCTTTTTATATTCCCATAAGCAGTACATTTTAAAAGTTAGACATCTATTTTTTCGGTATTATATATACTTTCTTTCCTCTTATTTCATACTTTATCGGAGCAATGAGACTCATTGCTTCCATGACCTCTTCAATACTCTCGTTCCGGATCGTAAAAGAAAGACGGATAGAAGCAGCGAACTTCTCCGGACATTCGATATCCATATTATAGCGGCCTTCCATACTGATCAAAATATCGGATAGATAATCTTTATCAAATACCAAACGATCTTTAATCCAATCGGCATATAAAGCAGCTTTCGCATCTTCAACAGAAGAGACCCGATCTATTTTTCGGTACTCAAATAACTCGTTCGGTTTCAGATAAACCGGTTCTTCTATAGTCTTTCCCGAAATTTTTACACTACCGTTTAATAATGCGGTTCGCACAAATTCACCGGAAGAGTAGCTATTTACATTAAAGCTAGTACCCAGTACCTCTACATCTATCTCTCCGGCTTGTACGATAAAAGGCTTTTTCGCATCTTTCGCAACTTCGAAATAGGCTTCACCTTCCAAAGTAACCAACCGCCTGTCGCCGGCAAATTGATCCGGATAAGTCAGTCTGGTTTCTGAGTTCAGCCAAACAACCGATCCGTCCGGTAGTGTAAACTGTCCTTTGCTTCCTTCTGCCGTTATCAGTTGATTTTGTACTGTGAAATCATCAGCCGAATGTTTCCTCCAACTGCCAATGCCATAGCCTATCCCCAATAAAAGCAATAATACAGCAACACCTCGTGTCCAACGTAAAACGAGCGATAAAGATTTTCGCTTTGCATGCGATGCTTTTTCTATTTGTTCCTGCGCCTGTAAAATCCGTTTTTTCAATTTCTCTAAAGCGATATCTACCTCCAACTCGTTGCCGGCTGCCACATTACAGGATAACCATAGGTCGCGGATTGCGGTGAAATCATTCCGATTACTATCTGCTTGTTTCAGCCATTGAAGCAGCAATTTCTTCTCTTCCAATTCTGCCGAACCGTCTAAATAGCGTATTATAATTTCGTTTATATCGTTTGTATTTTCTTTCATTATAAATTCTTTATATTAGTAATACAAAAAAGGGAGATTTTACCCTACCCCCCTTCTGAAAAATTTTATCCGGATAAAAGAAAAATCAGCTAGTATACGTAATTCGACAAGCCGTTTTCACCTGTTTCATGCTTATGAAACAGGCACTTTACTATAAAAAAAATTTGTTCCGGTACAAAACTGCTTAACGAGAACACATAAAGGCCAGTATCAATAATGGGAATAAATCTTTACGGACAAGATGCTCTTTTAAACCGTAAAGAGCTTTGCTTATCTGCTTTTCAACGGCTTTTATACTAATACCCAATTGCTCTGCGATCTCACGATTTTTCAATCCATAGCTCCGGCTTAGCATAAATATTTTATGGCATTGAGGGGGAAGAGTGTTTATATAAGACATAATTTCTTCTTCAAGTTCTTTCAATAATAAACTCTGCTCAGAATTTTGCATATAGGAAGATACATACTGATCCAAAATATCCGTTTCCCTTTCTGAGTCCAAAGAACATACATTCTGGTGTTTTTTATTCAGCGCATTCAGGGAGTGTGTATAAACAGCTCTGAAAAGATAGGACTTTACAACGACATCCTCAAAACGGATACTTTCACGTCGTTGCCAAAGTTCAAAAAAGACATCCTGTACGATATCTTCAGACAAGTCCTTGTCATTCACAAAACGGAAAGCATACGCCTGTAACGGCTTATAAAAGCGTTTAAACAAAGTTTCCAACGCCATAAAATCTTGAACATATCCTTCTGACGACATGAATTTACAGCTTTATAGAAGACAAAAATAATGATATTTCTTATTTACCACTGGTAGAAAGATAAGAAATATTAAAATATCTACAAGTGACAAAGATTGTTTGCAGTACAAAATGATATGAATACTATTTTGAGAAAACAAAAGAAGCTGCCTGTAAATAAACCGTATCCCAAAAGTTAGACAAAAAACTTTTGGGATACAACTTAAAAAGGAAACTTCTTTAAGTATTATCTTAATTAGATCAAATTCTTTCCAGCGTAGCAACAATGAAATCCCACACCTTCTGCACAGACGGAATATTCACCCGTTCGTCCGGAGAATGGGGATATTCCAGATCCGGACCGATAGAGATCATATCCATAGTAGGATAAGACTCCTGGATAATACCACATTCCAGACCGGCATGCATCACTTTTACCGACGGTTTTTTACCGAACAACTCTTCATAAGTCTGTGATGCGACCTTTAAAAGTGGTGAATCGATATTCGGCTGCCAACCGCCATAAGCACCGCCATATTCTACTTTCGCTCCTGCCAGAGAGAATACACTTTCCAGGCTGGAACATACGGAAGCCTTACGACTTTCGGAAGAACTGCGTACCAATATCTTTATCTCGATCAGTTCATTGGAAGATCTCACTATTGCCAGGTTAGACGATGATTCTACTGTACCCGGGAAATCAGACAACATACTGATCACGCCATTCTGACACCCTTCTATTGCATTGATCAGATCGTCCTGTATCTCTTCCGGTATCAATGTCGCAGGCAGATCGGTCATATCGGCTACGAAGCTGATGTTATTCTCAATACCTTTATATTCTTCACGGAACATATCCTGATAGTCAGCCACCAGTTCCCACAATGATTCCACATTATCACCGGGAATCGTCACCACGGCAAACGCTTCACGCGGAATCGCATTACGAAGCGAGCCACCTTCGATCGAAGATAAACGGGCACCGTAATCACAAACCGCCTCTTTCAGGAAACGGAACATCAATTTATTGGCATTGGCACGTCCCAGATGAATATCCACCCCGGAATGACCGCCTTTCAAACCTGTCAGGCTCAGCTTAACAGCAACATCGCCTTCAGGAATATACGTATCTTCTTTAAACTGCACGGAGATGTTCAGGTCTGCCCCGCCAGCACAACCGACGAATAGTTCACCTTCTTCCTCCGAGTCACAGTTAATCAATGTTTCACCTTTCAGGAAACCGGGCTTCAATCCGAAAGCACCGTCCATCCCTTCCTCTTCGTCTATGGTGAAAAGGGCTTCGATCGGACCATGCTTGATCGTTGTATCGGAAAGTACAGCCATAGCAAAGGAAGCGCCGATACCGTTATCGGCACCTAGAGTGGTTTCACGGGCTGTCACCCAGTCGCCATCTATGTAAGCATCGATCGGATCAGTAAGGAAATCATGCTTTATGGAAGAATTTTTCTGGGGAACCATATCAAGGTGCGATTGCAGGATAACGGTTTTATGTCCTTCCATCCCTGAGGTTGCAGGTTTACGGATCAGAACGTTTCCAACTTCATCCCGCAAGGTTTCCAATCCCAATCCTTTACCAAAAGCTTCTACATAACGGGTAACTGCTTCCATATGTCCTGTAGGACGAGGGATTTGTGTGAGGTCATAGAAATAACCCCAGACATGCTGCGGAGAAAGATTCTTGATTTCTGCTGACATAGTTTCTTCTAAGTTGACAGTTGACAAGTGACAGTTGACAGATAAATGCCAAGAGAGACATTGACAACCAGATTAATAAATAATATATAGTAACAAACTTATTCCCAAAAGGATTACCGCACGGAGTTTTTTAACTGTCAACTATTATTTGTCAACTGCCAACTCCACCTTATTATCCCTGTTGGTAAGCGGCAATGCCACAATACCGAACAGACCACATATCACCGTCCAGGCAGTCTGAACCGTGTGAACCACAAGGGCGAAAGCAGCAGCATCATTTTCATTGACGCCAAAACATACCAGCGTTGCGATTACCATAAAATGCCATGCGCCGATACCGGCCTGCACAGGGACAGCTACACCGATACTACTCATGGTAAAAGCAATCAGTCCGACAGTTATCCCCAGGTCGCGTGTAAAGTCGAAAGCATAGAATGTGATATAGAAATAACAGAAATAACCACCCCAAATCAACAACGTCTGCAATAGGAAACGTCCTTTCTGCTTGAGTAACCATATACTCTTCATTCCATCCCACACATTCAGTAACAAAGACTTTGCTTTCTGAACCAGCGTAAAGTTACTCATATATTTGAAAACAAACCAAATTCCGCCAACTAAAATTACAGCCCCCACATAAATCCATATAGAATCGAACATGGTACGGAAGCCGTCCAGCAACGCCGGATTCCTGGCGAAGAAGCTGACAAAGAAGTCGAAATTAAAGATAAAGATCAATAAAGTGATCGATCCGACCACGATCGTATCGCTTACGCGGTCTATCAGGAGAGTCCCCAACAGCTTGGTAAAAGGGATCTTATCATATTTGGTAATAATACCGCAACGCCAAACTTCACCTACACGGGGAAGCACCATGTTTACCGCATAGTTTCCTAAAACAGCATAGATTATATTGCTCATTTTAAAACGCTCGCCCAACGACGAAATAAGCAACCCCCAGCGAAGCCCGCGAACCACATTGGCAAACAGACCGAACAATAAAGAGACCAGGATGATATCATATCTCACACCCTCGCGGATTACTCTCCATATCTCGGTAACATCCATATTACTATACAAGAACCAAAGCAGCAAACAGCCAAAAGCTAAGGGTAGAAATATCTTGACAAACGTTTGTAGTATACTTTTAAAATTCATTCTACGTAGGATACTTTAAATTATTTGTTGTATTTTTGTGCACCCGCAAAGATAAGCATTATATTTTAATACGAATACTTTACATCAAAAACCGGATGAGATTAGTTAAACCGAAAAAAGCTTTAGGACAACACTTCCTGAAGGATTTACATATCGCTCAGCGTATAGCCGATACACTTAGCGACTACAAGGATTTACCTGTTTTGGAGATCGGTCCGGGGATGGGCGTACTAACGCAATATCTGCTGGAAGCCGGTCACGACCTGACTGTGGTGGAGCTGGATATGGAATCGGTAGATTACCTCGAACAGAACTTCCCTGCCCTCGAAAGACGTATCCTGGCTGAAGATTTCCTGCGGCTGGATCTTTCAAAGCTATTTCCCGGTCAGTTCTGCGTCATTGGTAATTATCCATATAATATATCCAGCCAGATATTCTTCAAGGTACTCGATTTCAAAGAGCATGTACCTTGTTGCTCCGGCATGATACAAAAAGAAGTGGCCGAACGACTGGCGGCCGGCCCCGGCAGTAAGACATACGGTATATTAAGCGTATTGCTGCAAGCCTGGTACACGGTAGAATATCTTTTCACGGTGAGCGAAACCGTATTCGACCCGCCTCCAAAAGTGAAAAGTGCCGTGATCCGGATGATCAGAAACGACCGAAAAGAGCTCGGTTGTGATGAGAAATTATTCAAGACAGTCGTCAAGACCTCTTTCAACCAACGACGAAAAACGCTCCGCAATTCGATGAAGCCGTTGTTGGGAAAAGATTGTCCGGATTATGCCTTGCCTATTTTCGATAAACGGCCTGAACAATTATCAGTCGAGCAATTCGTTGAATTAACATTAATCACCAACAAGTGGTTGCAACAAACGGGGACAATACAGAAAGAATAAAAACAGCACAAAAAACAACACATGAAACCAATAGGAAAAATAATCCGGGCGCTATTTCCATCTAACAATTACGGATGGATATTCCTGTTGTTTTTCCTGCTTCTTTTGCCAAACTTTGTGGTGATGTTCCGATCGAGCGACCTGGCCGGCGATATAATGAAGCAAATTGCCTATCTGTTTTTTTCCTGCCTGATATTGTTCGTTCCGGCCTTATTGTTCAAAGCAAAAACATATTTCACGTTATCGAGCATATTCCTGTTATTCAGTCCGATCGAGATCGGACATGTTCTACTCAATAAAATGCCGATATCCATCGGATTGATGTCGGCCATCCTGAATACGAACAACCAGGAAGCCTTTGAGCTTATCTACTCATTGAAGGGATATGTCATCCTCTTCCTTCTGATCCTCATCCTCTATTACTGGATATTATTTACTAAGATAGAAAACAAACCGATACTTTCAGGACAGGGAAAGATTCTTGTATTCAGCCTGTTCACCCTTTTCAATATCGCTTTATGGCTGATGATGTGGAAGATGTCGGATTATACCGACGGGGCGATCTACCGCTTGCGTGCCGCCAACTCGAACTTCAGCATGAAATATAAAAAGGTCTACCCCTGCGACCTGATCGCTGCTACTGCCGAAGTAATAGGTATGGAACGTGAAATCGGGGAAATGCAGGAACAGCTGAAAGACTTCTCCTTCGAGGCCGAACGGGAGGATACGATACCGGGTAAAGAGATCTACGTACTGGTGATCGGAGAATCCAGCCGCTACGGCAACTATGCGTTAAACGGATACAACCGACCTACTACCCCGTTGCTCGATAAACAGGAAAACCTGGTGTCTTACAGTAAGGTGCTCACGACATCCAATCTGACCAACATAGCTATCCAGCAAATACTGACCCGGGCAACACCCGACAAGCCGGATATAGCTTACAAAGAAAAAGCACTGCCCGAGGCCTTTATAGAATGTGGTTTCAACACGGCATGGCTGGCCAGCCAGTCGTCGAGCGACCGTTTTGTAAAACGTATTACGGCCGATATGGACTACACGTTCTTCTCCACCACCGATTTTGACTCTGCCGATAATTACGACGGAAAACTATTGCCCCACCTCGACTCAGTGTTGAGCCTGGACAAGCAAAGGCAACTGATCGTCATCCATACATTGGGTAGCCATTTCCGTTATAATGCCCGGTATCCGGAATCTTTTTGCCGTTTCACACCTTCACTGCACGAGAATACTGGGTACGACGTAGTCAGCCCTTCAAACAAGGAAGTACTGGTCAACAGCTACGACAATAGTATCTGTTACACCGACTATGTATTGAACGAGATCATCCGGAAGGTGGACGACCAAAAGGCCGTCAGTGCTGTTGTCTACCTGTCCGACCATGCTGAAAATCTCTACGACGACGCACGCAACCTGGCAGTGCACGGCAATACGGAACCGTCTATTTACGAGTTGCATATTCCGTTATTTATATGGACTTCCACCGCCTACCGGACCGTTCGCCCGGAGAAAGCGGAAGCAATAGAAAATCATAAAGAGAAAAAAGTAAGCACATCCAATCTGTTCCATTCATTCCTCGACATTGCAGGCATACGCTACGACGGCAATAACAAGGAACAAAGCTTTGCTTCGCCGGAATTCAGAGAAGACAGTGTATGGTATATACTAACACCGGACAAACGTCTGATTAAGAAAAGTGACTTATGATTGAACTGACGAAAGACTATATCGAAAATCTGAAAAGTATCATTTCCGAAAAAGATGATGCCAAAGCACAAGCGATGCTCCATGACCTGTATCCGGCTGATATTGCCGAGTTATACCAGGAACTGAATCTGCAGGAAGCAATCTATCTGTATCTGTTGATGGATGGTGACAAAGCGGCTGACGTTTTGATGGAGTTGGACGAAGAAGACCGTCATAAGTTACTGAAAGAACTACCCAACGAGCTGATCGCCAAACGCTTCGTCGACAACATGGAAACCGACGATGCTGTAGACCTGATGCGTGAGCTGGATGAAGATACGCAGGAAGAGATCCTTTCGCATATCGAAGACGTGGAACAGGCGGGTGACATCGTCGACCTGCTGAAATACGACGAAGACACCGCCGGTGGTTTGATGGGTACGGAAATGATCGTGGTCAACGAGAATTGGAGTATGCCCCAGTGTATCGAAGAGATGCGTAAGCAAGCCGAAGACATGGACGAGATCTATTATGTTTATGTAATAGACGACGACGAACGCCTAAAGGGGGTTCTCCCTCTTCAACGGCTGATCACCAACCCTTCCGTTTCCAAGATCAAGCATGTCATGAAGAAAGAACCGATCTCGGTACGTGATAGCGACAGTATCGAAGAAGTAGCCGAAACGATCGAGAAGTACGACCTGGTGGCTTTGCCGGTAGTAGACAGTATCGGACGCCTTGTCGGACGTATCACGATCGACGACGTAATGGATGAAGTTCGCGAACAACATGAACGTGACTACCAGTTGGCATCCGGTATCTCGCAAGACGTGGAAACTTCAGATAACGTATTTACCCAGACGGCCGCCCGCCTTCCTTGGTTATTGATCGGTATGATTGGCGGACTGGCTAACTCGGTGATCCTCGGTGGTTTCGAAGGGAACCTGGCAAGCAATCCGAAGATGGCGTTATTTATCCCATTGATCGGTGGAACAGGAGGAAATGTCGGTATACAATCGTCTGCTATCGTGGTACAAGGCCTGGCCAACAACTCTTTGAAGCAGGATAATATTCTCCCGCAGATATTAAAGGAAGGCATCGTTGCACTTATCAATGCCAGCATTATCAGTCTGGTCGTATTTGTTTACAATTTCTTTATGCTGGGAGACAAAGGTATCACAGCCTCGGTTTCATTGAGTTTGTTTTCCGTCGTCATGTTTGCCAGTATTTTCGGCACTCTGGTCCCGATGACACTCGACCGCCTGAAAATAGATCCGGCATTGGCTACCGGCCCGTTTATCACAATCACCAACGACATCATCGGCATGATGATTTATATGTTTATATCTTCGGCGTTAACATAAAAACGAAGTCTGGTCGAGCACCCAGTTTGTTACACAGATTTATGTTAAATCGATATGTTGTAGAACATATTTGATACAAAGCTGTTATCTTTGCAGAGTCTATTAAAACAGCAAAGAGATATGCTAAAACAAGCATTTTACATTCTGTTCTTCTATTTTACCGGAGAATTCATCAGCTCCTTTATCGATGGCTTCATCCCCGGAAGCGTGATCGGTATGATATTATTATTCCTGGCATTGGCTTTCAAACTGGTAAAACCTGCAAATGTTAAGAAACTGTCGACCATACTGACAGAAAACATGGGATTGTTTTTCCTTCCGGCAGGTGTCGGACTTATGACTTCGCTGGGTGTTATATCGCAATATTGGGCAGTCATTCTTACCGCATCCGTTGTCAGCACCATTTTAGTAATTGCCAGTGTCGCACTTATCCAGCAAAAACTAGGCAAGGAGGGCGGAAGTAATGAATAATCTGGTACAATCGGAAATATTTGCACTCACATTGGTAATCGGTACTTACCTGGCTGCACTGGCCTTATATAAGAAAACCCGTATCAGCCTTTTGCATCCGTTACTGACCTCCATCCTCGTTATTATTGTCGTTCTGAAGACAATGGGTATAGAGTATGAGTCTTTTCAAAAAGGCAGTCATCTGATCCATTTCATGCTGGGTCCGTCGGTTGTTGCATTGGGATTCGTACTCTATGAACAGATGCAGTATCTGAAAGGGAATGTAATCTCTATCCTTACCTCGGTATTCGTCGGGGCAATAGTCGGGATTGTAAGCGTTATCGTGATAGGTGACCTTATGGGAGCCGACCAGGCATTGATCGCCACTCTCCAACCCAAATCCGTAACGACTCCTATTGCTATGGGTATTGCCGAAAAGGCCGGAGGAATACCTTCACTAACGGCTGTCATCGTAGTTGCAGTAGGTATATTCGGCAGTATCGTAGGCCCATTCGTCATGAAAGTGTTAGGAATAGAGAGTCGAATTGCCAAAGGTCTGGCCTTGGGAGCATCCTCGCATGGCGTAGGAACTTCAGTCGCTATACAGATCGGAGCTATTGAAGGAGCGCTGAGCGGATTAGCCATCGGACTGATGGGAATCATGACTGCTATTCTGGTTCCCGTGATCAGTTTTATCATTTCCCTGTTTTAGGAAATTCTTCCTCCGGATACCATTCACGTATCATATCAGACTGATTTGCAACTCTTTTCTAAACAAAAAGAATGCTACATGTTGGTATTTTAAGAGGAAAACACTACTTTTGTACCCGGAAATGACCGAAGACAACTCAAAAAATCATTATAAATAAAAAATATATCGTATGATCAATTCACAAGACATTAAAAACGGAACGTGTATCCGCCTGGACGGGAAATTGTATTTCTGCGTTGAATTTCTTCACGTAAAACCAGGAAAAGGAAACACTTTCATGCGTACCAAACTGAAAGATGTAGTAAAAGGTGGTATCCTTGATCGCCGTTTCAATATCGATGAAAAACTGGAAGACGTACGCGTAGAACGTCGTCCTCATCAATATACATACAGAGAAGGCGAACATTATCATTTCATGAATCAGGAAACTTATGAAGATGTAATCATCGACAAGGCCCTCATCAACGGTGTTGATTATATGAAAGAAGAAGAGATCGTTGATGTAGTTTCTGACGCTTCTACAGATACAGTTCTTTTCGCCGACCTGCCTGCTA
The DNA here is from genome assembly GCF_900128505.1 of Parabacteroides timonensis. Lineage (NCBI taxonomy): Bacteria > Pseudomonadati > Bacteroidota > Bacteroidia > Bacteroidales > Tannerellaceae > Parabacteroides > Parabacteroides timonensis. The sequence goes on from NZ_LT669941.1 coordinate 3,428,356, forward strand.
AGGTTCAATTGAAAATCACTTACACAGAACCGGGTGTAAAGGGCGATACTGCTACTAATACATTGAAACCTGCTACAGTTGAAACAGGTGCAGAAGTTCGTGTTCCGTTATTCATCAATGAAGGTGAAATTATCGAAGTAAACACAGCGGACGGTTCCTATTGCGGACGTGTTCGTTCATAATATTTGACGTTTATAAGGGATGATACGGTGTATCGTCCCTTATTTTTTTCTTACCAAAATACATCGCTATGAAAATAAAAGAATGGGCAGAGGAAGACCGCCCACGTGAAAAAATGCTACTCAAAGGTGTTACATCCCTCAGTGATGCCGAACTCCTGGCCATCCTCATCGGTTCAGGCAACAGCAGTGAAACGGCTGTCCAACTTTCACAACGTATCCTCAACAGCGTAGACAACAACCTGAATGCATTAGGCAAACAGGCGATCCATGACCTGGTCTCCGGATTCAAGGGAATCGGTGAAGCCAAAGCAATTACCATTTGTGCAGCCCTTGAGATAGGGAAACGGCGTAACCTGTCCGATCCTATACTGCGCAACAGCATCCGGAGCAGTATCGATGCCTACAAACTCTTCCATCCGTTATTATGCGACTTACCATACGAAGAATTATGGGTTGCACTGACCAACCGTGCCGGGAAAGTGATCAGAAAACACAGGATCAGCCAGGGTGGGACGGGAGAAACGTCTGCCGACCTCCGCATCATACTCAAAACAGCGATCAATGCACTGGCCTCGGGGATTATCCTTTGTCATAATCATCCGTCCGGGAACACACATCCCAGTTCGCAGGACGATATCCTGACCAGACGTTTGGAAAAAGCGTCAGACTTGTTGGAGATAAAGCTGACAGACCATATCATCATTGCCGACGGCAGCTACTTCAGCTATGCGGATGAAGGGAGACTGGGGTTGTAAAACATTTTCTCTTTTCTACGGTTTAGTATATAGAAGATATTAATGTATATTTGCATTCAAATTAAAAGAAGATGAACAACGAATTCCTCCAAACAGAAGAAGCGATTGTCGCCATGCTGAAGACTGTATACGACCCGGAGATTCCGGTCAACGTATTTGATCTCGGCCTGATATATAAAGTTGATGTAGACGACGAAAAGAACGTCCGTATAGATATGACCCTGACTGCCCCTAATTGCCCGGCAGCCGATTTCATCCTGGAAGATGTACGCATGAAAGTAGAATCGGTAGACGGTGTGAACAACGTGGAAGTCAACCTCGTGTTCGAACCGGAATGGGATAAAGAAATGATGTCGGAAGAAGCTAAACTGGAACTCGGTTTCTTATGAATCCTTCGCGGAAGAAAATATATTTTGCATCGGACGCCCACCTGGGCGCCCGCTTTCACAAAGACCCGCTGGCAGTCGAGAAAAAACTCGTTCGCTGGCTCGATAGCATCAAGGAAGATGCACTGGCAATCTATTTCCTGGGAGACATATTCGACTACTGGTATGAATATAAATATGTAGTACCCAAAGGTTTTACCCGTTTTCTAGGGAAACTCGCCGAACTGTCGGACAGCGGTGTAGAGATTCATATATTTATCGGCAACCACGATATCTGGATGTTCGATTATCTTCCTAATGAGATAGGAGCAACCATTCACCGGGATGTATTAACTGTCGACATACTAGGTAAACGTTTCTTCCTGGGGCACGGTGACGAAGTAGATTACCGTAGCAAAGCATTCCGTTTTATCCGCGCTCTTTTCCGCAATAAATTCTGTCAATGGTTGTATGCCGGCATTCATCCCCGTTGGACATTCGGTTTTGCTCTCCGCTGGTCGTTGAGCAGTCGCAAAAAAGGGCTGGAGAAGCACAAGACATGTGAATCTCCCGACTATCAAGGGGAAGAGCACGAATATATGGTTCTCTTTGCCAAAGAGTATCTGAAAACACATCCGGATATCAACTTCTTCATTTTCGGCCACCGTCACATCATGCTCGACCTAATGCTCTCACGTACTTCCCGCCTACTGATAGCCGGCGACTGGATGAGACTGTTCTCCTATATCGTATGGGACGGGGAAAACCTGTTCCTTGAACAGTTCGAAGCAGAATAACTTCACATAACGGCATAAAAAAAGACTGCTCCAACCGGTGTCGGAGCAGCCTAAACACTAATCCTGTGTTTTGTAAGCTGTGAGGACTAGTACTATTTATTATTTACCTAATATATCCATTGTATCGGAAGCAATCATATATTCTTCGTCGGTAGGAACAACGATAATTGTTACCTTACTGTCCGGAGTACTGATCACCATTTCTTCACCACGCATGCCTTCGTTCTTCTGAACGTCGATCTTCATACCCATGTATTCCATGTTTTCACATACAACACGACGGGTAGCCCACTGGTTTTCACCTACACCACCGGTCCATACCAGGATATCGCAACCACCCATGGCAGCAGCATAAGCACCAATGTATTTCTTGATACGGTAGTTATAAACATTCAGAGCCAGAATAGCACGTTTATCGCCTTCAGCAACAGCAGCTTCGATCTCACGCATATCGGAAGAGATACCAGAAAGCCCCTGAACACCGCTCTGTTTGTTGATCAGATCGGATAAGCCTTTCGCATCCAGTTTTTCTTTATCCATGATAAATGAAAGTGCACCTGCATCCACATCACCGCAACGGGTTCCCATCAGCAGACCTTCAACCGGAGTCAATCCCATGGAAGTATCTACGCTCTTACCGTTATTAACAGCAGCGATAGAACCACCGTTACCTACGTGAGCTGTGATGATCTTCTGTTCTTCGTAAGGAACACCCAGGATTTCGCAAGCACGTTTTGACACGTAGCGATGGCTTGTTCCGTGGAAACCGTAACGACGGATACCATATTTCTTATACAAGGAATAAGGCAGCCCGTACATATAAGCATAATCCGGCATTGTCTGGTGGAAAGCAGTATCGAATACCCCCACCTGACGAATACCCGGGATCAATGCGCTCATGGCACGGATACCTTTCAGGTTTGGTGGGTTATGCAGCGGTGCCAGGTCGATACACTCAACCATTTTACCAATCACTTCCGGAGTAATTTCCACACTTCCGCTGAATGCTTCACCACCGTGTACTACACGATGACCTACAGCGTCAATTTCGTTAAACGACTTGATACAGCCGTATTTTTCATCTGTCAGTACGCTCAGGATAAACTCAATAGCCGCATTGTGTTCCGGCAATTCTTTATCCAGAATAACCTTCTTACCGTCCGGCTGAGTGAATTTCAGGAAAGAACCCGGCAGACCCAGTTTCTCCACCCCCCCCTGTGCAAGTACTTCATGTGTGTCCATATTGAACAACTTGTACTTTACAGACGAACTTCCGCAATTTAAAACTAATATCTTCATATCTTTTTGTTGTGTCTTTTTTCTTTATTTTTTGGCAGCTTTCAAACCGATCGACTGATTGCTTGCAATAGCAACCATCTTATAGATATCGTCTACTGAGCAACCACGGGAAAGATCGTTCACCGGAGCAGCCATACCCTGAAGGATCGGACCTACGGCCTCTGCATCACCCAGACGCTGAACCAGCTTATAAGCGATATTTCCAACTTCCAATGTAGGGAATACGAGTACGTTAGCCTTACCTGCAACTTCGCTGCCCGGAGCCTTCAATGAAGCAACCGATTCTACCAGAGCTGCATCAGACTGTAACTCACCATCGATCTTCAGTTCCGGTGCCATTTCTTTAGCCAGACGAGTAGCTTCAACTACTTTGTCTACCATTTCGTGAGAAGCACTTCCTTTCGTAGAGAAGCTCAACATAGCCACACGAGGTTCTACACCTACGATATCGCGAGCTGTTGCAGCAGTAGCCACAGCAATACTAGCCAGTTCGGGAGCAGTCGGATTCGGCATCACAGCACAGTCGGCAAATACAAGGAGACCATCTTTTCCATATTCCGGTTTCTTTGTAAACATAAGGAATGCACCCGATACACAACTCATGCCCGGAGCTGTCTTAACGATCTGCAAAGCAGGACGAAGCACATTACCTGTCGTATTCTGTGCACCGGCAATTTCGCCATCGGCATCACCAGCCTTGATCATCAGGCAAGCCAGGAACAAAGGATCTTCAACAAGGACAGCAGCCTTTTCAGGTGTCATACCTTTTTTCTGACGCAATTGGAAAAGCAGATCTGCATAAGCAGCTTTCTTTTCATGATCTTTAGGGTCAACAATAGTAGCCTGTCCGATGTGGTTCAGACCGTAATTAGCTGCCAAAGAGGAAATCTCTGCCGGATTTCCAATCAGAATGATGTCGGCAACTCCATCGGCCAGTAAACGGTCGGCGGCTTTCAATGTTCTTTCTTCTGTTCCTTCGGGAAGAACAATACGCTGCTTGTCAGCTTTAGCGCGTGCAATAATCTCTTGCATTAAGTCCATAGCGGAAGATATTTTTTATAGTATTTAGTAATTGCTACTGTTTGCGGCTACAAAAGTAGACAAAATGCAACATAGAGTTTGCAAAAAGCACAAACTATTTGCAACCAGAGCTGTCACTTTCAGAACATTTAACAGTAATTCACGACTTCTCGCCCTCCGGAAAGGATTTGTTGCAGATCTTCGGCTGAAATATTGATCTCCAGCTTACCATTATGGGCTACAGATATTTTACCACGTTCTTCCGATACAATAATTATCAACGCATCAGTCTCAAGAGACATTCCCAATGCGGAACGGTGCCGCAACCCCAAATCTTTCGGCAGACTGGCATTCTGGGCAACCGGAAGGATACAGCCTGCGGCCTTGATACGCCCATCGGCAATGATCATAGCGCCATCATGCAAAGGGCTGTTCTTAAAGAAAATATTTTCGATCAGGCGGGCATTGACATCAGCGTTGAACATCTCTCCCGTATGCTCATAGACCGAGAGATCGACATCCTGCTGGATCACGATCAGGGCACCGGTCTTTTTACGGGCCATATTCATACAGGCTAATACTACGGGAGCGACAAATTTCCCTTCACGTTCATTGTTCGTATCCCTTTTTGAAAAGAGCTTTCCCAGGAACTTCCATCCCCGATGGGACCCTAACGCCATCAGGAAACGGCGGATCTCATCCTGAAACAGAATAACCAATACTACAAAACCGACACTGATAAACTTATCCAGTATAGCCCCCATCAAACGCATTTCCAACACCTGCGAAACAAGAATCCATACTATAATAAACGAAACTACCCCACTAAAGATGGCCAGCGTACCCGAACTTTTCATCAGTTTGTATGTCTGGTAAAGAAAAAAGGCTACCAGCAGTACATCGATCAGGTCTTTTATTCCGAAATGCATCCACATAATATTAACAGTTGACAGTTGATAGTTGACAGTTGACAGTTTTTAAAACAAGTTTGACGGCTTCGACAGCGGCTTTTACATCATGAACCCGGAGAATATCAGCACCGTTCATCAGTGCCAGCGTGTTCAATACCGTAGTACCGTTCAGGCTATCGGCCGGTGTTCCTCCAAGGAAACGGTAGATCATACTTTTACGGGATATCCCCACCAGGAGAGGAAGTTCGAACAATCCGAATTCCTGCAGATGATTCATCAGAAAGTAGTTCTGATCGACGGTCTTACTGAAGCCAAAGCCGGGATCAAGAATAATATCGTTCACGCCCAGCAAACGCAGTTCACGAACTTTCGTAGCGAAATACAACATGATCTCCTCCATCATATCCGTATAACCGGTATATTGTTGCATTGTTTGGGGAGTCCCCCGCATATGCATCATTATATAAGGTACATTCAGATCGGCTACTGTCGCAAACATGTTTTTATCCAGTTCGCCGCCGGATATATCATTTATGATGGCGACGCCATATTCCTCCACACATTTACGGGCTACATCAGCACGAAAAGTATCCACCGATACCACAGCTTCCGGATAATGCGTATTCAATATCTTCAACGCAAACGCCAGGCGCTCCATTTCTTCTTCCGGGGAAACCTCAGCAGCATCGGGCCGGGAAGAATACCCGCCGATATCGATAATCTCTCCGCCTTCCGAGAGAATTGCCTGTATCCGGTCATTGATAGCTGCTTCATTCTGTTTACGGCTGTCGGCATAGAAAGAGTCGGGGGTTACATTCAAAATACCCATCACGACAGGAGTCGCCAACGACAAGAGTGTACCCTTAATATTGAGCGTTTTATCTAACATTTCGATCCATATTTCCAGCAAAGATACACGATTCTCATTTAAATATTCATTCTTCATTCCTCATTCTTCATTTAATTGTTACTTTTGCTCACCAATAATAAGCAAATGAAAAAAAGCTATGAGTATATCAGAACTGTATGAATTGTTTATACACAATCCGAAAATAACAACAGACAGCCGCAATTGCCCAAGGGGATCTATCTTCTTCGCCCTGAAAGGTGAAAGGTTCGACGGGAACCAATATGCGGAAAAGGCTTTAGCTACCGGTTGCTCCTACGCGGTAATCGATAATCCGGATTATGTCATTGGGGAGCGTACCATTTTGGTCGATAATGTATTGACAACTTTGCAGCAACTGGCTTGTCGTCACCGGAAAATGCTGGGTATTCCTGTTATCGGAATTACCGGAACAAACGGAAAAACCACTACCAAAGAACTATTGGCTGCTGTATTATCGACCAAATTTAACCTGCTTTATACCGAAGGAAACTTCAACAATCATATCGGCGTCCCACTCACCTTGCTTCGCCTGACCCACGACCATGAAATGGCGGTGATAGAAATGGGGGCCAGCCATCCGGGAGATATCAAGGAGCTGGTAGAGATCGCATTACCCAACTACGGGATCATTACAAATGTAGGTCGTGCGCATCTGGAAGGCTTCGGCTCGTTTGAGGGAGTAGTCAAGACCAAAGGAGAGTTATACGACTATATCCGCCGTACCAAAGGCAAGATATTTATTAAGAAAGAGAATAAAGACCTGCAGGAGATTGCCAAAGGAATCGAACAGATCACTTACGGGAACGATGATAGTTCTTTCGCATCAGGCCACATCATCAGTTGTAACCCATACCTTACTTTCGACTGGAAACAGCAGGGCAAGATACATACGGTTGAAACGCATCTGATAGGCGGATATAACCTCGACAATGTATTGACAGCCGTAGCCGTGGGCCGTTATTTCAAGATTCCGGCAGAACGTATCAGCCGGGCTATTGCGGCATACGAACCGACCAACAACCGTTCGCAATTGAAGAAAACAGAACATAATACTTTACTGATCGACGCATACAATGCTAACCCGAGCAGTATGAAGGTGGCTATCGAGAACTTCACTTCCATGCCTGTATCCCCTAAAGCCGTTATTCTGGGAGACATGCGTGAACTGGGCCCGACAAGCGACGAATTGCATGCCGAAGTAATAGCCGAAGTAAAAGCAGGTAAGTTCGATAAGGTATTCCTTTGCGGGGAACATTTCCGGAAAGCGGGCAAAGAGTTTACCACTTATGCAACAACAGAAGAACTGATCGATGCATTAAAAGCCAACCCGTTAAAAGGGTTTCACATCCTGATCAAAGGATCGCATGGGATGGCGTTGGAGAAAACGGTAGAGTTTTTATAACGTAACAAAGATCAGACGTTCTTCTTATACTTTTTATTCGCTCCTGACAGCAGCACAAGGCTACTTGTCAGGAGAACGAACAATATTCTGTATCCTACCACAGCCTACCAACCGGCAACGTTTCGTCTACCGTCCTATTAGCATAGTGAATAATAAAGCAAATACAAAATAGGCAACATAACTACCGGCAGAAACAGCCAATGAAACCAGCAATTGTTTTATAAAAGATTTTTCCCGACGCATATAATTGTAGGTGAATGTAGCTCCCACGATGCCGAATAAAGCACCGAGCAGGCCACCTGTCAATATCAATAAAACAGGAAGACCTCCCACAATATACTCACGGGTGGATAAACGTTCCTCCAGATCTATCTTTTTTCCACGGAAGGTAACTACATGAACGAAATCGAAACCATAGACGATCTTCATCTCTTCTTGTTCACCTTCGGTATTTGTAACATAGTACTTCGGATTAAAAGCTCCCTTCCTTACTATTTCCCTGCCATCCTGAAACAAATGTATTTTAAACATTCCGTACACCAACTTTAGCTCACCTTGTACCCCTTCTATTTTAAAAGTAACTTCCTTTGCCATGTTTTTATTTTATTAGAATTAAGTTTAGAAACACAAATATACAAGAAAGCCCCGGAAATTGGAACTTCCGGGGCCTTTTTTGTGTCTGTTTTTCTCCTTCGCAGGAGTACTGGCAGATGAACTTTATTTTATTACTTTAGTATTAAACTATCACCTTTTCCCCCTCGCGGGATACTTGACCCTAAGATCGCGTGATAGAATTTTATTTCAATTTAAATGTATTCTTATTTTACAATTGCCTTTACAGCAGCTTCACCTTCAACAGCTACAACAACTACACCTTGAGGAGCAGCGATTTCTGCATTGTCGGAAGAAAGAACTGTGTTAGCGATAGTCTGACCAAGGATATTGCTGATAGCAACTGTCTTGCCCTGAGCACCCTTGATAGTTACATAACCTTCGCCGGCAATTACACTTACTGAAGATGCGTTGATATTTTCGTTAGCAACAGGAGCTTCAGTTGTCTTAGAAATATTGAAGATAGCTGCATCAGCAATCTTATCTGTCAATACAGGTACACCATTCAAGATGCGAACGAAAGCACCACCTACAGTTTCCATATAGAAGCTCTTAGTATCCTGATCTTTGATTCTCAGAGCGAATGTAGCCTTGTTAGGAGTGTTATTTTTAACTATCAGTGAATCATTCTTATGTTGTTTTGTACCAACAAACTTAGAGCTGGAGATAATGATAGTATCAGCAATGTGAGTTGCAGGAACAAATGCCAAACGATAAGCGCCGTCGTACAAGCTCGGGTGAGTCTTAACGCCTGCAGGCACAGAGTCTGACAATGATACCAGATAATCAGCTGTGCGGTAAGCATCAGTTGCTTTTCTATGACTCGGGTCAGTACAGTTCGGGTTCTTATCCGGGCAATCAATGATTGTACCGGCTTCCTGATAAGACTGACGCAGACCGATCATATACTGAGGCATATAGTTGTCTTCACGATCAACATAAGCTGTATCAATGAATAGAGCAGCTTCACTCTGTGTTGCAGCAGCATTATAAATACCTAAGAAATTCAAGCTATCTTTAGCAACTTCGTTACCATTGTTAGCTACGATATTTACAGAGTTTTCATACAGGAAGCGGGTCGGCTCATTTTCCATGAAGATCTTAGCAGAATCAACACCGTTCAGCATCAAACCATCGTCAGCCTTTGTTACACCCAGTTCGCGGTAAACATTCAGGTTGGTCTGTTCGATTGTGAAGTAGTCGTTCTTTTCAGAGATCAAAGAAGAAGATTCTACGATCGGCTGTTTCGGCTGTGGGTTAACAGTCATCTTAGCCCAAGTAGCAGCTGTCTTTGTATCAATCATCATATACTGACCTTCAGCAACAGCTTTAAAGTAGAATGCTGCTTTGCTTTCAGCTTCCTTGCTATCAGATCTTGTAATGCTAAATACGTTATCATTAGAATTGTTGTAGATATAGTATTTGTTACCATCAGCATCTGTCATATAAACATGATATTTAGCACGTTTCATATCTTCAAAACCAACAACTTCAAGACCATAAGGCAGTTTGCTGTCTTTTACTGTTTCCAAATACCAAACTACAGCGTCTTCACCTAATACTACTACGCTGTCTTTCTTAGACTGCATATACAGAGCATTCAGATAAGGAGAAGCAGAAGATATCTTGAAAGTACGATTGATCAAACTGTTGTCTTCACCAGCATAGAAGTAACCGTTGTAATCGTAAGCAACTTTATCTTCTGTTTCAAACTTCAAGCCAGAACGATCAACAGCGATCAGTTTCAAGGTATCAGTACCATTTGTATATGTATCAGCGATAGCCTTACCATCTTCGTCTTTTACTACGAATACCGGACCTACATATTCAACAGCAGCTGTTTCACGGTTTACAATCTGATAGTAACCGTCTGTTGCACCCTTAACAATAGCCCACTGAGTTGCAGGGTTGTAAGTGCTTGTATCAGCAGAAGCTACAATAGCCATGCTACCATCCTCATCACTGTAAGAAGCTACATTAAACTTGTCAGTATTCTTCGGATCAACCTCATTCTTAATCTGCCAGAAGTACAGGTTATTAGTTGCGATAACAGCATCACCAGCCATTGTTGCGTACGGCTGCATCAAAGGTAATGTGTAACCGTTGATAGTGCCGTCATCTTCTTTTTTAGTAGGATCTAGTGCACCATCATTAACAACAGTCAGAACCATACCTTTACCAAGTTTACGAAGGACTACCTGACCATTATTAGCAGACTCTGTTGTTAAAGCTGTTGTTCCATTAGTAAAATATTTACCAGCAACTGAAACAGGTTGTTCTATAGCTTCTGCATACTTAACTGCATCAAACGCAACTGCATAATCTGTAACAGCTGCAGCATTTGCTGTATTATTTGTTTTAACAGCTTCAATCAATGCTGAATTTTCATCTACAGTAGTAAAGGTATAATCACTTCCATATACACCACCTAAATTAATAAATTTATTATATGCAGCATCCAAAGCATTTAATGCACCGCGCAAAGTTGTATTTTCCGCAGCTACTGCCAATACAGCATCTTTCAACTCGTCATATCCAACAATAGGGGTTGCTTGACCATCTACTTTTGTTTGAGCAGGACACTCAAAATCAGCAAACAGAACTGTGTAAGCTTGAACATCAGTGTGAGTAGCTGCGTCATCCACTGCTGTAATCAGAGTCTGACCAGTACTAGTTCCACCAGTATTCCAAGTACCATTTGCATCAAACTTTGCAGCAGCAAAAGTAATAGCAGCATCTGTGTTATTTTCAGCAGCCTTAGTCAAGAAAGCCTGATAAGCTGCGTCCAAGTTAGCAATCTCTGTATCGGCACCGTTACCCTGAGCTTTAGTCTTAGCCGCATCATAACCAGCAATAGCAGAAACAGTTCCTGGAGTCACAGTTTGAGCCGATTGCTTTAAATCACTAAAAGCGTCAACATAACTAGTTATTGCAGCGACTGTAGGAGTATTAAGATCTTTTACAGCATCAATTAAAGCAGCATTATCTGTTTTAAATTCAACCTCAGCATTTGTAGAATTGGATGCTGCAATGAAAGACTCATAAGCAGTATTCAATGCATTAACAGCATCTTTCAAGTCCTTGTTTGCTGCAGTTGCCATAATAGCAGCAGTATATAAATCTGTATAACCATCAATATCAGTCAAAACACTAACCATCTCAGTACCAGACACATTCAAAGGTTTAGGAACAACTGTTGTATTCAGAACCAAAGAGTCATTTCCATAGTAATACACACCTGAAAATTCAGCAGAAACAGAGGCACGTTTAATATTACTTCCTTTTGCAGAATTTACGGTGCCTGTAAATGCACCTGCAATATAATCAACTTCGCCAACTTTTCCAGCTGCATATTTATCATTAGGTACTGTATCAGCTACCAATGCAAAATATTTATTGGCATCATCCTGATAAATCGTATCAACCTGCAAATATTTCTTCTTGTCGATCTGAATATAACCTTTTCCATCTTTTGTTTTTGTCATGTCATTTGTAAAACCTTTCACAGTCTCACCATTCCACAAAGCAAAAGTATTAGCAGCAGAGGTATATTCAACAGCTTCCCACTTTTTAGCAGCAGTTAAAACGTTTGTTTCGTTAGAAGAAACGTCTTTTCCATTGTTGAAATACAATTTACCACCATTACCCGGCAAAGCCATAACATCATTGAAAGCTTTAGCTGTCAATGTGATGTAGTCATTCGGTAAAGTAATAGTAAATGCTGTTCCGGTCAAAGTTCCTGGTAAACCCTGTTTTGCAGCTAACTTCAAATTAGCATCCAAATAGAAAGTAGAGTCCTTACCTGCCGTTGCATTAGGAACATAAGCATACAAATGACCATTTGCATCAACAGACCATTCTTTGTTACCTGTTGCATCGATCTTAGCAACAGCAGTTGATGCACCTTTGTTATTTGTCTGCAACTTGATAGCCAAATACTCACCAGTTTGTTTGTTTACAAAACGATAAGACAGAGCTGCACTTGTTTCTGCAGGTTTAATAACTTCAACACGCCATAATGTGTTGAACAAATCTTTGAAAGTCTTTCCTTCTTGGAAAGCATTGTTTTGAATAATGCTATTCAGATCAACCTTACTCAGAACGCCATTGTTTCCAATTGCAAGAGCAGAAGTACCCTCTGTTCCTAATTTAACATAGTCCCCAGCTTTAGCTTCTGTTGGCATTCCTGCCGCCTGTGCGCTAAAAGAGAACCCACCCGCCAGCAGGACGCTGGCAACAAGCGTAGAAAACTTTTTGTTCATAATTCTAAATTTAATATTAATACTAATGTTAATGAAAACTTCTTTGTACACGTTCTATAGCTGAAATGACTAGCTAAAACGTTCCTTTTTTCTAGTCATTCTTTCCGGGTTCGTGGTCAGAACGCCCTATTTCGTACAAACTTTGCTATTCGGTTGATAAGAAAGCATATAGAGATGGAAAATATTTTTACGAAATGATTGCAGAAACGAAACTTATGTCTAAATTTGTAGACTAGAAAAAAGGAACGTTTTCTCTAGTCATTCCGATTCGTTCGTAATACCCTTCATAAAAGTCATTTAAATCACTTTTCTTTATATATAATGTACCCGCGTACATCTTATATATGTATTTTTTCGACATCTCATTTCCAGCACCTTACGAACACCTGATTTACCGATTTTCAAACCATCCCCGAAATTTGCCTGAAAAGCAGGTTATTTTCCCCCTTTCCAGCCATCTGCCGGCTACTACTACGGAGGCAGTTTAAACGATCCGGCATCTGCCGGCAATCACCTGCGGGGTAAAGGGGAATACATGCCGAACTAATCTTTGTTCGACACAGGTCAAACAGCTGTTCGACGAGTGTCAGACAGCTGTCCCATACGGGTCGAACAGCTGTCCCACACCCGTCAAACAAAGATTAAGTGAGGAGTCAGCAAGAATAGGAAGCACGTAAAGGAGATCAGAAGGAAGGAGAACAACAACAACACAAAGGCAATTGGTACTTACTCCTTTGCCGATGGATTTTCATCGTTATCCATAAACAACACCTTCTTCAGCTTCTGATACAGGAAGGACAGGACAAGCAGGATAACCCCCAGCATGATAAAGACAATGATCTTTCCGACCGTAGGCAACAACCACAAATCGACAATAACCAGCTTCAGAAGGACAACGCCAAAGACTGCCAGGCTAATCATACGCAGAATCTTAAGATGCAAACGCATACCAAACGACATTTGAATAAAGCCCGCAATACTCAGGGAAATGGAAAGGGCTGCACTCGATTCATTCTGTAAACCGGAAAGATACAATATATTATGCACAGCAACTGCCCATAGTATAGTTGAAGCAATTGCAATAAACGAAGTCATCAGGTTCGCCCTTTTCTGACGAAAATCGAAAGAACGGTAATACCATTTTCCAAGAAGAAACAGATGGATTACTACAATAACGAGGGACATCCACTGCAAAATAAACAGGGAAGAATCACCATACTCGTTGGCAACCCGCGAAAGCAGGATAAACAAACAGCCGGAAAGCCCCGTTGCCACCGCATAAACGACAGAGAATCGCTCCATCGAAAAACGCTTCCTCAACCCAATCAACAGTAATAACAGGGTAAAGCCTGTAAAGGCCAGACAAGAACAACAACTCAACGGCCAGTACGCTATATTACGGTAGAAATCTACAATAAACGAAAGATATACCACACCACAGGCTACCAGTAACGAAATCACACTAAAAGGAATATATTTCAGGCTCACCGCTCCGGCAAACAGTTCTTTCTCCCGTTCCATCAACCAGGCAAACAAGCCAAAGGCCAACCCGGTAAAGATCCCGGTAGCAAAAGTGCCGTTCAGCAACAAAGGCTGAACAAGACCTTCCGATAAGGCATTCTCCACATCGATCAGGAAAGAAATGATTGTAAGGAAAAGAAGAGCTAAAGCAAAATACTCATAAACAGTCTGCCGGAACTTTGTGAAAAACCACAGGACAGCAACCATTTCGGTAGCCCAAAGCAGCGTGATGAAACTACCTTCCAACTGGATAGGTATGCTTATCGAAATAAAGGTCAGAAACATACCTGTCAATGCGGTAAACAGATAACCAGTATCCGACTTTCTCCGACGTATGGCAAAAGCAAGGCATACGTTAACCAAAGCAATAAACAAGGTGAATGCACCTTTGATATTATAAGGCAACTGCAACTCATGGAGATACCATAAAGCAAAATAAAGATAGATGAAATTATTCAATACAACAATCATCATCAGCGGCTGATTCGCTTTCTTATTATCCGTACGCAACACAGAAACGACAGGCAGCAGGAATATCAGATAAAACAAGGTGGAGAAAAGCAACAAATGGATCAATTGTCCGCTTCCGGCAATATCCAGATCGGCCACCAGTGAATATCCCAGCATGATCACATAAGTAGCCACAAAGCCGATAACAGGTAACTCTCCCCATTTCTTATACAACGACAAACCGAACATACCCAGATTCAAAATTGTCAGATAAATAAACAGAACCAGGTAGTTTCCCATCCCGTTACTGACCAGGAAAGGAGCGATAAAGCCACCCACCAGACCTATAATAGCCAGTTCGCGCCGGTTGTAAACCACCGAAAGCAAGGACATCAACACCGTCAGTACCACCAATATAACAAACGCAACAGTCTGGCTGAACAAACCGTAATAATGATAAGCCATCGCCACCGTTACATAAAAAATGGCAAAAGCGCCACCCGCCAGCAGGGAACTGAATGTGCGATAGGTGTTCTTCAGCCTTTGCGACACCACCAGCAAGCCGCCGCCGACCACAAAGCCCAGAATCGTGCGGAATACTTCATTTATCCAATCCTTATCGATCGCATATTTAACGAACAATCCCATACCGACCACAAGGACAAGGATACCTATCTTTCCGAATAAATTCTCTCCGATGTATTTCTCGTAATCGACTTTCTTTTTCTCTTTGACGAGGCCGAACGGCTGAATCAGGGGTTGGATTTCTACTTCGTCCGGCTTTTCTTCCGGATAATGCTCAACCGGCTTTTCCACAAAAACCGTAACAGATTCTTCTGCAACATTTTGTACAGGTTCTTCTATTACCACCTCTTTCGGAATATCCTCCGTTATGATAGTCGTACTTGTCCCCGATTGCCGCTTTATCTCTTCCAACTGAGATTCCACATACTTCTTCAGACTATAAATATCTTTCCGGAGAGCATCTGCATGAGCATTCATCTTGCTTATATGAGAATATAGGCTGACCCACACGACAACGATCAGTACGACTAGTAGAAATTCCATAACGTTATATTTAAAGATCGCAACTAAGATACGGATTTATTTGGATTACAGGCAATCGATGATCGCCCTTTGCTTTTCAAAAAATAAGATACGCTGTTTCTCTCCACTGACAGAGATCATCGTCGATGACCTCAATAGCGCCTGCATCCAGTTATAAAAGATCTCATACGCCTTCCCGTCCAAGGACACAACCGAATTCAGGATAAAAGCACGGATCATACTGATACGCAGGTTCTTGGTTTCCAGATAACTGTAACTGGCATCAAAATTAATATTGGATATATAGAGCTGGATCGGATTGCCAGTCTCGCTATATGTTCCCCTCGAAGCAAGAATCTCCAACTTATTAAGAAAATGTTGTAACTCTTGTTTTATCAAACAGACATCCTCTGTGCCGATCAACCGGATACTGCTGTAATACTGGAGGTCATTTACCATATACTGGAAGATCAAAGGGTCCCACACATAAGTTGTATTCTTTATATGTTTGGACTCGGTAGCTGTTACGCGCTGAACCGCCAATAATTTCTCTGCCGATTCAATATCCCGGAAATGGATAGTCCTGTCCGAATGGCCATACTGGTTATACCACTTGAACAAATAAAAACGGGTGATATGTGTATAATCAAGCAGAAAAATAGCAGGCAGAACATTCATACATTCCACATTACAGGAGGCCGGATCTTCCCGTGCTTCCTTCAGCCGTTCGTTATACAGTCCCCACATCCTATAATCGTCTTCAATCGGATCGACGTACTCCACCAGACTCAACTGGTAAGGACGGCTTTTAGCCGAGTTTGTTCCGGCCAGATTATCCAACGAAATTCCTAATTTATTGGAGATCGCCGCAATTTCCGCGAAGGAGAAAGCCACATCGCCCCTCATGCGACGATAAACAGCCTCTCTCTCCAGGCGCAGTAATTCAACCAATGTATTAGTTAAGGTTGCTTTGTGCGGTATCTTCTCTCTGATTGCGCCAATGAATTTTTCGTGAATCAGGTTTTTACTCATAACAACAATTTTAATGATCGTCAGTAGACAAAAATAATAAAAATAAAGATACGGTTCCTATCCGTTGCAATTTTGACTACTTTTGTACGTATTTACAAATAATCAATAATATGCATGATCTTTGCTGTATAGGGCACATCACGTTAGACAAGATAGTGACCCCTAAAAATACCGTACACATGGCGGGAGGAACCGCATTTTACTTCTCGCATGCGATCAAACATTTCAACGATATAGATTACACATTGATAACCGCACTTGCCGAATCTGAAATGAAGGAGGTCGACAGACTGCGGTCTGAAGGAATCGACGTCGCGGTAATGCCCAGTAAACATTCCGTTTATTTTGAAAACATCTATGGTGAGAATCAGGATAACCGTACACAACGGGTGTTGGCTAAAGCCGATCCTTTCACCATCGATTACCTGAAAGAGGTGGAAGCCAAAATATTCCACCTGGGTAGCTTGTTGGCGGACGACTTTTCATTGGATGTAGTAAAATACATGGCCAACAAAGGGTTTGTCTCGGCCGACTCACAAGGTTATCTACGGGAAGTAAGGGATAAAAATGTATACGCTACCGACTGGGTCGGGAAAGAGGAAGCACTGAAATATATCCATTTCCTAAAAGCCAATGAACTTGAGATGGTGGCACTGACCGGATACTCTGATGTTGCCAGTGCAGCTAAGCAGTTATATGCTTGGGGAGTAAAAGAGGTGTTGATCACTTTAGGCAGCCTGGGATCTGTTATTTATGACGGACAGGCATTCCACAAGATACCGGCCTATAAGCCGAGGGAAGTTGTCGATGCCACCGGCTGTGGCGACACTTACATGACCGGCTACCTGTATCAACGTGCCAAAGGTGCCGGGATAGAAGAAGCAGGATGTTTCGCAGCGGCCATGTCGACTATTAAGATCGAAGCATCAGGCCCTTTCAGCGGAACCAAGGAAGATGTCATCCGTTGCATGGAGACGGCGGAACAACGTTTTCCAGAGATTCAAATTTAGCAAGATAGAGTCTTTTTTATGAGGCTCCGCCTCATGCCGCAGGCTCTCTTTTGCCGTTTGCTTCAGCAAACGGATATCTAAAAGCTCCGGCTTTGCCGGATTCCTCTGTGGGTTTTAACCCCTTTCATATAAGAAAGAAGCCCCGTTAATATAGGGGCTTAAGCCCACAAAGGAAGAGGCTTTGCCTCCTGTCTTTTATATCCGTCGGTTAAAAACCGACGGCAAAAGAGAGCCTACGGCACAAGGCTATGCCTTGTAATGAAAGATAGCTCACATCTGATAATAACTGTCTACTGTCACTTGTCAACTGTCAACTGTCAACTTCAGAAATGTTTCATTTCTGACAAACACTGAATCATTTAAAAGCTTTACTGAACGTAGTCATCAACAAGATACATAAACCTAAAAGACCTACCACCATATAGGCATATTCCATATTGAATGCCTGCGAAATAGCACCAATAAGTAGCGGAGCGATCAGTGAGCCTATAAAACTTATACTCGACAAGAGAGTCAGAGCAATGCCGACCGGTGTTTTGGACTTTGCACCGACCAGGCTATAAATTGTAGGCACCATACTGGAAATACCCAATCCTACCAACATGAAACCGAAAGAGTTTACGATCACCTTCAATACCATCGAATCAAAAGAACTTCCCAGTAGGGCCGATATAAAGAATCCAAGAAAAATAAAAGCACCGGACAACTGCAATACCCGCTGTTTACCTAATATCCGGTACGCATAATTAGCCAGAAAACGTCCTACGGTCATCATCACCATAAATACCAGGAATCCGATCTGTAACGATTTCGGCACCTGCAATACCGACTCAAAGTACACCCCGCTCCAGTCAAACATCGCACTTTCCACGATCAACGCAAATAAACCGACCAAACCGAGTTTAACAAGCAGCATCTCCGGACGTTTGATATATTGCCATTTCTCCGACTTATCTTCTTTTACAATTTCCTCCTCGGCTTTCACCTGCTCCGTATCTTCCTGCAAGTAACTCCGGCTAAGCATCGTTATAAGAAGGATTATCACGGCAATCATCGTAAAATGCCAGAAAGGAGTAATGCCGGAAACGATCATAATAAAACCAATCAGGGCTCCCAGACAGGCTGCCAGACTCCATCCTCCGTGAAAAGAAGCCATGATCGTCCGCCCATAAAGACGTTCGATCCCGATCCCCTGCGTATTCAGCGAGATATCGCATAAATTCCAGAATACGCCAAAGGAGAAAAGACATGCTCCCAACATATAGATATTCACGGCAGACCCGATAGCAAACAGGGAAATGGCATATCCCATAATACTCACCTGCACCATGATACGGCTTCCCAGTTTAGACACCAGGTAACCCGCCAATGGAATAGCTATGAATTTTCCAACCGGGATCATAAACAACACCATTCCCCAATAGAGCGCATCATTGACCGTGAATAGTTCTTTAATATCGGGAATACGACTCGCCCAACTGGAGAAACAAAGTCCCTGGGCAAGAAAAAAGGAAAGAACAGCATAACGTATATGTTCCTTCGGATAAGTAGCGAGGTTATTAAGATTCATTTTGTCAAATGTTTTGAACAAATAAAAATAGGTATATTTTCTTTATTCCGGTAATCTTTCCGAGAAAAAACAATAAACCTGTTATCAATCCCCTCTAAAGCCCGGTTGGTTAAAAAATTATTTTATTGGAAGAAAATCAAGGTGTGAGATAGGAAAAATCAGATTTATGCATATCTTTATCACCAATTTGATCATACATTTATGAAAGGCGAATCCGAGATACATTCTTTCAATCAGCTATTTACTGATTATAAAAGTCGTTTTGTCCACTTTGCCAATACATACGTAGGCGATAATATGATTGCAGAAGATATTGCAATCGAAAGCCTGATGTATTATTGGGAAAACAGGAAAAAGATTGCGACTGACTCCAATGTGCCGGCTTATATCCTTACTATCATCAAACATAAATGTTTAAATTACCTTCAACGTCTGCGTACACGTGAAGAAATTGTCGAGTATTTAAAGAACTGCGATGTTTGGGAATTAAATCTGCGGATTGCAACCCTTGAAGCCTGCAATCCGGAAAAGCTGTTTTCCGACGAATTACAGTCTCTGGTAGAAAAAGCCTTAAAAACGTTACCAGAACAGACCCGCGACATCTTTATCCGCAGTCGCTATAATAATCAAAGCCACAAAGAAATAGCAGAAGCATTGGGTATCTCGACGAAAAGTGTTGAATTCCATATCACTAAAGCTTTAAAAATCCTACGCATAACATTGAAGGATTATTTCCCTCTACTGGCTTTCTTGCCAAGATTTTTAAACTAAGCCTCTTTCCTGATAAAAAACTTTTTTGAAAAAAGTGCCGTTTTCCGTTAGGGATGTTTTTTCCTTATTTGCTATATAAGCAGAAACGGAAAAAAATGGAAAAAGAAACACTATATAAGTTTTTTGACGGAAAAGCTTCCCGGGAAGAAAAAGAATCGATCCGTATATGGCTGGAAGCTTCAAAGGAAAACGAACAGGAGCTATTCAGTGAACGTGAGTTTTTCGACGCAATGATTCTGTCGGGACATACCGAAAAGACTGCGAAAGAAAAGAAATCCCGTCCTTTCTATCTGACAGCAATGTTGGAAATAGTAAAAATAGCTGCCATATTAGCCATAGCGATTACCTGTGGTATTTATTCTTATAAATCAGAAATAAAAAAGATCTGCCAGGCAATGAATACAATCACTGTTCCTGCCGGTCAACGCGTAAACCTAACCTTACCCGACGGGACAAATGTCTGGCTGAACGCCTGCTCGGAAATGAAATATCCCGCAGCATTCACCGGAGATAAAAGAGAGATCTCACTGAACGGAGAAGCTTATTTTGAAGTTACCCATAACGCGGATAAACCATTCATTGTACAAACAAATAAATGTAACATAGAAGTATTAGGTACAAAATTCAATGTAGAAGCATATAACGACTCGAAAGACTTTTGTACTTCCTTACTCGAAGGTTCCGTCAAGATCGTCGAGAGAGAGAAACCGTCCGACAACCTGATATTAACACCCAATCAGCAAGCTACTCTGGTAAACGGACATTTGTCATTGGAACCCATTGCCGATTTCGATCTTTTCCGTTGGAAAGAAGGGCTTATATGCTTTAGAAATATGCATTTCCAGGAATTAATGACCCGCTTTGAAAAATGTTATGGTATACATATTATTATAGAGAATCCCAACCTGGCCGATTATGTTTGCAGCGGCAAATTCCGCATATCCGATGGGATAGATAAAGCTTTGAGCATCTTACAAAAAGATGCCCAATATACATTTATACGGAACAAAGATGATTCGGCTATTTATATAAAATGATGTTTAACCCTAAAATAGAGAGCCTATGTAAAATAGAAAGTTAACCTTTAATTAGAATGCCGACAAGTGTGGGGACACTTACCGGCATAGAATTAACACAATTATCTAACTGTATTAATAAACTTGATTTCCAAAGATATGAATAAAAAATCTTTGTCGGTGTCTTATTCTGCAAAAAGACCTCGATGTAAACAATTTTTTAGAGTCATGAAAATAACCACTTTGTTATTATTCGTGTTCATGTTCTGCCTGTATGCAGAAAATTCCAGTTCCCAGAATGTTAACGTTACTATCAAAAGAAGTAATACCGAATTGGAAAACGTACTGAACGAGATTGAAAAGCAAACCGATTATCTGTTCATTTATAACAAACACGTAAATGTAAACAGAAAAGTATCTGTTAACCTGAAAAAAGCATCTCTGGATGATGTATTAGCTAATCTGTTCGAAGGTACGGACGTGAAATACTCCATCGACGGATCGTATATCGTATTGTCTCCCAGCGGAACGACAACCGCTATACCTTTATCGGCACAACAAAGTAAAACAATCAGCGGAGTCGTTACGGATAGTAACGGTGAACCTGTTATAGGAGCTAACGTCGTCGAGAAAACTTCAAGATCAGTGGGGACAGTGACTGATGCCGATGGTAAATTCACTTTAAACCTGGACCGTCCTTCCGGCACATTAGTCGTATCTTATATCGGCTATTTGACAAAAGAAGTACCGGTAGGCAACCAGTCTTTCCTGAAAATAATTCTATCGGATGATACCCAGAACCTGGATGAAGTAGTTGTTATCGGCTATGGTTCCGTGAAGAAAAGCGACCTGACAGGAGCCGTCGGCTCTATCCAGGTGGATAAAATGCAAGGGATCAGTATCAAATCGGTAGATCAGATGTTACAGGGACGTACATCGGGACTGTATATGGTACAGAATTCCGGGATGCCGGGCGCCAGTTCAACAGTACGTATCCGTGGTGGCAACTCTATTTCCGGAGGAAACGAGCCTTTGTATATCATCGATGGTATGCCGGTTTACCCAAGTGCCAGTTCGAGCCAAACAGCATTAAGCCCTTTAAACTCTATTCCTACATCAGATATTGAATCGATTGAAGTTTTAAAGGATGCCTCTTCCACAGCAATCTATGGTTCACGCGGTGCCAATGGTGTAATTATCGTAACGACAAAGAAAGGTAAGAGCGGTAAAACATCTGTTGCCTTCGACGCTTACTGGGGTATCCAGAATATCTATAAAAAATATGATCTGCTGGATTCCCGTTCATTTGAACAACTAGCCAATGAAGCTTTGGTCAATTCAGGAGGTGACGCAATTTATGATGAAAGCCTGAATCCGGCAACAACCGACTGGCAGAAACTGACGTCCAACGATAATGCACTGACACAAAATTACCAGTTGAGTATCTCCGGAGGAAATGAAAAGACAACTTTCCTGACATCTTTCAATTATTTTGACCAGGAAGGCGTCATCAAGTCTACTGAAATGAAGAAATATGCTTTCAGGGCAAATATCGATCACAAAATATCTTCGACTATCAATCTAGGATTGAGTCTGACAATGACGAAAGTAGACAACAACCGTGTTGGTAACTCGGTCTTGGAAACACGCCTGACAACACCTCCGAATTTACCTGTCAACCAGGCAGACGGTAGCTATACCTTTAGTGATGACAACGGTATTATCACGTTCGACAATCCGGTTGCCATAATCAATGAAAAGGTGGATTGGAATGCTAATTTCCGCACACTGAATAATGCATTTGTCGAATGGAATATTATTAAAGGTTTGAAGTTCAAATCTTCGATTGGTATCGACATCGATTACACAACAAATAAATACTATAATCCCCGCTCAGTTTATTCCGGTAGCCAGAAAGGAGGAGAAGCAAAGAAAACCTCCAACAATACGTACACCTGG
This sequence comes from Parabacteroides timonensis, assembly GCF_900128505.1. Taxonomy (NCBI): domain Bacteria; kingdom Pseudomonadati; phylum Bacteroidota; class Bacteroidia; order Bacteroidales; family Tannerellaceae; genus Parabacteroides; species Parabacteroides timonensis. Next base: position 3,451,226 of record NZ_LT669941.1, read on the forward strand.
ATCAACGAGAACATACTGACTTATAATAATACATGGGGGATGCATTCATTCACCGGATTAGTCGGTTATACCCAGCAATCTTCCAGCTACGACGGTTTTAATGCCGGTGCTTATGGCTTTTTGAACGATAACTTACAAATGAATAATTTAGGATCCGGTACAACTTATTCCGCACCCGGCTCGAGTGTTACAAAATGGGCTTTGAACTCCTATCTGGCACGTATTAACTATACATTGAATAATAAATATTTGTTCACCGCCTCCATCCGTGCCGACGGTTCCTCCCGTTTCGGTAAAGATAACCGTTGGGGATACTTCCCGTCTGCAGCCTTTGCATGGAGAGCTTCGGAAGAGTCGTTCATTAAGAATCTGAACGTGTTCAGTAATTTAAAGCCGAGAATCAGTTTTGGTATAACAGGAAACCAGGACGGAATCGGAACTTATCCATCATACGCCTTATTAGGGTCAACCGGTTATGTAAGCGATGGTCAAAAAGTGACGGGCTACTATCCGTCACAGGTAGCCAACACGAACCTTAAATGGGAAACCACTTCGCAGTTCGATGCTGGTATCGATCTTGGCTTTTTCAATAACCGCTTGACGGTTACGGTCGACGGCTATTACAAAAAGACACACGACCTATTATTGAAAGTCAAAATCCCCGGATCTTCCGGCTTCTCTTCCGGTTTGAAAAATATCGGAGAAGTGGAAAACAAAGGTTTTGAACTATCCATCAATGCAACTCCGGTAGAAGGTGCCTTTACCTGGAATACAAGTTTAAATCTTACTTACAACAAAAACAAAGTGTTGGACCTGGGAGATGTCTCTTTCATCTATCCGGACCAGCCCGGACAGGATGACACAGGGACACACCTGGGACGTATCGTACAGGTAGGACAGCCTCTGGGAACATTCTATGGATATGTATATGACGGGCTGTTCAATGAATCGGATGATATCAAAGGATCTGCCCAGCCTACAGCCAAACCGGGAGACATCCGCTTTAAGGATATCAGCGGGCCGGATGGTGTTCCGGATGGCATAATCAACGACCTCGACCGTACCATTATCGGTTGTGCCCAGCCGAAGGTATTCGGAGGTTTCAATAATACATTCTCCTATAAGAACTTCGACTTAAATGTAAACACGATTTTCACTATTGGGAATGATGTGTATAATGGAACAAGAGTCGTAATGGAAAACATGCAGGGGGCAACTAATATGTTTGCTACAACAATGGATAGATGGACTCCTACAAATCAGAATGCAGCTTTTCCACGCCCTCTCCGATCGAAGGCTGTCTTGCGTGTATCCGACCAATATGTAGAAAACGGCTCTTACTGGCGTTTCCAGAATATCACATTAGGATATACAGTACCGACAGAATTTCTGGGCTTCACGAAGTATATAACCGACTTGCGTGTTTATGCTTCTTTACAGAACTTCTTTACGATCACAAGCTATTCCGGTGATAATCCGGAAGTAAGTAAATACGGTCAGGATAACCTTGGAGCCGGGTATGATGCCTTTTCATATCCATTTGCTAAATCAGTATTGTTTGGTTTGAATATAAAATTCTAATTGAGTCTAAGTTATGAAAAAGATAACATTTATAATCGTGAGCTCAATCTTGATGAGTTCCTGTACAGATATGGATCTGATCCCGGAATCCAATCTTAGTCCCGAAAACTTCTTCAAATCGGAAGAAGACGCGACTGCAGCCGTATATGGTGCTTATTCGGTTTTTACGGATAACGACATTTACAATCAGTTCTGGGAAGTGTTGCAAAGCCAGGGTACGGACGATAGTGAATGGGGCGGCGGCCGTACCACTACCAATCTGGATAAAAATGCATTGGATAAGTTTGAGTTTGACGGAAATACGAATTTGGTTTATTCCGTCTGGATCAAACATTATGTAGCAGTCAACCGTTCCAATTTCGCGATAGAGAACATTTCGAATATGGGAAGCGACCTGATCAAAGAAGAGGTGAGAAGCAGGCTTGTCGGAGAAGCTAAATTCCTGCGGGCTTTAGCTTACTTCAACTTAGTCCGCGTATATGGAGGTGTCCCTCTGGTATTACAACAGACGACAAAACTGGACGGATTGGAAGTGGCAAGAAATACAACCGACCAATGTTATGAGCAGATCATAAAAGACTTACAGGAAGCCAAATCTGTTTTACCTTCCGTCGGTCAACTGCCTAGCGGTTATTTAGGACGTGCCACAAAAGGTTCCGCAGCCGCCTTGCTGGCTAAAGTCTATTTAACCCGTGAGGACTATCAGAATGTAGTGAAAGAGACAGAGGAAGTAATGCAAATGGGATATAAACTCTGGGAAAACTACGCTGATAACTTTGATGTTGAAAAAGAAAACGGACAAGAGTCTATTTTCGAAATTCAGTATAAACGGAATACACCGGGAGTGATAGGCAGTAATTACAACGGTTTTTACCGTCCTCCCTTTGTCAATATAAACGGCTGGGTAGGATACGGAGATAACCCTGTGACACCCGATCACTATAACTGTTATGAAGAAGGAGACCTACGGCGGGATATAAACGTTCGCCTTTACACCAAAGAAGAATATCCGAATATGTCTTCTAATTACGAATTTCCATGTTACGTGAACAAATTCCAGGATCCATCCCCACTAGCCGTAAGATCCCAGGGAGGAGAAAATAATTATCCGCTACTGCGTTACTCGGATGTTTATCTGATGCGTGCTGAAGCTTTAAACGCCATCAACCCATCTGATGCAGAGGCATATAATTGTCTGAATGTAGTACGCCGGCGAGCTTTTGGGCTTAACATGAATGAAACTTCGTCTATCGACATCAAGACAGGATTAAGTAAGGAGGATTTCCTGAATACTATTCTTCTGGAGCGTCGCAGAGAGTTTGCCTTCGAAGGACATCGTCGCTTTGACCTCTTGCGCACACATAAACTAAAAGAAGCGATGATGAAACAAAATCCCGTTATCGGAGCTGTAATAGAAGAAAAACATTATTTGTTGCCTATACCTGTCACCGAATTGGATGCGAATAAATTACTGGAACAAAATCCTGGATGGTAATATGAAAAGAAGAAATTTTATCAAAAACATTAGTTCTTTAGGCCTGGCCTCTGTAGCAAGCGTAACACCCTTTGCTGCTGAAAATCCTACCGGCAGTTATTCACCGGATAAATCGAAGATACCGGTTTACGATGATTGGGATGTGATAGTTGTCGGAGGAGGACCTTCGGGATGTGCTGCGGCTACGGCCGCGGCACGCGAAGGTGCCAAAACATTATTAATAGAAGGAACAGGTGCTTTGGGGGGAATGGGAACCTCCGGCTTACTAAATGCCTGGTGCCCTTTTTCTGATGGTGAGAAGATTATCTATAAAGGTATTGCGGAGAAAGTCTTTACCGAATCGAAAAAAGGAGTGCCCCATATCCATTACGATAATTGGGTTCCGATAAACGGTGAATACCTGAAGGTAGTATACGATGATTTGGTGACCTCCGCCGGTGTATCAGTCCTGTTTTTCTCTACAATGGCAGCCGTCGAAATGAAACGGAAAGGAGTGGTCGACGCAATAGTTGTTGCCAACAAAGCCGGATTGTCCACTTATAAAGCAAAGGTGTTTATCGATTGTACGGGTGATGGGGACCTGGCTGCCTGGGCCGGAGCGGGTTTCGTAATGGGAGACGACAGCGGTTCCGTGCAGGAAGGTACTTTATGCTTCACCGTATCGAATGTCGATCCATATGCATTTTCTATAATAGGGAATGTCCATACCAGCCGGCAAAACAGTCCGATCCATTCGATCTACGGTAATCCGAAGTATCCGTTGGTAAAAGATAAACACATGAATGACAAACTGATCGGCCCCGGATTCCTGGGATTCAATGCCGGACATGTGACAGTAAACAGTACCGATCCGGCATCGTTGACAGAAGCTATGATGAAAGGACGTAAACTGGCACGACAGTTACATGAAGGGTTGGTTGAATTCGAACCTAAATCGTTTGCATCATCGTTTCTGGCAGGTACTGCTAATTTAATGGGGATACGGGAAAGCCGCCGGATAAAATGTGACTATACATTTACATTGGAAGATTGGCTGGAACGCCGGGAATTTAACGATAGTATCGGACGTAACTGTTATTATATCGATGTTCATAAACAGGATGCAACAGTCTATCCCCGTTATAAAAAAGGAGAATCCCATGGAATACCGTTCAGTTGCCTTACCCCTATGGATCTAAAAAATGTAATGGTTGCCGGACGTTGTATTTCGACGGACTCATATGCACATGGCAGCTTACGCGTTATGCCGCCATCCTTAGTGACCGGGGAAGCCGTCGGTATTGCTGCCGGGCAGATCTATACATCCAAATCTCCGGATGTCCATAATGTGGATATCAAACAATTAAGAAAACGTTTACAGGAAGTAGGTCAGCTGATATAATCACAAGAATATACTTTGCAGGGAAATACTGGTCCTCGAATGGATACTTAAAAAATTTGATTCGATGCAGCCTTTTGCCAACTTCTTTCATCTTATTAGTCGTACATAATTTATTAACACTAAAAAAATAAGAACGATGAAAAAGACGTTGAAATGGTCACTTGTGATGATGCTAGCAGTATTTGGTTTAACTTTTGCTTCTTGTAGTGATGATGACGATGAAACCCCAACAGTACCGACAGTAGAAGAAGTTGTTGGAGATTACAGTGGTAAAATGACTTATGCAATGGCTAAAGCTACTGCAGAAGAAGGAACAGCATTAGATTTGACAGTAAAGAATGACTCTGTTACTTTTGAAAAATTCCCTTATGACGCATTAGTAAAGGCTATCGTTGGTGAAGAAAACGCTGATCCTATTATCGGAATGATCGGATCATTAAAATACAAAATCAACTATACAGCAACGTTGAATGCTGCTAAAGATTCAGTTGTAATGACTCTAAAACCGGAGCCATTAACTATCGCTGCTGCTGGTGTTGTCGTTACAATTGAAGCTAAGACTGCATCTTATGCTATTGACAAGAAGATTTTGAAATTCGACCTAAATGCAGCAAATGTAACAGTAGGCGGACAGAATTTCCCGAATTGGACTCCAATCAATCTGTCATTCGACATGACAAAGAAGTAATTCAGAAATATTACAACCTATATAAAGAAAGGAGAATGTTCTCGAGATGAGACATTCTCCTTTTGTTGTTCTATACCTTATATATATGTATAACGTGTCAGGCTTTTCTCCCCTTCTTTCCGCAGCAAATGATTATCGACAGCATCCTTCAAATCGCGACTGGCAGTAGAGGTGGACAGTTCTTTAAAATATCTCAGATAGTCTTTACGGGTAAAAGATCGATCTGTGATATAGTCCTTAAATAAAGCAATCCTGTCGCTACCTGAAATAGTTATATTTTGCGATTGTAGCAACTCTTCCAGCGATTCTTCTAAAATCCGGAGCATAAACTCTATAAAAACAGTGGATGCTCCCTGGCTATCAGCCACAGCCAACATTCGATAATATTCTTCTTGATTTTCTTTAATAAGAGATTCCACAGGCAGATATTCGAACACAGAATTATATTTCGTCAGAATAACGCTTTGCCACAAACGCCCCATCCTGCCATTACCGTCTAGAAACGGATGGATAAATTCAAACTCATAGTGAAAGACACAACTCTTTATAAGCAAAATTTCGTCTTCATCGGACAGATAATCAAACAGGTCATTCAATAGCGATTTGACAAGGGTGCCCGAAGGAGCTACATGTGCCAATTGCTCACCTTTCATTATACCAACAGAGCGACTCCTTAAATTACCGGCATTTTCAACCAAACCATTCATCAACATCCGGTGAGCATTACACAAAGACTCTATATTGAAAGGATCGAATAAATGCATATTCTCATAAGTTCGGATCGCATTTTTCACCTCGGTAATATCTTTCAATGGAGCTATCACACGTTTATTATCCAATAATGCCGTCACCTGATCGAGCGTCAAAGTATTTCCTTCAATGACCAGGGACGAATGAATCGTCCTTATCCTGTTCTTTTTCCTCAATTCAGTGGGTGGCCTATGCAGACAGGCCGCTTTTATTTCACCAAGTTTTTCTGAAATAGAAGCAGTTTTTGCCAATATGTAAGGAGTTATATTATAAGGAGGTTTCATGCTGGTAGTATCATTTGATAGTATCAAAGGTAATAAATATATTCAAATGAGCACAAAAAATCCTCTGCCGGAATATTAATTAACATTCAACAGCAGAGGATTCTGACACTAAAAGCCGTTCATAGCTCTATAATTTTTCTTTTAAATACTTTCCTGTATACGATTCCGGACACATAGCCACTTCCTCCGGTGTTCCGGCACAAACCAGATAACCTCCGGCATTACCGCCTTCCGGACCTAAGTCTACCAGATAGTCGGCACATTTGATCACGTCCATGTTATGCTCGATGATCACAACCGTATGTCCTTTATCGATCAAGGCATTAAATGCTTTCAATAATGTTTTTATATCGTGGAAGTGCAGTCCGGTGGTCGGTTCGTCGAATACGAACAAGGTCGGTTGCTGCTTTTCCTGTCCCAGGTAATAAGCCAGTTTCACACGCTGGTTCTCACCGCCGGATAACGTAGAAGACGTTTGTCCCAGTTTGATATAACCCAGACCGACATCCTGCAACGGTTTCAGCTTCTTGACAATCTTCTTTTCCTGTGAGCCGGGATACTGTTCGAAGAATTCGATCGCCTGGTTCACCGTCATTTCCAACATATCATAGATGTTTGCCCCATGATATTCCACATCGAGCACATCCTGTTTGAAACGTTTGCCGTGGCAGGTTTCGCACTCGAGCGTGATATCCGCCATAAACTGCATCTCGACAGTGATCCGGCCGTCCCCCTTGCACTCTTCACAGCGTCCTCCTTCTTTATTAAAAGAGAAGTATGCAGATGTATAACCCATTTGCTTGGCCAAAGGTTGTTCGCCGAACAACTTACGGATCTCGTCGTAAGCCCCGATATAGGTCACGGGATTGGAACGGGAGCTCTTACCGATCGAATTCTGGTCGACAAACTCGATACCCTGGATCAGATTCATATCCCCGCTCAATCCGGAGCAATCCACCATCAGGCGGGCGGCTTCATCCAGGTAATGTTTCACCCCTTCAAAAAAGATATCACGGACAAGCGAACTCTTACCGGAACCGCTGACACCCGTTACCACCGTCATCACATTCAATGGAAACTTCACATCGATCCCTTTCAGGTTATTCTTACGGGCCCCTTTTACCTCTATATAATTATTCCATAAACGACGGAAAGAAGGAACTTCGATCTTATCCTCACCGGTCAGGTAACGGACAGTATAACTGTTACTACTGGTCTGCAGGTTGTTTACATCCCCCTGATAGACCACTTCACCACCCAGACGGCCGGCTTTCGGGCCAATATCGATAATATAATCGGCTGCCCGGATAATATCTTCATCATGTTCAACCACAACGACCGTATTCCCCAGCGACTGCAACAGCCGCAGTACCTTCACAAGCAAATCGGTATCCCGCGAATGCAGACCGATACTCGGTTCATCCAATATATATAAAGAACCTACCAGGCTGCTACCCAAAGAAGTGGCCAGGTTGATACGCTGGCTTTCACCACCGGAAAGAGAAGCCGACAGACGGTCGAGCGACAAATACCCCAGCCCGACATCCAACAGGAACTGCAGGCGGTTCATGATCTCCGTCAGCAGACGCTTGGCTACGGCAGCATCCGTTTCATCCAGTTGCAGGTTATCGAAGAATGCTTTAGCATCCGTGATAGGCAAAGTCACCAGTTCGGCAATATTCTTCCCGCCTACCTTTACATACAAGGCTTCCGGTTTCAGACGGGCACCTTTGCAGGACGGACAGGTCGTTTTACCCCGGTAACGGGCCTGCATCACCCGGTACTGTATCTTATATAAGTTTTCTTCTACGAATTTAAAGAAGTCGTCGATGCCGTGCAGTCCCCTGGCTCCATGCCACAAGAGGTCTTTCTCCTTTTGTGTCAGGTCGTAATACGGACGGTGGATCGGGAAGTTGTATTTTTCACTCTTGGCGATGAACTCCTTCAACCATTCTCCCATCACTTCACCCTTCCAGCAGACTACCGCCCCCTGATAGACCGACAGACTTTTATCTGGTACCACCAGATTCTCATCTATCCCGAGCACCTTACCGAATCCTTCGCAGACCGGACAAGCCCCTAACGGATTATTGAAGCTGAACATCATATCCGTCGGTTCGATAAAGGTAATACCATCCGCTTCGAACTTCTTGGAGTATTCCTTCACGACCGTACCTTCAGCCGCATAGATACGGATGATACAAGTATCGTGTCCTTCGAAAAAAGCAGTCTCCGCCGAGTCGGCCAAACGGCTTTTCAACGTCTTATCGTCCGAAACGGTCAGACGGTCTACCAACAGTTCGATAGACGGAGAAGCCAATAACGACTCGTCAGCCATCACTTCCGCCATACGGTAAGCCGTATCGTCGATCGACAAACGGGTATACCCTTCCTTCTGCAGGATCTCCAGTTGTTCCTTCATATTTCGTCCCTCGGGCAACACCACCGGGGCGAATACGGCAAAACGGGTTCCGTCCGGGTAAGACAATACCTCTTTGACGATATCTTTTACCTGGTGCTTCTTCACCTCCAACCCGGAAACAGGCGAGATCGTCTTTCCGATACGGGCGTAAAGCAGTCGCAGGTATTCATAAATTTCCGTGGATGTACCCACCGTCGAACGGGGATTACGGGTATTCACCTTCTGTTCGATCGCGATAGCAGGCGGAATTCCTTTAATATAGTCACACTCCGGTTTGCTCATACGTCCCAGGAACTGGCGGGCATAAGCCGAAAGGCTTTCCACATACCGGCGCTGACCTTCGGCGTATAAGGTATCAAAAGCGAGCGAAGACTTTCCACTGCCGGATAATCCGGTGATGACGACCAATTTGTCGCGTGGGATCTCTACATCAATGTTCTTCAGGTTATTGACACGAGCCCCCTTGATAAATATAGAATTATTTTCAGACATAAATCTTTCCCTAATAAAGGATACAAAAATAGCAAAAAGAAATGTATCTTTGCCACAAGAATCGATAATGTGTTACAATAATCCCAAACCAACGAAAATTCATGAAGATCCAATATATCCGCCTGTTGCTGGCCATACTCCTATGTGCCGTAACGTCTTGTTCGACAACCAAACAGATATCAACTCAAAAAACAGAAGGAAAAGATAAACGGGAATTCAGGGGAGCCTGGATACAAACCGCATTTCAGGGGGAATACAAGGATATGACTCCCACCCAACTCCGCAAAGACTTCGTCCGCAAACTCAACTATCTGCAGGCTTGCGGTATCAATGCCATCATTTTCCAGGTACGCCCGGAAGCCGACGCTTTTTATAAATCGGATATCGAACCCTGGAGCCGCTTCTATACAGGCGAACAGGGCGTAGCACCGGCCGGCAACTTCGATGTGATGGCCTTCCTTATTGAAGAGTGCCACAAACGGAACATGGAATTTCATGCCTGGCTCAACCCTTACCGGGCAAGCACGGCCGGAAATACCCGCTTCGCAGATTCGCATATCTATCACAAACACCCGGAGTGGTTCGTTACCTATAATAAACAGATCCTGTTCGACCCGGGACTGCCCGACAGCCGCCAGTTCATCTGTAAAGTGGTACGCGATATCGTAAGCCGTTACGACGTAGACGCCATCCATATGGACGACTACTTCTATCCCTATCCCGCAGCAGGAATGCCTTTCCCCGACGACGACAGTTTCCGGAAATACGGCCTGAACAAAGGATACACCTCCGCCCAACGGGGCGACTGGCGCCGTGAGAACGTAAACACGCTGATCCGCGAACTGAAACGGACCATCCTGCTTACCAAACCCTGGGTGCGTTTCGGCATCAGCCCCTTCGGTATCTACCGGAATAAGAAAAGTACACCCGACGGCTCAGGCAGCAACACCAACGGCCTGCAAAACTACGACGACCTCTACGCCGATGTACTCCACTGGGTGAAAGAAGGTTGGATCGACTACAACATGCCACAGATATACTGGGAAATCGGCCACCCGGCAGCTGACTATATCACCCTGATCCAATGGTGGAACAAGAATGCGACACCCGAAGGTACACATCTTTATATAGGTCAGGACGTAGCCCGCACGATGAAAGCCGACCAGCTGACCCGCAAAATGCTTTACGAACGTTCGCTCTCGAAAGTAAAAGGCAATTGTTTCTGGCCTGCCAACGAGATCCTATGGAACAACAAAGGCGTAGCCGACAGCCTGAAAAGAAACTATCATCGTTACCCGGCCCTGATCCCGGCTTATAGCCAGATGCATAACCGCGCCCCGAAGGAAGTGAAAAAGCTGAAAGCGGAATGGACAGCCGAGGGTTATAAACTGCACTGGCAAGCCGAACAAAGCCCTACTAATCCGGAACTTGCTTCTTATTTTGTAGTTTACCGTTTCGAGAATAAAGAACCGGTCGACCTGAGCAACCCGGCCAAAATCGTAAAAATAACCCGGGAGGCAAGTTATTTAATGCCTTATAACAATGGAAAGCAAAAATATCACTATATTGTGACCGCTGTCGATCGTTTTCACAACGAAAGTTCAGGCAAGAGTAAAAAGGTTAAGTTATAAGACTTTAGGGCAATATGTTCTCACAAGATCTGAGGTATACCAAATTCACGGATTGTGCCTCCTGTCCCGAATACAGGAAGCAGATCTTTAAATATCGTTCTTATCCGAAGGGGATGATGATCCCCCAGGAAAAATGCATGCAGAATACACTCTATTTTCTGCTGAAAGGAACCGTTGAAGTAAACAGTGAAGAACATCCCCACACTATCATTAGTGACGGCCAGTTCATCCTGCAACCGATCGGCTCGAAAGTGGAGTTCAAAGTCCTCGAAGCCGTAGAATGTATCCTGTATCTGTTCGAACGTCCGATCAACGTCTGCAACGAGCGTTTCAACAAAGGAGCAAGCATAGCCGAGACTTCCCGCCGAGAGGCCATCGTGATGGAAATGTGTCCGCCGTTGCGCTATTTCGTGGAAGGAGTAAGAATGTACCTGAACGACGACCTGTTGTGTGCCGGCTTCCTGCAGGCCAAACGGACAGAGTTGGTCTACCTGCTTAACTGCTACTATACATTAAAAGATCTTGCTGCGTTCTACTCACCGATCTACCGTTACAGCAAAAGCTTCCGTTACTTCGTTATGCAAAATTATATGAAGGCAAAGGATGTGGAAGCCTTCGCCCAATTGGGAGGGTACAGCACGCCAACCTTCCGCCGCCTGTTTAAAGAAACATTCGGTGAACCGGCCTACCAGTGGATGCTGAAAAAGAAATGTGAAGACATCCAGAACGACCTAACCACCACCGAAATGTCCATTTCCGAGATCAGTTATAAATACGGTTTCGAGTCGCTGTCCAACTTTTCCCACTTCTGCCGGACTAATTTTGGCCAGTCACCCCGTTCAATGCGTACGATAAAAAGAGAAAACCAGTAAAAATCAACGGTTCTTGTACTTTTTACAACTTATTGAATAGAAAAAGCAATATTTTGCCTGTTTTTTCCCGATATATTTGCGTCATCAAAGAACATTAATTGATATTCAACGCATATTTAAAGGATGAATACTAAAGAGGTAGGTTGCTCATGTGGAATAGTAGTCTGTATATTTTTGATCATAACATGTTTCATAAAATGCAGTTCGAAAGATGAGTCAGAAGAGACATCCTACGGTTTTATTTCGTATTCGTTGAAATGGGAACAGGCCATGAGCGGCTACAAAAATCCCCAGAAATTACGTTATTGCTTTTATCCCCAGGAAAAGGGTGCCATGACACAGATCGAAGGTGATGCCGACGGTTTGCATTTCACCCTGCCACCGGATAAATACCGTTTACTGATCTTCAACTGCGATGCAGATAACATTCAGTTCCGCAATATGGAGTCATTCGAAACGGCAGAAGCATACATCCCGGAGACCAAAGCATCCGGAAGCGTAACATCATCGGGACGTACTCCTTTATACGGGATAGCCATCAATGATCTGGAAGTGGAGGCCAACGAAGGCGCACAGAACAAACGTGAGTTTAGTCCGACTCCATTGATCCGCGAAGTAACGCTCGACATAAAAATCGACGGTATGGAACATATAAAAGACTGTAAAGGAGCGTTATCAGGCGTACCGTCGGCTTTCAGCTTAAGCAAGCTAGAGATCGTACCGGATAAAACAACCACGGTTAACTTTGAAGCCACTCCCTCAAAGGAAGGAGTAAAAGCAAACATCATGATACTAGGAACCGCCCCCAAACATGGAGAACCCCCTCCCGCACCCCCCAAAAATGAGGTAAAGCTGGATTTCACCCTCACTGACGGCAGTACCTCTTCCACCACCCTCGATTTGGGAGAGTCGATAGGCACAACGGAAGGCAACAACGTAAATGTCGACGTATCCGTAACGGTAGAAAAGACCGCTTCCTTCACTGTAAAGATCAACAAGTGGGAAGTATCTGCCGGCGACAACATGGTCATTGAATAAAACACTAGTAAAACAAATAAAGTGCAAACAATTTAAATTTGATAAGTATGAAAACATTAGTATTAAGTATGATTTCAATTGCTGCAACTCTTGCAGCAATGACCGCTTGTACAAGCGAGAGTGACCCGATAGATGAAACTCAGAAGGATCAAAAGGTGGAGATAAAGTTAGGAGCAGGCGTGCTAAATGTTGAAACCAGGGCTGCAGACCCGACCGACAGTAATGATAAGACGAAATTCGCACCTAATACCCAAATTCAACTTTTTAGATGGGATATTGAAGGCACAACTCCTGGCACATTAAATTGGAATGAAGCTATTAATAAAACCGCGACTGTTACTGCAAGTGGTGTTACATTAGATAAAGATCAACTATATTATGCAAACAATGGAAAGAATGCTTATTTCTTAGGCTTCTATCCCATAATTGATGGCAGTTCCATAACATATAGCGATGGAAAAGTTACATTTACTGGAATAGACGGAAAAACAGACATATTAAGCGCTCAACTTATAGATGCAGGAAACAAAACGACATCAGCAGCAAGTGCAAATATAGAATTCAAACACATGCTTTCACAAATAGTAGTTAAATTAACCGGAAATGACATAGCACAAAGTACTTTTGGCAAAATAACAAGTGTAAAATTAAAAAATATTCCTAAAAATCTCAGTTTAACATTAGGAGATAAAACGACTGCACCTTCTATAGCTGCAGCAACAGAAGATGGGGCACAAGACCTCGATCTATATTCTGGTGTTGGCGTTGATCTATCTTCTGGTGGAGAAACTTATTCAGCGATGATTGTTCCCGAATTAGGTTCTGCAGGAAAAAAACTTTCTATTGAAATACAAACAACAAAATACAATGATGAAAATGGTAATACATTAACAGTCGATATAGACAATATTGAAAATGGAACCAAACCAGGAACCACCAATAATATCAATTTAACATTTAAGGATAAAATAACTATTACAACTACTATTGTAGACTGGAATCCAACAACTGATATTGATAAGGATATAGAAAATTAATTGATAATATAATAAGGGACAGATTTATTAAAATAAGAAAATACTCTGTCCCTTAATTATTCAAGATAAACATATAGTCCTTCATAAAATGAGAATCAAATATATATTGATTGTAATTTCAATAATTAATTGTAGCTGTAACAATAATATTACACAAAAATATCAACAAGAAGTTGAAATATATTTTTGTGCTAAAATTAATTATGCATTTGAAAGTAAAGCAGCGATTGATGCAAATCTATTCCCCGATTATTCTGTTATAGGAATATTTGGCTGGGGACACACAAAAGAACCCCCCACAAACTTTGTTATTCGTAAAGATTTAAACAATAATCAATATACTAGTTTTATAAATAGTAACGAATTCATTAGTGATACACATGCTCATTACCCTGTCAACCCCGACACCTTACTCAATTTTTATGCTTATTACCCTTATACCGAAGCGGCCACAGCCACTCCGTTAAGTATACCTTTCGACTTGAAGAAACAAGACGACATCATGTGGGCTACCCCAGTCTTGAACAAAGATAAAACAACAGCCGATCAGAAAGTAAATCTCTCTTTCAACCATATCCTCTCCGCCATCACGCTTAAATTCAAAATGGCAGGCGATACCAAAGAATACATGGTTCTGCAAAGCGTTTCGATGGAAAACTATCCATCGACAGTCCAACTGAATGTACAGACCGGACAACTCAGCGCAAATACAGCCAGTACTCCCTTTGCCTTCGTAGAAGGTAAAAACCAGGCTATTACCTCGACAGAAGTAACGATCGTTACCGATTATCTTCTTTATCCGGTAGAGAAACCAGTATTCATCGTCAGAATGAGCGACAAAGATTACCGTATCGAATCAAAAAAAGCCCTTGAAAAAGGGAAGAAACAAACTTACACCTTCACCATCCAGGCATCAGACATAACTTTGTCGGGCAGCATTAACCCTTGGGTAGATGGCGGAACTAGCAACGAAACGGTTTACTTCTAAACGATTATTTTTATCCATTTAGGATTCACCCAAAGATAAAACCATTCAAGACCTGTATAGTACACCGTCATGTTTTACCCGGCTAGAATGCCTCAATCATTGTCAGATTTGAGTCTATTCGTGTCATTGTCTTCAACAAGGCTTTGCCTTGTGTCATAGGCTTTCTTTTGCCGTCTGCTTCAGCTGACGGACTAATAATCAGGAGGCAAAGCCTCTTCCTATGTGGGCTTAAGCCCCTTTAAAAACAGGGACTACCATTATATGTCTAAAGGGGTTAAAACCCACAGAAGAATCCGGCAAAGCCGGAGCATTTAATCTATCCGTCGGTTAAAAACCGACGGCAAAAGAGAGCCTGCGGCATGAGGCTTCGCCTCATAAAAGACTCAAATATTGCTCCTATTTGAAGCTCACCTTTTTCTATCATTGACATACTAGCAAATTTGAGCAATATACCCTTCAACCCTTCACCTTTCATACTCGCCCTTTGATTATTGGAGATTATAGGTGAACGGACAAGGTGAACAGTTTGGTTAAAAGGTGAATGGTTGCCCCTAAACCGTTCACCTTCTTATAAAAGATTTATCCGGTAATTCAAAACTACCTCTTCACACAGTCTCTTTTATTATCAAACCTACTAGAAACTAACTCTTTAGTCATGACTTACAACTCCGTGAACCAGCATCGTCAAGCTTTGCGACCAAGGCCGTTAAGCTTTGCGACGTCGCTCATCAAGCTTAACGACGGTGGTCGTTAAGCAAAAAGATTATGACATCCGGCTTAGTCAGTCCAGACTTTCCACCTAGTGAGTAATTACATACGTGCTAAGGAAGAAGAGTCCCCAAAAGACAGAGGTGAACAGTTTAGGCCAACCGTTCACCCTTTTACAAAACCATTCACCCCGACCATTCACCAACCACGCCTTAACAATCAATATATAAACACAAACAGGTGAATGGTGAACGGTTGAATACAGTTTTACTATGTATTATTCAGCCATCTGGATATAAAAATGATCGGTCAGGACATTCGTATAAGTCTGAACCGGAACATCGTCATAATTATTCAACTCACCTATAAGAATCAGTTCAGCCTCCTCCATCCATGGCTGGAAAGGGATCACTTTCTTATAGTTGACTTCCTGCAATAAGGACGGATTACTTTTCAGGACTACATAAGCCCCTCCGTCAGCCACCTGTTTTCCCTCAAATGCGATGGTACGCTCATACATCTTTTGCTTGTTCGCCCCATTGATGCGGACAGGTGCAAAGCGGAACGAATGATTGCCGTTACGCAATACCGGAGTCAATACCAGCGTCTGATAACGTCCTACCGACAAACCACTCAGCAATAGATTCATATCCAGTTTCAACTGGCCATTCTCTACTTCAGCCTTGTTTTGCTTGATATTGACGAAACCATTGTAAACAGTAGCTTGCGTCTGCGACAGCAACCGGACAGGACACACCTGCATGATCAAAAAGAAAAAGAATATGTAGAATGAAGTTTTCATTGTTCGCTTATTTAATGATATAAGTAATACTTACGCCTAGTTTCGTCGGCCCGAAATAGTTATTACGGTACTTTGCAGAAGAACCGTCTTCGGTAGTCGGGTAAGCCGATTTATCGTACTCGAAATGTATAAAGCCGACACCTGCCGAAAACTCAATATTCCAGTGCGGAGAAAGATACAACTGATAACCGTAAGAAACACCGCCTCCATATCCGTTACCGTCGTAAGCATAGTCTTTTTTCATCACCGACAGGAAGTTGGAATTGGAAATATCATAATCCATGTAGATACCATGCACGCCAAAGAAATGTCCGTTAAACTTTTCATGCAGCCAGTAACGCCCTTCGGGTTGTATCATCCAATGTTTCCACGATTTATCGCTGACAATATCCCATCCGTTATAATTTCCGGAGATATCCAACGACCAGTGTTTGTTGAAAGCCACCTCAACACCCAGATTCGCCGTAGCTGTTGCATCATACAACACGTTCGACTTTACAGCCACTACCTGTGCCTTTACCCCCATCCCGACACATAAAGATGTCAGGAATATCAACAAGAGTTTGTTCATACTAGTTCTATTTAATCATTGATTCTCAATTAATTTCAGCTTACAAATATAAATAAAAAGAATGTCCCGATAGATAGAAATGATATTAATTTCATGCGTGGATTAAAATTATCCGTACCTTTGTAAGAAATAGTGTTACTAGTATATGATGAAGACTAAGTATTTTATATATATCCTACTTATCATCCTTGCATTCGGGAGTTGTACGAAGGAGGAGTTTAAGGAAGATGGGCCAAAACGGACTGTGTTGATGTATGTTGTTGCCAGCAATTTAGGATCGAATATCAACAAGAATATTGAAGATATGATCTCTGTCGCTACCCCAAAGAATCTGAATGGAGGAAATCTGATCGTTTACTATTCTAAGAGTGATAAAAGTGCGGAGCTTTATCAGATCAAAGAAGGCACGAATGGTATCGTAACCAAGCATCATATTGAAGATTATACTAACCAAAGTGCGATCGATCCGGAAGTGATGAAAAGCATAATCAGCAGGGTTGCAACTGATTTTCCGGCAGACAGCTACGGCATGATCTTTTCCAGCCATGGCACTTCCTGGTTACCTTCCAATTACAAGACGATGCTTAGGTCATTCGGAGAAGAGGCCGGCTATAACATGGAAATATATGAGTTGGCCGAAGGTATACCCGATGAATATCATTTTGACTTCCTGCTTTTCGATGTTTGCAGTATGGGAGGTGTCGAATGTGTGTACGAGTTAAAAGATAAAGCAGATTATATCGTGGCATCACCAGCAGAAGTTCTTGCTGCAGGATTCCCTTACAAGGAAGTACTTCCTTATTTATTTGAGACAAAAGCGAATCTCGACGGAGTGGCAAAAGGTTTTTACGAACACTACAAGAATAATGGAAATCCTTTTGGCTGTATTGCCGTAACGAAAACAAGCGAGTTGAATGATCTCGCCGCCATCACCAAGGAGATTATTACTGCTAAGGGAGGGGAAGAAGGTACTTATTCATTACCTTATTCGGATATACAGACATTATCCTACTTACCCAGCGCACCGACAAGGCTGTATGATTTGAGCGACCTTATAAAACATCTGGCTACGGACGAACAGTTTACCCGTTTCACGGATTGTATGGACAAAGCTGTAACAAGCAGGTACAGTACCGATTATATTTATTGCTCAAAAGGCGGAGATACGAAAGTCAACACTTTCTCCGGATTATCTATCTATCCATTACAGAAGAATTTGACTCAGTTGAATGACTGGTACAGAAATAATACACAATGGTATAAGGCGGTTTATCAATAAACCGCCTTTACTTTTTAAAGACTCAATGCTGCCTCCCGTATCTTTCGGCTAATAAAATTTTAACCGGTCATTAATATTATCGTCATTTTGCCAGAAACACTTTCTTATAAGTCTTCATTTGTCCACTAACATGATACAGTTCCACATAAAAGATATAAACACCTGTTGGCAACTTCCTTCCTGCGGACGACGAACCGTCCCAGGTAAGCTGTCCGGAAAGGCCCAATAGTTCATGGTTGGCAATTTCAGCTACACGCTGTCCGGCCGTATTGAAGACAAAGGCGCGGCAATTGTATCCCGGTTGATCCAGATAATAAGTTATCGAATAATGGTTCGAGCCGGGAACCCATTCCGGAGCTTCTACTCCGGTCGGCTGATCCGGTTCATCCGAATTGGGTATCTTCGACTGGGAGTTTTGATAACCGGGAGTTCCATAACCGGCAGTAGCAGACGCAGAAGTCCAGTTTGCTGCCGATTGTGTTTCAGCTTCGGAATCAATTCGTTCAAGAGCTACGCCTTTTTGGTCTTTTATGGAGGAAGCATGCCATTTGGAGGAATAGGCGACTTCATCGATCACTGTTTCATCCTTTGTACGGAATAATACAAGTGTAGAAGATGTATTTGCCAATATAGGAAGTTTGGGGATTTCAAACAAAGACAAGGGAGACAGGATCGTATAGAAATCGGTGACACCCGATTTGTTTTTAGTCAACAGCACATAACCATCCGGTTCAATCATTGAAGTAACAGACGATAAAGGATAACGGGTATTCAATGTGCCGTCAGCCTTACGGACAGCTACTGATAAGCCGGATAGCGGCAAAGAGCGATCAGAACGGTTATACAATTCTATATATTCACTGCCACCGGCAAAAGGATTCGGCAGAAGTTCGTTAATAATAAATTCAGACGGTTCAACTATAACGGAAGAATCATCTTCAGAATCATCCGGTTTATCCGGATCGTCAGGATCTTCTGAATGATCGGGCTTGTCGGGATCATCCGGTTCCACAGGTTTTTCCGGCTCGGTCGGTTCTTCTTCTTTACCGGACGAATTAACGGAGCCAGGCGTCCCGCCACGAGGATCGGAAGACAGATGCCAGTCACCGGAGGCGGAACGCTCCCACGATTTGGCAGGCTTTGCCTTATCGTATGTAACATCATCAATTACATTTCCCGAACCGTCCAATAACTGCAATTGTTTCCCCGCATTAGCCAAAGCCGAAGGGAAATTCTCCAACGGCACTTCCAATGCCGAAGGATCGACCTTTATATCCCGACCGGAACGATAGAGTACGGCATATCCTCCCGACGGCAGTTCAAACGTTTCTATCGGTTTAGCCTTTCCTCCGTATGAAAACTGCCAGCCCGAAAGCGTGATACGATCGACTGTCGCATTATGCAATTCCACATATTCCGTTTCCGGTAGCTCCTTCAAACCTTTCGGATCCGCCATTATTTCATTGATAAGGATAGAACCGGGAGCCGCTGTTCCTTTTTCATCATCTTTACCATTATCGCCATCCCCTTCTTCATTCCCCCCATCATCTTCTAACGTAAAATCCTCAGAGAAAATTTCCAATTCATTCCCTTCCAGATCGGTAAGACCACTGTAGGATATAGTATAATCCGTCCCCGGAACCATCTCTTTCGGGTATGAGGTATTCACAATGGTCTTCAATTCCTCATCCGCATACATGACCTTGTCAGCTTTACCTATTTCCGATATAGCAAAGCGGGCATTGGTAATATTAACCGGCAAATCGAACGTAAACCGAAGCTCCGACAAACTCGGAATATCAATGGATTGCAATTGCGGAACACCACCGGCAGGAGGTAATGGCTCTTCCGGCTTCGGATCGACAGGTGTTTCATCCGGAATCGTATCGGTAGGAGTAATCCGTGGAGAGACTTGGAGATTGTCTATCGCAAAATGTCGGTAACGGGTCTTCGTATATTCGATATTAAGGATAAACGGACCTTCTTCAACCGGATTCTTCACCGGATAAGAATCAGTCGTTCCTTCCAGCCGGAAGCAGGTATCCTCCTCTCTACGGGAATATAAAGTCCACACACGATTATCCTCCAGAGTCACCTTTATACGAAGAAAGATGGGTCCCTCGGTCAACCCGCTTTCTTTCAAAGAGAAAAGTGCCTGCTTCTTATTCGTCCGAAGACTGATCTTTTTTGCGCCGTCATGTCCTATCTGTACATAATAATAGGTGCCGTCACCCTCTGTATACAAATACAGACGAAGATAGTTACTTTCACTCGGGATTTCCTCCAGGCGCACATCAAACTCCCACTGCATAGTCGGAGCATAAGGTATGACACAGTTCAGACCGACTTTTCCGGGTTCTCCCTCCGCACCGTTCAGCCGCAACCAACCAGCCTCATCAATGATAAACTTATCACGATGTCCATTCCATCCGGCATCTATTTCCGGCCCATCAAACGTTTCTGTGAACTGTGCAAATGCACAAACAGGAAGTAATACAAGGAGAAAAAGAATAAATTGTTTCATAGCTATATAGTTTTGTTATAAAATTATCTATCTTTGCGCACTAATAGTTTACAACTATACGCGCGCCTTGATTTTGGATGCGGTAAAGTTATAACATTTTTTTTATATTACAATTTAATTAGTGCTCAAAATGAAAGTAGCAATTGTTGGTGTGAGTGGAGCGGTAGGACAAGAATTCCTGCGCGTACTCGACGAAAGAAACTTCCCGATGGATGAGCTTGTGCTTTTTGGCTCATCGCGTAGTGCCGGACGTGTTTATGACTTCCGTGGTAAACAGTACACCGTTAAGGAGCTTAAGCATAACGACGACTTTAAGGGAATCGATGTTGCTTTTGTTTCGGCCGGTGGCGGTACATCTGTCGAATTTGCAGAAACCATTACAAAACATGGTACTGTAATGATCGACAACTCCAGCGCATTCCGTATGGATAACGATGTACCTTTGGTAGTTCCTGAAGTGAACCCGGAAGATGCACTGAATCGTCCTCGCGGTATCATTGCCAATCCGAACTGTACTACCATCCAGATGGTCGTTGCATTGAAGGCAATCGAAAAAGTATCGCACATTAAGCGTGTACAGGTAGCCACTTATCAGGCAGCCAGCGGTGCAGGTGCAACTGCAATGGCCGAACTGATCAAGCAGTACGAACAACTCTTGAAGGGCGAAGAACCTACAGTAGAAAAATTCGCTTATCAGCTGGCATACAACGTGATCCCTCACGTAGACGTATTCACTGAAAACGGTTATACAAAAGAAGAAATGAAGATGTATAACGAAACACGTAAGATCATGCACTCCGATATCGAAGTGAGCGCAACCTGTGTTCGTGTTCCAGTTATGCGTGCTCATAGCGAAGCAACCTGGATCGAAACAGAACGTCCGATCAGCGTAGAAGAAGCTCGCAAGGCTTTTGCAGAGGGTGAAGGTATAATCCTGCAGGACGATCCGGCAAACAAAGACTATCCGATGCCTTTGTTCGTAGCCGACAAAGAACCGGTTTACGTAGGCCGTATCCGCAAGGACATCAGCAACCCGAACGGCTTGACATTCTGGACCGTTAGCGACCAGATCAAGAAAGGCGCTGCCCTGAATGCTGTTCAGATCGCTGAATATTTGCTTAAAGTAAAGAACATAGGATAACAATTTTGTAATCTTTCTATATAAAAGGGACGGTCTGTTGGAGGCCGTCCCTTTTGTTTTAAAAGTGGTGAATTCGCCGGATTGTCTTCTATAAAAGATAAAATGAGGGCTGTTTTATCTTTTATAATCGATAAAATAAGCCTGTTCAATAAAATATTTTGGTGATTTAACAACACACTATTCCATCCGGAGTGATCCGACAATGGAAGTCCTGATCCTACACGAATTACTCATATATAATACAAAAAGCTCCGATAACCCTAGTCATCGGAGCTAATTTTGTATCTGTGTCCTCTCTTCGCAGAGATACTGACAGATGAACTTTATTTTATTACTTTAGTATTAATATCTACCGCCTGTTCCCCCATCGCGGGTTACTTTGTAAGGGCGGTTCACGAACCGCCCCTACGCACGGTAAACAATTTAGAATTTTATTTTCAATTTGTAAATTGCTTATTTTACGATTGCTTTTATAGCAGCTTCGCCTTCAACAGCCACTACTACGATACCTGCCGGAGCAGAGATAGTAACTTCGTTAGAAGAAGCAACAGTGTTAGCAACCTGCTGTCCAAGTACGTTAGTGATCACTACGTTCTTGCCTTCAGCACCCTTAACAACTACAGCACCGTTAGTAGCAACTACAGATACTTCAGATGTAGCATCGATAGATTCGTTAGCAACAGGTTTCTGATCTACACCTTCTGAGATTGTAAATACGTCACCTTTATCAAAATCGTCAACAACTACTAAAGAACCGTTGATCCATTTCAAGTAACCATCATTAGAAAGATCTGCCGGAGTTTCAGCATAATGTTCTGCGAAATCAGCAGCTGTTTTGTAATGACCGTTACCTCCCAGATATCTCTTCCACTGAGTCTGGATTTTGAATGTCGTAGCAGATTCGTCTACATAACGGAATGCAAACTTAGCTACATTGAAGTCCGGAGTATCCATGCCTAACTTGATAGTATCGTTATCAGCTTTCACGATATACAATGTATCGTTTGTATGGAAACCAGAAACGAATGACAACTTAGCGTAATCTTCACCAGCTTCATTTCTGTCGATATACGGATTAACGTGGATATTATTGCTACCCCAAACGTTAGCTGTGTCGATCAAGTTAACCAGGAAGTCACCGTAAACTGTATCGATCTGGTTAGACTCAGTTGCCGGATGGCTCGGATTGTTGCAGTTTTCTTTGTGATAACCGTAAGACTGTCTTACAGCCAACAGATACTGATAGCAAGTATTTGCATCCAGACCTTCGCCACGATCGATATAAGCTGTGTCTGCGAAGATAGCTGCATTCATCTTGCTGAACTTCGGATCATTAATGTTTTCGATATTCAGGAAGCTAGTTGTATCTTTTACGATAGTAGTTGCATCTTTGCTGAACTGTTCGTACACCATTTCATCTTTATTGTCTGCACGAGCCAATGTGATCGTGTCACCCCATACATGGTTAGTGATCTTGTGATATTCAGGAGCTTCATACTTTTCAATAACCATGATTGAGTTATCGTCAGTTTCATACATACCCATGTTGATCAATTCACCAAAACCGTCTACTTCACTGTTGGCTACACGTACTTTGGATGAGTTAGCATAGCTATAGTCTTCAACAGTTGTTTCTCCTAACTGAATGATGTTATAAGTACCATCCGGCTGCATCTTCAAAGCGAAGTCTTCACCTTGTGCTTTAGTATAACCGTTCTTAGTATCTTCTTTACCCAAGACATAGAAATCAAATCCACTAGCTCTGTAACCGATATACTCGTTATTGCTTCTGTTCTTGAACTGATATTTCAAGATATTCAGAACTGCTTTCTTATCATCCTTGCCAGCTGCAGCAACAAGACCTGTACCATCTTCATTTACCTTAGCGAAGTGTCTTTCGATCTTCAATGTATCCGGTATGATGTTATTGTCTTTAGTTGTTTCTGCAAATTCGATATTCCAAAGTACAGCTGCACCTTCTTTGTCTGTAACAACGCCCAGTTTGTGAGAATCGCCATGGTTTTCTGCAAAGTAAACGTTATTGTTACCTGCGATAGCATGTTTCTGTCCCATGTAGAACTTATTGTTACGCAGATAGTTTGCAGTCAGACCAGACAGATAACCGTCGAATTCAGTTGCTTCCCATTCGCTGAATTTCAGTTTATCACCCTTAGTCAAAGGCATATTATCATCAACACCTTCTACAATATATTCGTTCGGTACGATAGCACCAGCTTCATTGATATATTTACGAAGAATGATATCAGTGATTACTTCTCCACTTTCACGGTTCATCAAAGAGAACTGAGTCAAAGAGTTTTCTGCGTCAGCAACTGGGGCAATGAACCACTGTGCTTCGGGGAATGTATCTCTTACGCTGGAAGCCGGAACGAATTCTGCGTCTCCATCCAACATAGCCAATGCACCACCTACTTTATATCTGTTATCTTTTGCATAATCTTCTCCTTTTTCTGTAACTTCTTTAGCAGTCAAAGCAAAGTCGATATTCCAGTATTTGCCCAACATACCTTCAACAGATACGTTTACGATGTTAGACAGTTCAAGAACGATAGTCGGATATTTTTCATCAGTTGCGATAGCTCCTTTAGTTGCAGTCAAAACATATTTGTCTTCACCCAACTTCATAACAAACAGTTCTTTTGTTGTTGTTCCATCGCTTACAGAAGCTTTATCAACAACCTTAGCATCTACACCTGCATAACGAGTGAAAGTAAATTCAGTCAGATAATTCTTCCATTCGTCAGCATCCTCTGATTGCAGGTCTTTATCGATCAAATAGAATTTGTCACCTCTACCCTGATCACCAACGTTTTCAATATCCCAGTCGTTAGCACCATTCTTCAAAGCAACATATTTGTCACCGTTTAACAAACGGTATTTACCAGCTGATACTTTTTCAGCTTTCAACTTGCCATTGAATGCATCCATTCCTTCGATTTCAGCATCGTCCTGAGAGATTGTCATACCGAAGCCTTCACCAAGCAGAGCGTTCAAAGCAGCAGCAGACATTGTAACTTTCGGTGATTTGTAGATACCGAAAGAAACAGCATCATCATTACCTGCAACTCCAAGATCTTCATTCAGATACTGTCCTTTTTCTTTAGCT
Organism: Parabacteroides timonensis; assembly: GCF_900128505.1. NCBI lineage: Bacteria > Pseudomonadati > Bacteroidota > Bacteroidia > Bacteroidales > Tannerellaceae > Parabacteroides > Parabacteroides timonensis. Next base: position 3,476,037 of record NZ_LT669941.1, read on the forward strand.
AAAAGCATACCTCCATTGTAAGCATTACTTGCGATGAAATCGATTACACCATTCAAGTCAGCCACCAGACCGGTCTTTTTGTTCTTAAACTGGTATCTTGTTAAACCGTTTGCCGATGTATCTACAATTTTCCACAGATAAGCATCCAAAGCGTCGGTACCGTTTTTTGCAGCGTCATCATAAGCGATAGAAGAAGAAGGATCATCAACAGTTACAGTACCATCGTCGTTGCCTTTCCATGCTTTATCTGCAGCACCTGCGATAAAGTAATACTCATCTTTTGAGAAAGAAGTTTGCAAAGCCAAAGATTGACCACCATCACTGTTCACTTGTGCTGTGATTTTATCAGCTGCAACCGGAGCTAAAGCAGAAACAGAAACTGTTTTAATAACACCGTCATTTACTTTTAACGTTGCTTCATCAACTGTAGCTTTTACACCTGCATCTGCCAGCTTCCAAGTACCAGCTGCACCTGGCTGACCAGCCTCGAAACTCAAGAACTTAGCAGTAGCTTTAGCACGTTCTTTGGCTACAGACACCAACTTTCCACTTGCATCCAATTTCCAGGAATAAGCAGCAGTAGCCTCAGCTTTTTCCGCTGTTTTAACTGCGTCACCGTCTACATACAGGTATTTGTTATTAGTATCCTGCAGGTAGAAAGAGGCAGTTACAGTACCTTCCTTAGCCTTTTCCAAGAAGATATTCAAGTTATTCACTTTACCATCTTTATCCACTGTCACTTCTCCTAAACCAGGAAATACATCATCGGCTCCGTAAACTCCGAAAACGATAGTGGAAGGGGAACCAGCCTGTGCAACAACTTCAGGCAACGAAGCAGCATTAAGTTTTAAGCAAGGATCGGTCAGTGCTTTCACACCGTCATTACTTCCAAAGTCATCTTTATTAGCTAACTTCAAGTTACCATTATTCAAAGTAAACTCAGCCTTTGTAATAGGAGCCGAAATAGCACCAACTTCAGTCAAGGCACATGCCACACTGGATCCAGTATTACTCAACGTCAAATAGCTGTCAGTCCCACCTACATTTACTTTCAAGTAATACACACCAGCTTCATCAGCATCCTCCAACACCCATTGCGTTTCACTTCCGTCAATTTCAGTATCATCAGAAGTTTGGCCGTTAGCACCCAGAAGACCATTCAAGCCCAGACCACCCGAAGCGATCTCTGTACCAATAAAATAGGAACCAGCAACAGGCTGCGTCAGTCCGACCACCTTAGCGTCCAGCGTTGTCCAAGCCCCGGCTGCCAGGATAGCAGCCACAAGAGTAGAAAACTTTTTGTTCATAATTCTAAAATTTAGTATTAATAATAGTGTTAATGAAATAATTCGTTCTTCTTATAAAAAGCTGCCACCTCTATGGGATGACTAGCTAAAACGTTCCTTTTTTCTAGTCATTTCTATCGGGTTTGTAATAAAAAAAGCATATTTGGTACTTACTTTGCTATTCAATTGATAAGAAAGAACATAGGATGAGAAAAAAAACTTCAAAAAGGATTGTAGATTTAAAAGTTATGTCTAATTTTGTTGACTAGAAAAAAGGAACGTTAAAATTAGTCATACCAAAAAACGGCTCTTTTATTAATCTTCAACCCCTCTAAGCAATTATTCCATTTAATATCTATTGTCTATAAAGATATAATTAATGTACGCACGTACATTATTATAAAGATTTTAGCATTTTGGCGTCACCTTTCACCCAGCAGAAGTATTACATTATATATCAACATATTACACGATGACGCCGCCACCAATTTCGGCGTCACCTACTTTCACTGATAAAAACGAAAAAACACCTAAACAGGTCTATTCCCATAAGTACACAAATATTAAAGTTCTATGTATCAACATATAATAGTCAACCATACAAGTTCTAAGGATTCTCCTCCTATGATTTATTTATTTAACGGATTGTATACAAATATGTAAGGCTATGCTTACAAATATGTAACCCATGCCTTACATATTTGTAGAGCATAGGTTACATTTATAAATATCGGATGAAAACACCTTAATTGTCCTATCCTACGACCTTATATATCATAGGATAGCACCTTTAAGTTAATAGCATAAGATTAAAGAAGCAAGGTTACAGTACGATTCGAATATATGTACTCAAAAAAAATGAAAAGGGTGACGCCGGGAATAAACCCAGCGTCACCCTTTCAGGCTTTTATTATCAAGGGGCAATTGCGATATCACTCAAGGTGAAGCCGCAATTGCCAACATTTTGTAGAGAAGAGAAGTCTCCAATCAATGATGGAACAACCGCACTCCGGTAAATGCCATCGTTATGCCATACTTGTCGCAAGTATCGATCACATGGTCGTCACGGACCGAGCCGCCTGCCTGTGCAATATATTCCACACCACTCTTATGTGCACGTTCGATATTGTCGCCGAACGGGAAGAAGGCATCCGAGCCCAAAGCCACACCATTCATGGTATCCAGCCATGCACGCTTTTCTTCGCGGGTCAGGACTTCCGGTTTTTCGGTGAAGAACAGTTGCCATACGCCATCTGCCAGTACATCTTCATGGTCGTCGCTGATGTAGACATCAATGGTGTTATCACGGTCTGCACGACGGATCTTTTCAACCCAAGGCAGGTTCATTACCTTCGGATGCTGGCGGAGGAACCAGATATCAGCCTTGTTTCCTGCCAGGCGGGTACAATGGATACGGCTTTGCTGACCGGCACCGATACCGATCGCCTGTCCGTCCTTGGCATAACAAACGGAGTTACTCTGTGTATATTTCAAAGTGATAAGGGCAATGATCAGATCGCGTTTAGCATCTTCTGAGAAATTCTTGCTCTTTGTCGGGATATTGGTCAACAGGCTTTCATCCAGCTTGATCTCGTTACGTCCCTGTTCGAAAGTGATGCCGAAGACATCCTTGTGTTCGATCGGAGCCGGTGTATAAGCCGGATCGATTTTGATAACGTTGTAAGTACCTTTCCGTTTGTTCTTCAGGATCTCCAGAGCTTCCGGCGTATAGTCGGGAGCAATGACGCCATCGGATACTTCACGGTTGATCAGGCGGGCTGTCGCTTCATCGCAAGTATCGCTCAAAGCGATAAAGTCACCATAAGAAGACATGCGGTCTGCACCACGGGCACGGGCATAAGCGGTTGCCAGAGGAGTCAGAGGAAGATCGTCTACAAAGTAGATTTTCTTCAACGTATCGCTCATCTCGATTCCAACAGCGGCACCGGCCGGGCTGACGTGTTTGAAAGAAGCGGCAGCGGGAAGTCCTGTAGCCTCTTTCAGTTCTTTCACCAATTGCCAGCTATTGAAGGCATCCATGAAATTGATGTATCCGGGACGACCGTTCAATACCTCGATAGGCAATTCCCCCTGCTGCATGAAAATGCGCGACGGCTTCTGGTTGGGGTTGCAGCCGTACTTCAGTTCTAAAGAGTTTTTGTTTTCTGTGCTCATATTGCTTGTTATATAGGATTCTATTTCATTTCTGCCATTCCTTCTTCCAGGGAATGGGGCGTGTAGCCTAGTTCGCGACCAGCCTTGTCGATACTCAGTCCGCTGAAACGGGGACGCGGGGTGGCTTCGTTCATTTCTTCCGTAGTGACCGGAATGATCAACGAACGGTCCAATTGGAAATAATCGGCTACACGGTAGGCAATATCGGCTATTGACAGGCATTCGCCGCCACAAATATGCCAGGTTCCGTTCAGAGAGGTGTGCATAAGTTTCTCCACACCGTCGGCAATATCTTGTACCCAGGTCGGTGTACGATACTGATCGGAAACGGCACGTATCTCCTGACCGGCTTGCAGACGGTTCTTCACCAGTTGCAGGATGTTACCGTGCTGTCCCGGCAATGCCTTGCCGTAAACAACGACCACGCGTACATTCGCATAATTACTGCAATTAGCAGCAACAGCCAATTCACCCTGGTATTTGGATATGCCATAATAGTTCACAGGAGCCGGGGTATCCGTTTCCGTATATAATCCGTTCTTCTTTCCGTCGAAGACGAAATCAGTAGACAGATGGATGAAACGGCTGCCAGTCCTCTCACAGCAACGGGCTATATTCTCTACTGCCAGCACATTGGCGGCGTAGGCTTCTTCATGATGTGATTCACAATAATCGGGGACGGACAAGGCGGAAGCGTTGATTACGACAGCCGGACGAACATCAGTAATCAGCCGGTCGATGGCCGGATGGTTATCTATATCTGCCTGGACGAACCGGTAATTATCTCCCGGCAAAATATCCTTATGCAAGGAACAGCCTGTCAGTTCATACTTTCCCTGCCGGGACAGGTGCTGCAAGATTCGTCTGCCAGTAAAGCCGTTCGCTCCAATTATCAGTGTTTTCATCAGAACATATACATTAATACACCTAATACACGGTGATTGGTTATCGAATGCGTATCGCGGATACGTCCGTCAGCCAATGCACGGTCACCATACCAGGCGAGGGACGGACTGTATTCCAAACCTACTTTCCAGTGAGGCAGGACATACGACATCTGCAAATTAGTAGTAAATACCTGGTCCACATCCAGTCCGACACCATAAGTCGGTCCGACAATATCCTTGCCTGCACCCAGGTTCTTCAGATAACCGACAAACAGACCCGGTTGCCATTTCTTACCGTAGACTACATTCAACCAGGTCATCGAGTGGCGGTAAGGCGTATATTCCTGTTCGCCCGTACGCTTGTCGATGCTGCTTACGCCATAACCACCCAGCATGCAAAGGTGCGCCAGGTTGGAGCCCAACAATGTCTTGGCAGATATCTTCCAGTTTTCATTGGTATAGCGGGCGTGAGCTTCGAAAGAGACAGAAGTAACCCGTTCCTTTACCTTATATACATTATCTCCCACCGTAGATTTGACACGCGGTGCGATAGAAAGGATATCGGCTCCTACACCGGCCATCCAGTTATCTTTCTTATAATCCACACCGAAATAAAATTCCGGCACGCAACCGTTCTTTATATATTCTTCGCTCTTTCCGTTCGGTCCGGTAGACAAATACTGCAACTGCCAGATCGCCGCTCCGGTCAGGCTCCATCCCTGATCCGTATAACGGTAACGCAACATCGGGTTACGGCTGAAAGGTTGAAAAGGGGCTCCCGTAGAGAGATTCAGCATTTGCGGAAAGATATCCCCGAACAACGGATGCCAGGTCTGACCGATCAACACGGCTGATTTTCCCCAATCGAGATTCACATAGGCATGTCGCACACGAATCATCGCAAAGTTACTTCCGGAACCACGGAAATCGACTTCCAGTTTGGCAGTCGTCTTTGCTTTCCCGACATTCGGTCCTGCCACATCTATCCCCAAACGGGAATAAAGCAGATAGAAACTACCGTTAGCCGTAGCATTCAAGTCATTGCCGTCGGCATCCGGTTCGACATCTTTCGGATAGAGATGGAACAAACCGTCCACGATCTCCGAATTGGCACGCGAGTTGTAAAACAAGTCACCACGCACCTGTCCGTAAAATTTGTACGAAAAATTCTTTTTCTGTGCATAACCGGATGTTGCCATCAACAGTCCGGTCAATAAAAACATACCTAGCTTCGTTTTCATTTAAAAGCGTTCAAATTAGAAATAATACATAACCAATCCCAATATGCGGTGATTGGTTACGGCGTGGGTGTTTCCCACTTTGCCATTCTTCTGGTCGATCGTACCGTACCAGGCTGTTGCCGGAGAATATTCCAGACCGATCTGCCAGTGAGGCAAATTATATGATAAATTCACATTTACAGTCAATAACTGGTCGATGTTCAGTCCCATACCGTAGACCGTTTTCGATGCGGTCAGTTCGTCGTCCGTACCGAGATTCTTGGTGTATCCCATGAAAAGACCCGTTTTCCATTTCGTTCCATAGGTAAAATTCGCCCAGGTCGTCGAATGACGGAAAGGAGTGTATTCCTGTTCACCGGTCTTCGGATCGACAGAGCTGATACCATAACCTCCGATCAGAGCCGTCTGGTCCAAACAGGAAGCCATCAGGCTTTTGGCTGCAAAGGTATAATTACGTCCGGTATATTTCAAGTGAGCTTCATAGGAATATGTTGTCATTCGCTCATTTACCTTATAAACTTTGTCATTTATCTCCGATGTCGTACGGGGTTTCAGGGAAATCAGATGGATACCCGCTCCTGCCAGCCAGCCGTTATCGGAAGTATAGTCCGCTCCGACATAAAATTCCGGTACGCAGCTATTCTTTATATAATCCTCGCTCATACCTTTCGGACCGCTCGATGTATATTGCAGCTGCCAGATAGCAGAAGCCGTGAGCTTCACCTTGCCGGCTTTATACTGATAACGGATTTGCGGGCTGCGGTTGAACGGTTGGAAAGGCGCTCCCGTAGAAAGATTCAGCATATCCGGAAAAACGGAGCCGAACAACGGATGCCAGGTATGACCGATCAATACATTACTCTTTTCCCAATCCAGCGCAACCCATGCCTGACGGATACGGAGCATGGTCGTACTGGAAGAAAAGCCTCCAAAGTCCGTCTCCAGGCAGGCGGAAGTCCTTGCAGAACCGACATTCGGACCGGTCACACTGATTCCCAATCGGGAAGTAAATGTATAGAAACTGCCGTTGGGTGTCGCGTTCAGGTCTTTCCCGTCAGCATCCGGTTGTTCATCAAGCGGGAAAAGGTAGAAGTTTCCGTCTACCGGAGCCATATTCGCACGCGTGTTGTAAAACAAGTCACCACGCACAAATCCATAAAACTTGTAAGTGAAGTTTTTCTTCTGGGCAGTTGCGGAAAACAAAGTCAGTGCACTTACCAGTAGCAGAGTCAGTTTTTTCATTGTTGTCGTTTGTTATCTATTTGTCTAATTTGAAGGCACAAAGGTATATATTTTTGTTTATTCAATTTGAAGAACGAAATATTATTTGTTACTTTGCTTCCAAGTTGTAAGCCTTAAAGGCCAAATTGATTAATAATGTAAACTACATAAAGAATTATGAGTACTAAAAAGTTTTTATTGGAGGAGAAAGACATACCCACAGCCTGGTATAATATTGTGGCTGATATGAAGAACAAACCACTTCCTATTTTGAATCCGCAGACTAAGCAACCGATGAAAGAAGAGGATCTCTATCCCCTGTTTTCCAAAGCTGCTTCCCATCAGGAAATGAATACGACCGATGCCTGGATCGAAATACCGGAAGAAGTTCGCGAATTATATAAGGTATGGCGTCCCACTCCGCTGGTTCGTGCTTACGGACTGGAGAAGATGCTGGATACTCCTGCACATATTTACTTTAAGAACGAAAGTGTCAGCCCGATCGGTTCACACAAGCTGAACTCTGCTATCGCACAGGCTTACTATTGTAAACAGGAAGGTGTTACTAATATCACTACTGAAACAGGTGCCGGACAATGGGGTGCCGCCCTTTCTTATGCTGCCAAGGCTTTCGGCCTGGAACTGGCTGTTTATATGGTAAAGGTCAGCTATCACCAGAAACCTTACCGTCGTTCGATCATGCAGACTTTCGGCGCACAAGTGATCGCTTCACCGAGTATGAGTACGAAAGCCGGCCGTAAGATCCTGACCGACCATCCTAACTATCAGGGTAGTCTGGGTACTGCTATCTCGGAAGCCGTAGAGTTGGCTATGCAGGTGCCTAACTGTAAATATACATTGGGTAGTGTTTTGAATCACGTGATGTTGCACCAGACAGTGATTGGCCTGGAAGCTGAAAAGCAGATGGAAATGGCAGGCGAATATCCGGATGTGGTGATCGGTTGCTTCGGTGGCGGTTCAAACTTCTCCGGTATCACTTTCCCGTTCCTGCGTCATAAACTGACAGAAGGTAAAGATATTCGTGTGATCGCTGCAGAACCCGCATCCTGTCCGAAACTGACACGCGGACAGTTCCAGTATGACTTCGGAGACGAGGCCGGATATACTCCGCTGATCCCGATGTTCACGTTGGGACATAACTTTGCTCCTGCCAATATCCATGCAGGCGGTCTGCGTTATCATGGTGCAGGCTCGATCGTCAGCCAGTTGATGAAAGACGGACTGATGAATGCTGCGGACGTAAAACAGTTGGATACATTCAAAGCGGCAACGATGTTTGCCCAGGCAGAAGGAATCATCCCGGCTCCGGAATCCTCTCACGCTATTGCTGTTGCCATCCGCGAAGCAGAAGAAGCGAAGAAAGAAGGAAAGGCACGTACGATCCTGTTCAACTTGTCCGGTCACGGTCTGATCGATATGGCGGCTTACGACCAGTATCTGGCAGGCGACCTGACCAATTATGAAGTAACAGACGAAGATGTTGCCAAGAATCTGGAAGAATTAGAAAAGATTATCGGATAACCCGATAATCTTTCACAAAATAAAAGTGGCGCTAATAACAGGGACTCACGTCTTTTGTTATTCGCGCCACTTTCGTGTGTGTCTATGAAATGTTTTAAAATAGGTATTATGAGAATATATCCTCATAACTGGCTGCAGGTACAACCATTTCTTGTGTATTCAAACTAAAATCTTTTTTCTTTTTGTTCCACATTCCGTATACGGAATTGATTTCACCTTTTTCCTCGTTATACTGATAAGAAATCAGATAATAAGGATCCCAAGTTTCTTTTGACTGATTCCAGCGATACGCTTTCTTTTCAGCGACCTTACCGTTATCATTGTAGGTGAATTCATATTTCACCTGTTTGTTCAAAAGCCCTTCCTCATGTAAGAAGATAACTTTCGATACGATTTTACCATTCTCCTCTTTTGTATCATAAAGATAGTTTCTTGGAGATGCAGCACTCATTGCCAGACTACAAACGAACAAAACAACCAATGCCAAAATTTCTTTTTTCAAGATTGAAGCTTTCATAAATATATTACTTATAAGATTTACTTTCAAATTGCGTGCAAATGAACACAGTTTTCCGGTATCAACCAAATATTTTCTGACATTTTGATAGCAAAAACAATATATTTAACTATTTTAAACCATCACAAAACATTGCCCCCAACAAGCTCAACTTACAATTTATAACAAATCCAACTTGTTACTTCAAAACAGAGTCTTTTTTAGTACTATTTCTCTTAAAAAGAGCGCAAAATCCACTGCGCAACTTACGAATTGACACAAAGAGTTTTTTGTACATCATCTACATTTTTTAGAACTAAATAATGCCCTCCGTTTGTTATTTATAAATAAAGAAAGGATATTAGTATCCGAATTAAATCAGTATATCATGGAGAGGAACATTTTTAAACTAGAACAAGGGCAATTGAAAGAAATAGCCCTTTCATTGCAAAAGAAAGTGGAAGAAGGTCTGGCAGAAGACAATGCAGAAATACAATGTCTCCCAACATTTATTACTCCCAGGAGTAAAGGTATAAACGGAAAAGCACTGGTCCTCGACCTGGGCGGAACCAATTATAGGGTGGCAACTGTCAATTTCTCAAACGATAAAACAACCATTCATCCGGAAAACGGGTGGAAAAAAGATTTATCCGTTATGAAAACTCCCGGTTTCACCCGTGATAAATTATTTAAAGAACTGGCCGATCCGATCGGAGAAATCAAACGGGATGAAGAAATGCCGATCGGTTATTGCTTCTCCTATGCAGCCGAATCGCTTCCCGACGGTGATGCCCGGTTACTACATTGGACCAAAGGGGTTAATATAAAGGATATGATCGGACAACCTGTAGGGAGGCCTTTACTCAACTACCTGAATGAAAGGAACAACGTCAAGTTCACCGGCATAAAGGTGCTTAATGACACAGTAGCCAGTCTGTTTGCCGGTCTTACCGACAGCAGTTATGATGCTTATATCGGACTGATTGTCGGAACGGGAACTAATATGGCGACTTTTATCCCGGCAGAAAAAATAACCAAATTACCTCCTTCCTGTCCGGTCAAAGGGCTTATCCCTGTTAATCTGGAATCGGGCAACTTCAATCCGCCTTTCCTGACGACTGTAGACGATATGGTCGATGCCTGTTCCGACAGCCGGGGAAGCCAGCGTTTTGAAAAAGCAGTCTCGGGCATGTATCTGGGAGAAATACTTAAAGCGGCCTTCCCGTTGGAAGAATTCGAAGAGAAATTCGATGCACAGAAACTGACAACGATTATGAACTATCCGGATATCCACAAAGAAAAATATGTAGAGGTAGCTCACTGGATCTATAACCGGTCGGCACAACTGGTAGCCGCATCCCTCGCCGGATTGATCAAATTGCTTACATCTTATAATAAAGAGACCAAAAAGATCTGTCTGGTAGCCGAAGGCAGCCTCTTCTGGAGTAAGAACCGGAAAGACAAAGATTATAATATCCTGGTAATGGAAAAATTACAGGAACTTCTGAATGAATTCGGACTGGGTGATGTAAAAGTTCATATCAACCAGATGAATAATGCCAATCTCATCGGAACAGGTATTGCAGCATTATCCTGAACATATCTTCAGAAGTTTACTGTCGAAAATTGTCGACAGGCTTGCTGACAAAAATAAGCAAGCTTGTTGACAATTATGAACCGGAAAAATAAATTTATTCCGAATTCATTCCTCAGATTTAATTCAATCGACTATCTTTGCTTTCAACACACTAGTTTTAATACGATATCTATGATAACAGAAGTTTTCAGAGAGAAGTCACCTTTATCTAATAAAGATAGTTTTATTTTGTTTGAACGCACAAAATCTTCTTTCACTTTTCCAATCCATGTCCATAACGTTTGGGAGTTGAACTTTGTGGAACATGCAGTTGGTGCACGACGCATCGTAGGTGATTCGGATGAGATTATCGGAGAGAAAGATCTGGTCCTTGTCACCAGTACGGAATTGAAACACGCCTGGCTAAACGGGAATTGCCGCTCGAACGACATCCATGAAATCACGATCCAATTTCATCCCACTCTTTTCAGCAGTCCGGCTTTTCAGAAAAAACAGTTCGATTCGATCACAAAGATGCTGACGAAAGCGGAACGAGGACTGGCCTTTGGATCAGCAGAAATCAATCGTATACTTCCCATTCTACGGATGATCCCGACAGAAAGAGGCTTCTATTCGGTCATGAAGTTCTTCATTCTCCTCCACGAACTGTCACTCTCGGAAGACGCACGTATTTTGTCCAAAAGCACATCACCTGAATATACAGAAAGCGACTATCAGATGAAAAAGATCCTCGACTACCTCAACAAGAACCTGTCGAACCCCATCACGATAGACGAACTGGCCCAATACATGGGCATGAGCCTGTCCACACTCTCCCGTTTCCTCAAAAAGAACACCAACCATAACTTCACCGACTTCCTGCAGGAACACCGGATCAATACCGTCGTCCGCGAACTGAATAGTAACGACAAGGAATGTATCATGGATATTGCTTCCCGCTGTGGCTTTGTCAGTCAGTCCTATTTCTACAAGCTTTTCAAAAAGTACAAAGGCGTAACCCCGCAGGAGTATCGCGAGAATTATCAACGGATGCAGGTGATTGTTTGATTGAAAACAGTCTCATTTCATCTTTGTACATGGATAGAACGAACCAATACAATAGGTATTCGTTCTAAGGCAGGTCGTTACGGTGGTACATACGCACATCGGTACAGGCAAGCATTATTTATGCCAATGAAGCTGATGTACTGAATGTAGCAATGTTTGGTATGACAGCAAAACAATGGAGAGATACTAATCCCGAACTGAAGGGAAATATCCGCGATTATGCTACAATCAATGAACTTATCTGTTTGTCGAATATGGAAAATCTAAATGCAGTATTTATCTATCGAACAGAATATGACACAAAGAGAACGTCTTGTTAAGCTAAACCAAATAGCCATCCACCAAATGAGTATATTGGCAAGTGGAAATAATCATCCCTATCGCCACAATCGCCCAATGATAGATACCATATAATAACCGCTCCAGCCACTTGACTGTATAGAGCAATCATATTTGACCTCATAGTGCACTATGAGGTCAATCAATGCATTGATTGACAAAGATTTAATCAAACAAGAACCCCCAACAAGCCAAAAACATATATTTACATATATTTTGCTTATATTTCTTAATTAAATACGTCAACACCAAATGTAACGTTAATTTATGTATCCAAAAAAGTTATTTCTACCCCCTTTCTTTTATAAATTTGACAGAAATGCGCAATAATTTGACGGAATAGGACACTTCTGCCTTTATTCCATTCCCTACTTTTGTGATAAAGAAAAACACAATAAAGCCCAATTATTATGAAGACATATCAAATATTAACCTTAGGATCGATATCTGGCCCGTACTTGTCCAAAGCATATACAGGACATGGAGTAACCGACGAACAATCGAAGAGTCTACTTACATACTTATCCACTATAAATACTAACATCATCCTATTAGAATAAAATACATCTGCTATCCTCAGCTGTGAAAATTCTCCAAAGGATAACAGAACCCTTATTGAATCAACAGACAATTTTAATCATTTAAATATTTAATTATGAACAGAAAACTAGCTTTTTCTCTATTACTAGGAGCCTTTGCAGTATCCAGTTGGGCACAGCAGGCAGTTACCGTAAAAGGTACGGTAAAAGACGCGGAGAATAATCCGGTCATCGGAGCTACCGTTGTCGTTAAAGGAACCACACAAGGTACGACAACTGATATTGATGGTAATTACTCCATCAGTGTTGCACCAGGACAAGTTCTTGAATTTTCATACGTTGGTATGCAAGCTTCGTCCGTTACAGTTGGTAACAAGAATGTGATTAATATCACAATGGCTGATGGCGAACAACTAGATGAGGTGGTGGTTATCGGTTATGGTACAGTTAAGAAAAGTCATTTGAGCGGTGCTGTCGCTTCTGTTTCTAACAAGGATTTAATGGCAGATGTAGCACGTAGCGCTTCCAGTGCTTTGCAAGGTAAGATTGCAGGTGTTAATGTCTCCAGTGTAGGCGGCCAGCCGGGTTCCGGTATGAACATCAACATTCGTGGCGTAGGGTCTGTGAATAATACAAACGAACCTCTCGTTGTAATTGACGGTGTATATGGTGATATTAATATGGTTGACCCAGCCATTATTCAATCTATAGAAGTATTGAAAGATGCATCAGCAGCTGCCATCTACGGTTCGCGCGCAGCCAACGGTGTAGTATTGATTACAACCAAAGGTGGTCTTAAAAATAGCAAGGCAAAACTTTCTGCCAATGTCTATACAGGTTTCCAAACTATTACCAAGAAACTAGACGTAATGAATGCCGATCAATGGGTTGGATTCATGATGGATAATTATTATGCGGAAGGTTCTGCTCCCGATGCCGTGAAGAATTGGCAAGGCGGCCCAGGAACAAACTGGCAAGATGAAGTATTCCATACAGCTCCTGTAACTAAAGCATCTGTTTCATTGAGCGGAGGTGCTGAAAATTCAACGTACAGCGTGACTGGAGGTTATCTGAACCAGAAAGGTGTATTACGTACTACTGGTTACGAAGCTTTCAATTTGCATGCTAAAAACACATTCTCTTTCTTTAATAACCATCTACGCATGGGATCATCAATAATGATGAAGTTCTACAATAAGGATTATGATGACTTTACCGTTACAGATGCACTGAGACAAAACCCGCTCATCCCTGTTTATGATTCAGCAAACAAAGTAGATGGATTTGGCGGTATCACGAACAGTGGATTCAAGAACATGTCTAACCCATTGGGCTATCTGTATGTCAATGACTACGAACGTCACGGTTCAGACCTTTTAATCAATGCCTGGGCAGAAGTAGATTTATTCCTCGAAGGTCTGAAGTACAAAATCAACGCAGGTGTCAACCGCAGCGATTATAGCGATTCCAAGTGGAATGGTAGATACGACTGGGGCGATCTGGGAAGTAGCAGCAACGCCAAATTAAGTGAAAACACCTACAAATCTGATTCCTGGTTGCTGGAACATACATTGCACTATGATCGTACATTTGGTCAACATGACCTTTCTGCAATGGTTGGTTATTCCGCACAGGATTTCAATTCACGTTCCGTTTCTGCATATCGCGAAGGATTTGCACCGGGTGCACCTCATACCCTTGATGCTGCTCCTACCACCGGCATGACCAACTCGGGCAGTAAGCAGTCCAATTCATTGGTATCATTGTTCGGACGTGTGATGTATAACTATGCAGGTCGTTACATGATGTCTGCCTCTGTACGTCGTGACGGATCTTCCCGTTTCGCAGACGGCCACCGCTACGGATGGTTCCCTTCTATTTCCGCTGCATGGAACATCGCAAGAGAAAGTTTCTTTGAGAACTGGACAGAAACGATGAACAACTTTAAAGTACGTGCCAGCTACGGTGTATTGGGTAACCAGGAAATCGGTAACTACAGAACACAAGCAGGTTTGGTAACAGGTATGAACTACATTCTAGGAACCGGATCTTGGCAAGGTGCCATTACCAATGCAAGTTGGGTTTCTCCACAGAATCTGACTTGGGAAAAATCTAAAACTTGGGATATTGGTGCAGATTTAGGATTCTTCAATGATAAATTGAGTGTAACAGCCGACTACTATGTAAAACGTACGGAAGACATCCTATTGTCTATCAACATGGCCGGTAATGGTGGTTTGAAAGGTTCTCCAACAATGAACGCCGGTACTGTAGAAAATAAAGGTTTTGAAATAGCCATAACCCATCGTAACACGGTAGGCGATGTGTACTATTTCGTAGGTGTGAATGCTTCTACCCAAAGTAACGAACTAAAAGAAATCACCATCGGTCAGGTACAAGATTATGCAGGTTATAATCCGCAAGGAGAAGGTGTTATTACTCGAGCCAAAGTGGGTTATCCTATTGGTGGTTTCTGGTTAACAAAAACAGATGGCTTATTCCAAAGTCCTGAAGAAGTATTGGCACATAAAGACAATAATGGTGCCGTACTTCAACCGAGTGCTGAACCGGGAGATATACGTTTCATTGACAACAACAACGACGGACAAATTTCAGATGCCGACCGTCAATATTGTGGTTCACCTTTCCCGAAATTCAATTTAGGTCTCAACATGGGAGGTGCATGGAAAGGCTTTGATTTGAATCTCTTCTTTGACGGTTCTTTCGGTCAGAAGATTTACAACTATACCCGTGCCCGTATGGAGTCGACTCAAGAACTCAACAACTATTCAGTAAGAGTACTCGATTCATGGACACCCGAAAATACAGATACGGATATGCCACGATTCTCTAAAGAAGATAAAATGAACTACAGCCGCTGGACAGATCGTTGGTTGGAAAATGGAGACTTCTTCCGCTTGAAGACTTTGGAATTTGGTTATACATTGCCTAGTACATTAACAAAGAAAATCAATGTAAACAAACTCCGTTTCTATACTACGATGGATAATCTCTTTACCATTACCGGCTATAAGGGATATTCACCAGACTTAGGTGCTAATGACGCTGCAAACGGTGGTGGTGAAGGTATCATGACTAGTGGTTGCGACCATGGACGTTATCCGTCAGCACGTACTATCTCTTTCGGTGTACAACTTGATTTCTAATCTTTTAAAGTAAACAAACATGAAAAAGAATATATTGAATTTAACGATAGCATCTTTACTTGCAGTGTCATTCTCTGCATGTAACGAGGCGGATTTCTTGAACAAAACAAATCCCAACACGCCCACAGATGAAGGTTTTTGGGACTACCCTGAAAATGTAAATCAGGCATTATGTACCATCTATGCGCCTATCCGAAATCAATCTGAAGGTTATTATGGCGCACATACGCATTATCTGACTATGACTAGTCGTGGAGATGATGTATTTCTGATTCCCAACGAAGACGGTGACATCAAGTTCTATGCAACCTTTAGCAATACTTCTAACATGGATCCGGGTATTTGGGGAGATATGTACAAAGGAATACAGCGCGCCAATATGGTTATTAGCAATTTGGAAGCAGAAGGCAACGAATGGGCAGATCCCGAATTGAAACAACAATACCTGTCTGAAGCCTACGGTATGCGCGGTATGTATTACTTCCTTTTGGCAAGCAATTATGGAGCTGTTCCTATTCACTTGACTCCGGTACAAAACCCGGAAGACACTTACATTGCCTCTTCTCCGGAAGCTGAAGTGTGGAAGCGTGTGGAAGATGACTTTATTGAGGCTGCCAAATATTTGCCGGTAGAACGCGATGCAAAAGAAATACAGCGTATCAGTAAAGGTATGGCACTAGCTTATTTGGGAAAAGCGTATGTATTCCAGAAAAAATATCCTGAAGCAAAAGAAATATTAGGACAATTGCTGCAATCGCCCTACAACTATGACCTGGTGGAAGATCCATTAGAAAACTTCCATCAAGACCATAAATTCAATAAAGAATCGATTTATGAGATTGATTATGTAAATGAATTAGGTGGTACAGGTACATGGGGAGGTGACGATACCAATGCCAGTATGGGTATGAATCTCCCGACCTATTTGGGTCCGGAAGGAACAGGTGCTTGGTTTAAGATGTCTCCGGCTTCAGAAGCATTACGCGAATTTATCAAAGAACCTCGTCCGGAAGGATCAGACAGTAAGTATGACAAGCGTATGTATGCTACTTTCTACTTCAACCAGAATGAAGTAGGCGACAACAAACCTTATGATAATCCTTATGGCATGACCTTTGCTGAATTATGGGATACTCCGAGCAAAGGAAAGTTAAGCAGAGACCCGGAAAATGCTTACATGAAACATCCGAAAGCTGATAATGGTGTTCAATTCCAGGCATTAGGTAAGAAATATACCAATTTCTTCGGTGAAAACAATGATGCCATGTATACACCGTCTAGCCGTAACAACAGTTTGCGCGTATTCCGTTTTGCAGAAGTATTGTTGCTTCATGCAGAAGCCTGCGCCATGACGAACGACATTGCCGGTGCCAATGCAGACTTGCAGCGTATTCGCGACCGTGCCGGATTGGCATCTAAGGATTTCAGCGGCATGTCACAGGCTGAAGTTATGAAGGAAATCGAACATCAGAATTTCTTGGAGTTCTGTATGGAAGGTCATCGTTTCTACGACTTGAGACGCTATTATACAGCAGCTGAAGTGAAACAACATTTCATTGATTGCGGCAAGGTAGGCGGTGCAAACTTCTCGGAAAAACATTTCTACTATCCTATCGGCGAAGGAGAAATGAACAATAATCCGCAGATCGAACAGAATCCGTTGTGGAAATAAACTGATACAAAAGAATCCTGTCCGCACAATGCTTACAGCGGACAGGATTCCTTTCCTAATACACTATCGATATGAATGAAATAAGACACTACCTATCCTTCGGGATGGCAATACTCTGTGGAGGTTTGATCTGTTCTTGCGAAAAAGAAGAGCAAAGCTACAATGAAGTATACACATCAATAGATGCTTGCATCAAACAAAACAACATACTCCTGAATGTGGAGCAGGAAACAGACAACACCTATTTCTTTTTTGATGGAGATACTGTCTCTATCCCTACAAACACCATCGCATCCATAAATACGGAAGCAACCGCTTGGAAAACAACATTGACAGGCACAGATGGCACAACAATTATCATACCGACTTTAGGCAATTCGTTAAATCTGTCTAAAGAAAGCATAAAGGTGAATCCTACGGGATACGCCCCTTGCAGTATGCAGCTTACTGTTCCCTTTCCGGTAGAGGGAAGACTAAAAGTCTGCGTAAAAGGCAAACATGGCTCACAAGGCGATTTGTCGTACCTTTTCTCTAAATTTGGATATAATCATCAAGAATATATACATGGTTTATACCGTGACTCAAACAATACGGTAGATGTTTCTTTCGCCAATAAAGAAGGAAAAGTATTATTGACAGAAACAATAGAAGTCGAGACTACTCCCCCCGAAGATTTAGTTCCCGATTTCTTTTCTTCCCGCCAAACAGTTGTAAGCAAACCGGAACAGATGGAGCCGGGCGTTACGATTGTGAACGACCAGGGAGGAGGAGAATATGATGCCCACCGGGCTTATATGTTGGATAGCGACGGAGAAGTACGTTGGTATCTTTGGTTGCGTAATCATCCGAAGTTGAATATCACAGCACATTGCGGATTCAAGCGTTTGGCCAATGGTAACTTTTTAGGTGGAGATGCCCGGAAAGGGAATCTGTTCGAGTTTGATATGGTAGGTAATTTGGTGAAAGAATGGGATATTGCAACGAAAGGATATACCTTTCATCATGATGTGATAGAAATGCCGAATGGTAATCTTTTAGCAACTGTCACCAAAGCCGGAAGTCTGAATTCTGAAGGCACTTACACCCGTTTCGACTACGTGATAGAAGTAAACCGCGAAACCGGAAATATTGTAACCGAATGGGATTTGAAAAAAAGTCTGAATCCGGCACGAGATGCTTTGATGAGTAAACAAGATATAGAAGATTTTAAACATAACTGGGCACACTCCAACGCCGTTGCATATTCACAGGAAGACGATTGCATCCTGGTTTCTAACCGCTATCAAGGATTAGTGAAATTAACACGAGACAATCGACTAGTCTGGTTTCTCACCCCACACCGTGGAGCAGAAAAAAACAGAAGTGCCTTGTTAATGCCTTTAGATGCCAACAGGAATCCGATTACAGACAAAGATGTAATAGACGGGAAAACTGCTCATGAAGATTTTGAATGGATTTGGGGAGCACATTGCCCGGTTCTTCTTGACAACGGGCATGTACTCATCTTCGACAACGGATATCACCGCCATCACGAAGAGATAGATCTTTATAGCCAGGTAGGATATAGCCGCGCTGTGGAATATGTAATCAACGAGAAGCAGAAGACGATACAGCAAGTATGGGAATATGGACATAAGGAACAGGGACGCAGATGTTATTCCGTTGCACTTTCTTCTGTGCAATATCTTCCACAAACCAAGCATGTACTATTTGGTCCAGGTGTCGGTACTCCCAATGTAAATGGAGCCGGAGGAAAAATAATAGAAGTGGATTACGATACTAAGGAAGTTGTCTACGAAGTACATATTTCCCGACCGGATTATTTAGTATTCCATCGAGTAGAGCGTATCTCCCTCTACCCTGAGAACCTCTAAAAACAAATATACATTGAATGCCGGACACCGGCTAGTTACATTGACAAATAAAAAATGATATATGGAAACCAGTTTCTTACATACGATCGAAAAGTTACAGATGCAACATCAAACACTTCTTGCCGAAGAAAATAAACCTTTGGAAATACCCGGCAGCATTGCTACACGTTATAAAAACCCCGTCGTAACCGCAGCGCATATTCCCCTGGAATGGCGTTACGACCTCAACCCGGCAACCAATCCGTATTGCCTGGAGCGTATCGGGGCGAATGCTTGTATGAACTCCGGAGCGATTAAGTGGAACGGGAAATATCTGCTGATGGTCCGTGTGGAAGGCTGGGACCGCAAATCGTTCTTTGCCATTGCCGAGAGTCCGAATGGGGTGGACAACTTCCGGTTCTGGGAACGGCCGGTCAACCTGCCGGATATCGATCCGGAAGAAACAAACGTATATGACATGCGCCTGACCGCACATGAAGACGGTTGGATATACGGTATCTTTTGCAGCGAGCGCCATGATCCGACTGCCGCTCCGGGTGACTTGTCATCGGCCGTGGCAAAAGCAGGGATTGTCCGTACAAAAGACTTGATCGACTGGGAAAGGCTACCGGACCTGAAATCAAAAAGCCAGCAGCGCAATGTAGTCCTTCATCCGGAATTTGTCGATGGGAAGTATGCATTATATACCCGTCCGCAGGATGGCTTTATCGATGCCGGCAGTGGCGGAGGTATCGGCTGGGCACTCATCGAGGATATTACACACGCAGAAGTTCTCTCTGAACAAATAATTGATAAACGCTACTATCATACAATCAAGGAGGTCAAGAACGGGGAAGGTCCGCATCCCATCAAAACTCCGCAGGGCTGGTTACACCTCGCCCACGGGGTCAGGGCATGCGCTGCAGGACTACGTTATGTACTTTATCTGTACATGACGTCCCTCGACGACCCGACAAAGGTTATCGCACAGCCCGGCGGCTACTTCCTCGCACCTGTCGGGGAAGAACGCATCGGGGATGTCTCGAACGTTTTATTTACCAATGGATGGATTGCAGACGAAGATGGAAAAGTATTTATCTACTACGCATCCTGCGACACCCGCATGCATGTAGCAGTATCGACAATAGACGTTTTGGTCGATTACTGCATGAACACTCCGGAAGACGGTCTTCGGTCGGCCGCTTCTGTTGCCCGGATAAATGAACTGATTGATAAAAATAAAAAGTACAAAGGGGTATGATTTAAGGCAATAATGTGAAAAGAGTCTGAAGCCGGAATGTGTTACACAAGGCTTCAGGCTCTTTATTTTATACCCGCCCCAGAAATTCGTCAACCGTATAATTCAGGAAGTTATTAAACGGGAGTAACTGTTCGAAATGCTTGATTGCCTGGTCCATCCAATCTTCCGTCATAAAGAATTCGTCCGGTTTAACGGTAGCAAAACAGTAATCCTTGTGTCGCATGATCTCACTATATTTGAAATCCGTCGGATAACCGGCCGGCATACGTTTCAACACTTCGCCCTCCATTACCGGAAAAGCCTCTTTAAAAGACGGATTTTCAATGATACCTACAAACTCGTCGATATGATCGTAAATATCCTGACGAAGCATCTTCAACAGTTTGGGAGGAGGACACCATACACCACCCGATAGCATACAATTACCCGGCTCCAGATGAATATAATATCCACCCCGTTCACTGGCACGTCCACCTTGCGCCATATAAGCGGCAAAATGAATTTTATAAGGGGTCTTATCCGGAGAAAAACGCAAATCCCGGTAGATACGGAACTGGCAGTCTTTCGCTTCCAGCCCGGCCACCTGCGGATCGAACAGGGCGATCCGGTTGATCAGTTGCTGTACCTCATCGAGAAACCCTTTATGCAATACATCGTAGCGGTCTTTATTTGCCTGAAACCACTCCCGGTTATTGTTCTGGCTTAATTCCTTCAGGAATTGTATAATTTCTGTATTCATAAATATCTGTTTGTTTTACAGGCAAAGATACAGAATAATATCATTCATTATCCCAGTTTCTGTCCGTACGGAACGGAGCAACCGGTAAACCTTCCTTACCGAACAAGTTTCCAATAGTTGCATCATCAAAACAATAATGAACTGCAACCGGCTTCTTCACACGCGGGGAAGTTACGACAACGGTGTTATCCTTGATCTGAGCTTTTCCCGGTTCGAAAACACCGTCTTCTCCTGCAATCATAAACCCGGTCAGCTGTTTTCCTTTACACATTAGTCCGGCATCAGCATGAAGGAATGAAATAACCGCCTTGTTCTTGTCGACCGTCATTTTACTGAATACCGGGCTTTCGTAGCCGGAAGCGAGTTGTCCGTAAGCCTTTCCCAAAGCCATATTTGCCAGACGCAGACCAACGTTTTGCTTATCTGTCGGATGAATATTCGTTACATCTGCAACACAATCGGAGATTGCCACCATACCTGTTCCCGGAACCGTACGTGACACCCATTCCTGATGTTCGCGAACCAAAGCAGCCCCGTTATCGTTTGAATTATACGTATGAGGTGCGATCTGCACCAGATAAAACGGGAAATCTTTCTTAAAATTCTTACGCCAGCCTTCAATCATTGTCTTCAACAAAACACCGTAGGACGAAGCATGATCGCGGTTTGACTCTCCCTGATACCAGATTGCACCGGCCAGGGCATAAGGTACAACCGGATTGATCATCTGATTATATAAAACACCCGGCTCCACCGGCCACCAGGGATATGTTTTGTCCGGCATGACATCACATATCTGTGGATTATTCATCACCAACTCTTCCGGGGTCCAAACTTCGGCAGGAGTACCACCCCAGGAAGATACAATCAGGCCGATCGGTACGTTCAGCTCTTTTTGCAGATCACGACCAAAGAAATAAGCCACAGCACTGGTATTTTTCATTACATCAGGAGTACAGGCCGCCCAGGATGCTTCACAATTGTTCTGAAGAGTTTTTGCTCCGCGTTTAGGGATATGAAAGAAACGAATATTCGGATAATTGGCGGCAGAGATTTCTTCATCGCGGTTATCTATATTGCTCATCGGTGTCCATTCCATATTCGATTGCCCACTGCAAAGCCAGACTTCTCCCAGCATGACGTCCTTAAGTTCCCGGCTACCATCCCCCGACACAGATACCGTGTAAGGGCCTCCGGCTCCGGCTGTTTTCAATGCCGCTTCCCAGGTTCCATCCGGACGAACAACAGTTGTTGCCGTATCTTTAGGAGCCCAACTCCCGACAACTTTGATCGTAGCATTTGCCACTCCCCAGCCCCATACAGGCACATCACTCTTTTGTTGCAAAACCATGTGGTCGGTAAAAACAGAAGGCAGACTTATTTTAGCCTGCACACCGGCCATCAATAGGGAGAGACCGACAGCCATCCCGGTAATTCGTGTAAGTTTCATGTATTCCTTTGTATTTGATTGATTAACGAATTAACAAATGTACAATAAAAACTAAAACGCAAATCCCAGATTTAAATAAAACTGGAGGTTTGTGTTCTGATTCGACATACTGAAATTGGCACTCAACGGTCCGGCGATACTATTATAGGCATACCCGATACTACCGCCCCAAACGCTTTTTCCTTTTAACAGGTGAAGGAAGTCATCATGATGAATGGCATAGTTACCGATCAGCGAAATATAGTTTCGTCCGGCTATGCGTTGCCGAAAATGAAGGCGGGCCACCGCAATGGCATTGTCGAATATCTCCACCCGGTTGATACCGGCAAACGGTAATTGCTGGGGAACATATTTTCCTTCCACCTCTCCACCCACGGCATTCAGGAAAGGATAGGCCAGATTGCCTCCGATCAGTACACGTCCGTAAAGAGACGGCAGCACACTCAGATGGGAAGTGATGGGAATAACGGATGTAAAATTAAGCCCGACGGCCGAGAAAGGCGCATGACCGTTATAGCTGACAAAGTTATCCGTATAAAAAGAATAATCGGCTTTCAGGGAAACGCCTTTCGTCGGGAAATAACGCCGATCGAATGTCTCCAGATGGGCCAGAGCAAAATAACTGATGAAACCTTCCGGCTTTACCTCATACTCGTTGTTATTATCCCCTGTATACAAAAAGGAAGTATAGTTGAAATATTCATAGCGTAAGCCCACCTTAAACTTGAAGTTCAGCCAGTTCATATCAGAGTATCCGAACTCCGCCAGATGATGGGTATAACTGGTATTAAAGGTCTTATTTCCTTTCCGGTAAATATCCAGGTCATTATAAGTAAACTGATAAGCCAGATTCAGATTACGCAACGGATTCCGCTCGATCGCATAATCCAACCGTCCGTAGGAGATCTTTCCACCGACACGTCCGGTAAAAGCCAGCCGGGAATGGTTGCGTGCCCTATAATCTAAGGTTGCATTCAGTAAAACACCGATCACCTCTTCCGAATCGAAGCGGACACCCAGGTTAATCGAACTGATCGACTTCTTCTGTGCCGTCAGTACCAGATCCTGTTGTTGTTCGCCTGTCAATTTATAATTTACATTCGAATAGGCATTTGAACCGACCAGGATCGACATGGCTTTATGCAACTCTTTCAAGGTGATATGGCTATTTTCACGCAGGCCGCTGATCTGCATCAACCACTTCTCATCGCGCGGGTCGGTACCGGCAAAAGAAATATGCCGGATATAGAAACTGTCGGTAGGTAAAACTGGATATGACTTACGGGGTAATATATGTTCCTCCGGACGATAATCTTCCGGGATACCGATCTTCTTTTTTAATGCCATAATCTCATCCCAGCGGCCACGAGCTTCCTGCTCACCACGACGGATCAGCGTATCGAGTGCCGTCGTACTGAAACTGGCCGCATTATAAGGAGTCATATTCGGGCGAAACAGCAAATCGGCCCTCTCTTTATTTTTCGCATACTTTTCATAACCATGCAGGGCTATGATCTGACCGATTACATCACCGGGGGTATTCAGTCCCTCCAACACTTTCAGGTCGCTGGTCCCGAGATCAATGCCGATAATAATATCAGCCCCCATATTCAATGCGACATCGACAGGAAAATTATCATTCAGGCCGCCGTCTACCAATACCATACTGTCCAGTCTTACCGGGGCAAACACAGCCGGAATAGCCATACTCGCACGCATAGCTAAAGGTAAGCTTCCCTTATGGAAAACATAATCTTTCCCATTCACGACATCTACCGCTACGCAGGCAAACGGTATATTGAGATTATTAAAATCAATGGAATCATGGTAGCCGATCGTGAGGTTTGAGAAAAGATTCTGCAAATTCTGACCTTTGATCATACCGCTGATCACACGGTCTTTCTTCTCCTTCCCAAAAGGCAAAGAGAGAATATATCGCTCGGAATTTTCTTTTTCCGGAAACGACAGACTGGTACGTGTCACCCGATCGCTCAGGAGCATTGTCCAATCCTGATGTATCACCATGCTATCGATCTCCGCGGGAGTATAACCGATCGCATATAATCCTCCTACAATAGCACCCATACTGGTTCCCGCCACATAATCGATCGGGATACCTGCTTCCTCCAGCACTCTCAACACGCCAATATGAGCTACTCCTTTTGCTCCTCCGCCACCCAGTACGACCCCGACTTTCTTTCGCCCGGCTGTCAAGGAAGGTAAAGCGACCAGTAACATCAGCAAAAAGCAAAGTAACTTTTTCATCTGCACAATATTAATTTACGACAAATGTAATCGGTTTACATCAAAAATTGTATTAAATTTGAGCAAATTTCTCACCTTAAGAAGAAAAACTCAATATGCAAAAACTAGCATTATGTCTATTACTATGCAGCTTTACATTTCAAAGCTTTGCTACAGTAGATCCACTAAAAGGCTATCAGTATGCCTCAGAACAAGCGCCTAAAGGGGACGAATGGGAATCTCCTGAAAATCTTGCGCTAAACAAAGAACAACCTCATGCCTGGTTCTTCTCTTTCCAGGATCAGGAAAGTGCCCGGAAAGTATTACCGGAAAACAGTACGTACTGGCAGTCGCTCAATGGTGACTGGAAATTCAACTGGGTACGTACTCCCGAAGAGCGTCCGAAGGACTTCTATCAAACGAACTTCGATGTATCGGGATGGGACAATATCCCGGTACCTTCCAGCTGGAACATCGTCGGCCTTCAAAAAGACGGGACACAGAAGTACGGAACACCTATCTACGTGAATCAACCAGTTATCTTCCAGCATAAAGTAGCTGTCGACGACTGGCGCGGCGGCGTGATGCGTACCCCGCCGGAAAACTGGACAACCTTCAAAGACCGTAACGAAGTCGGTTCTTACCGCCGTGAATTCACCATCCCCCGGGATTGGGAAGACAAAGAAGTCTTTATCAATTTCGACGGGGTAGATTCGTTCTTCCATCTCTGGATAAACGGGCAATACGTCGGTTTCTCAAAAAACTCGCGTAATACGGCCAGCTTCAATATCACTCCTTATCTGGTGAAAGGGAAAAACATCGTAGCCGCTGAAGTGTACCGCAGTTCGGACGGTTCTTTCCTCGAAGCACAGGATATGTTCCGCCTGCCGGGTATCTACCGTACCGTATCGTTGACTGCCGTTCCTCAACTGCACGTTCGCGATCTGGTTGCCACGCCTGACCTGGACGCAACCTATACAGACGGTTCACTGGCTATCCGGGCAGACATCCGTAACCTGGGTAAGAAGATGGCGAAAGGATACTCGATGGTCTATTCGCTGTATGCCAATAAACTCTATTCTGACGACAATACGAAAATAGAGAACGTAACAGCTACTGCCCCCATCGCCCAGATTCCTCCGGGCTTGGAAATGAATGCTGAAACAGTCCTGAAAATACAAAACCCGAATAAATGGTCTGCCGAACAACCGTACCGTTATACATTAGTAGGCGAGTTGAAAGATAAAAAAGGTCGCACGGTGGAAACAGTCTCTACCACTGTCGGTTTCCGCAAAGTGGAAATCAAAGATACGCCCGCTTCGGAAGACGAATTCGGACTGGCCGGACGCTACTATTATGTAAATGGTAAGACTGTCAAGCTGAAAGGCGTGAACCGCCACGAAAGCAATCCGGCTGTAGGCCATGCCATCACACGTAAGATGATGGAAGAGGAAGTGATGCTGATGAAACGTGCCAATATCAACCACGTTCGTAACTCGCATTATCCGGATGATCCATACTGGTATTACCTGTGTAACAAATATGGTCTTTACCTGGAAGATGAAGCCAATATCGAATCGCATGAATATTATTACGGTGCAGCTTCCCTGTCCCATCCTGCGGAATGGAAAGATGCCCATGTGGCACGTGTCCTGGAAATGGTTCACGCCAATATCAACAATCCGTCTATCGTGATCTGGTCGTTGGGTAACGAAGCCGGGCCGGGACAGAACTTCGTGGATGCTTATAATGCGTTGAAAAAAGCGGACTTGTCACGTCCTGTACAGTACGAGCGTAACAATAAAATTGTGGATATGGGTTCCAACCAGTATCCATCTATCTCCTGGGTTCGTGGTGCCGTGAAAGGCGATTACGATATCAAGTACCCGTTCCATATCTCGGAATATGCCCACTCGATGGGGAATGCCTGCGGTAACCTGATCGATTACTGGGAGGCGATGGAGTCGACTAACTTCTTCTGTGGCGGTGCCATCTGGGACTGGGTAGACCAATCACTCTATAATTACACACCGGATGGAAAACGTTATCTGGCTTATGGCGGCGACTTCGGCGATACGCCTAACGACGGACAGTTTGTTATGAACGGTATCGTATTCGGCGACCTGGAACCGAAACCTCAATATTATGAAGTAAAGAAGGTGTACCAGCACATCGGTGTAACAGAAGTCGATGCCTCTAAAGGCCTTTTCGAAATCTTCAATAAATATTATTTCAACGACCTGTCTGATTATGCCGTAAAATGGTCACTATACGAAAACGGGAAAGAGGTGGAAAGCGGATCATTAAATCCGGGTACAGTAGCTCCCCGTAAGCGTGTGCAGGTAGCCGTTCCTTATAATTACAATAAACTGAATGCCGAAAATGAATACTTCGTCAAGGTACAGTTCCTATTGAACGAGAATAAACCCTGGGCTGATAAAGGCTATGTAATGGCAGAAGAACAACTTCCTGTAAAAGCAGCAACAGACAAACCCGCTATTAATGAAGTAGCGAATGCCGCTACCGGCAAACTAACTATCGACAAACAGGCTGATCCACGCTTCTCCACCATCAAGGGAGATAACTTCGAAGTTAAATTCGACAACGAGACCGGTACGATCTACTGTTTGAATTACAATAACGAAACAATCATTGCCGACGGTAATGGACCGAAACTGGATGCTTTCCGTGCCTTTACCAACAACGACAACTGGTTCTACGGGAGCTGGTTCGAGAATGGACTACACAACCTGAAACATAGAGCCACAGCCTCTAAGGTTCTTAATAGAAAAGACGGTGCTATCGTATTGTTCTACACCGTAGAATCGCAAGCTCCTAATGCCGCCAAAATCCTGGGAGGAACTTCCAGTGGCAAAAACAGCGTGGAAGAGCTGACCGACAAAGTATTCAGCGACGATAACTTCAAGTTTACTACCGACCAGGTATGGACCATCTATCGCGACGGCTCCATCGAACTACAGGCAAGTATCACATCCAACAACCCGAGTCTGGTTTTGCCTCGTCTGGGTTATATGATGAGAGTTCCTCAGCGTTATGAAAACTATACTTATTACGGACGTGGCCCTGTTGAAAACTATGCCGACCGTAAAGTGGGGCAGTTCATCGAAATGTATCAGTCGACTGTTGCCGACCAGTTTGTGAATTTCCCGAAACCACAGGACATGGGCAACCACGAAGACGTACGCTGGTGTGCCCTGACCGACAAGGCAGGTAAAGGAGCTGTCTTTGTAGCGACCGACCACCTCTCTACTTCGGCATTGCAATACTCTGCACTCGATCTGACACTGGCCGGACATCCTTACCAGCTACCGAAAGCCGGCGATACTTATCTGCATCTTGACCTGGCCGTTACAGGCCTGGGAGGTAACAGTTGCGGACAGGGTGGTCCATTGGTACAGGACCGTGTGTTTGCCGGACAAAACAACATAGGGTTCATCATCCGCCCGGCAGCGCAAGACCTTTCGGCTGTGGCACAGGTTTCAGCCGCAGGCGATATTCCTTTTTCTATTACCCGTAACCGTACAGGATTGGTAGAATTGTCGTCTATCGACAAAGAGGCCGTCATCTGCTACGTGATCGGTAAAGACAAGAAAGCGAAAGAATATACGGAAGCTATCCCGATGCGGGAAGGCGGAACGATCACAGCCTGGTTCAAGAATAACCCGGAGATCAAGTCTACAAAAACTTTCAATAAGATGGAAAGCATACAGACGGAAGTTATCTATGCCAGTAGCGAAGAAGTGGACGGAGGCGATGCCAAGAACCTGGTAGACGGCGATCCGAACACGATCTGGCACAGCATGTATTCCGTTACCGTCGCCAAATATCCGCATTGGGTAGATTTGGATGCGGGTGAAGAAAAAGCACTCAAAGGCTTTATCTATCTGCCACGTCAGGATGGCAGCAATGGAAACATCAAGGAATATTCCATCCAGGTCAGTCCAGACGGAAAGAATTGGGGAGAGCCCGTTTGTAAAGGCCAGTTCGCCAACAACAAGGATGAAAAGAAAGTCCTTTTCGACAAACCGGTAAAAGGACGTTACATCCGCTTCACAGCCTTGAGCTCACAGAACGGACAGGATTTCGCAACAGGGGCAGAACTTACTATTCTGAGTGAATAAAAAATCCATCTGCATAGAATTATGTAGATAATACTTAAAAAGAAGAGCGATTAGAATCTATTCGCTCTTCTTTTTTGATCTATATATTAAGGTTGGTCCAATCCTCATCATCTCACTTAATAATCAGATCAAACCATATATATTCTTTCATATCGAACACATTATGCCATTCCTTAGGTGGTAACTTTGCATTACGGACGTCACAATAACTACCTGCCAATCTTAACTCCCCATCAACCATCACCTCCCGTAAAGCACCACTCGTATAACCAATAAGAGGGATTGTATCACCAGAATGATAAAAGTCTGTCGGATATATTTCCAATAAAATACTATGTAAAACATCATCCACCTCTACTTTTTCCTTAACTTGCTTTTCTTCTCCAACAATAAAACATACCTCATGTGCATGGAGCGGTTCAGCTTCAATATGAATCAACAAAACTGTATCCTTTATTACATAAGAGGGGGCATTCAATATTTTATAAGATACAGTTCCTTCTTTGTAATGAGCCATCCGTATCCTATAAGTTTGTCCTTGTAATTCGCCGGATAGCTTTATTTTTTGAATACTTGCCGGAGATTCAGTCTCTTCATAATGAAGGCGAACTGGAAACGACTGTTTGTTATCGCAACCAATCATTAACAGAAATAATACGATCAATTGAAAATATTTCACCATCTCACTTTAAATAAACAATCATCAAGACAGGGTTATCATCCTCTCCTATTCCTTTTAGTTGTTCGTGATTGAGAATTTCAGGATTCTTTTCGGCTTCTTTGAATATATCCTGTACTTCCCAAACATACAATAAAGTTTTACTATCTAATGATGCTACAGGACGAAGAGGTAATCCTCCGCTCAAATCATTTTTAATAACACCACCGATTAGTTTATAACAATCTCCGTTTTTCTTATCAAACATGGCCATTTGCTGTTTGCGTACATTCTCACCCGCCCAGTTTGAATAAGGCATAAACAAATAAGGATCTGTTTCTATAGCCTGATACCTGATATAAGGAGCAGCAAGCGACTGGTACCGCTTATTATCTCCGTCCAGATATTCAAAACGACATTCAATAGGTAAAGAATATTTTCCCATTTGAAATATATAACGCGGCTCAAGTAGATCCTTTGTGACAATAAACAAGGTATCATTATAATAATCCTTACAGCAAACCATATTTTCATATCGGAACATATAGCGATCTGTGGGACTGCTCATCATCCATGAATACTGGCTATTGAGCTCAAATAAATCTGATCGCGGGAAAGTTTTCAACGTATCCCCTTTGATATCAGAAATATAAATACGAGTCTTTCTTTTCCCGTTTGTGTTACGTACAAATGTAACCGATGTCGTATCATTCAGCATGGAGAAATCACCCGATTCAATATCCGGACTTTTCATTGACCGAAGGAACTTTCCCGACTCCATATCATAGACATTAATCCGTTGAGAGGTTGTCATCATAAAAACCAGTCCTTTTTCTTCGTCGACATCTATTTGAGAGATCCAGACAAACTCACCAGGGCCACTTCCTTTGCGCCCGATCTTACGGACAAATTTACCATCCGTGGTATACTGGAATAAAGTTTCGATCCACGGCAGAAAGAAATACTTATCAGTCTTCAATATGTTCGCGTCTTTTAAAGCCCTGATCAAGCATTTATCATTCGTCTCTAGCGGTATATATTTTACAGAATCAGCAATTTCACTCAGTAACACTTCGCGCTCTGTCTCTATACCGGTTTCAAACGGAACAGTCATCGGGTATACTGGAACTGCCGGCACGACCTCTATTTCTTCTGCCGATTTCTCCGTCTTCTTTCCTCCGCAGGAAAACAGGAAAGAGATAATGATTACTATTGATAAAATTTTAAATCGATCCATCCCGTATATATTTAAATGATTACTAAACGATTCCTATTCATTTTAAATAAACAATCATCAAGACTGGGTTATCATCCTCTTTCAAATTCTTTAATTGCTCATATTCCATAACAGAAGGATCTTCTTCTGCCAGTTCCAGCACTTCGGATGCTTCCAGATAATAAAGTAATATATCATCTGCAATACGCGTTTCCGGATAAAAAGGCAAACTACCTTGCATATCATTCTTGATACGATTGTTTTTCACCTTATAGCAAGTTCT
Source organism: Parabacteroides timonensis (assembly GCF_900128505.1). NCBI lineage: Bacteria > Pseudomonadati > Bacteroidota > Bacteroidia > Bacteroidales > Tannerellaceae > Parabacteroides > Parabacteroides timonensis. The sequence goes on from NZ_LT669941.1 coordinate 3,507,092, forward strand.
TTTCTTCTTATCATACAGAGCCAAACGAGGTAACTCGTCTTTGTTAGTAACGTCCCAGGAGGTATAGGGAAGAAACACCCATTTGGAAGTTTCGTGGAAATCCGGTCGCAGATAGGCTTGTGCGGGTTCAGAATAGGCTTGCCAGTTTCCCTCCAAAAGCTCAAAACGTCTTTCTTTCGGTATCTTATACTTTCCTAAATCGAGAATGTAACGAGGCAGAAGTTGCTCTGAAGTAACCGTAAAGACCGTATCATTATAGTATTCTTTACAACAGGCTTCTCCTTTAAAAGAGTATACATAGCGGTCGTAGCGTCCCCACAAATAATAATTCAATCCATTAGCAATCGTAAACTGATCATATTGAGGGAAAGCTTTCAATGTCTCTCCCTGCCGGTTAACCAGGACAAGCCGGTCTTTCTTCTGCCCCGTATTATTATAGAAATAGCCGACATACGTACTATCTCCTAACAAAGTGAACTGCCAGCAGAAAGGTATTTTAGACTCCCCTGCATAGTCTCCGTCTACTGTATAGGTAAGAATCCTTCCATTATCCATTATATAAATCTGTTTCAGCCTGTCGTTAGTAGCAATAAACCGAATTATGCTATATTCTCCTGGCCCTTGTCCCCGTTTGACTACTGAGCGGACAAACTTACCGTCATCTGTAAATTGCAATAGTCCTTCGCTGCATGGAATAAACAAATTATGATCCACCATCTGTATCATTCCTTGAGATACTTTTGCCACCAAACACTCGGGTTTTGTTTCCAACGGAACAATCTTTACCTCTTTGGCAATTTCACTCAACAGGACTTCCTGCTCCGTCTCAATACCTTTCGCAAAAGAAATCGTTACCGGATATTCCAGATCAAATACTGTTTCCGAAAGAGCTTGTTCACCAGATTTCTTTCCTCCACAAGCTGTCAGGAGCAAACTAGCAGAAAATATAAAAGATATATAGATCTTATTCATAACCGTATCTGATTAATTATCCTGTTTATTTCGATACTAATTCATTGATAATGCCAATAATCTCCTCATCCGTTGTATCCGCACTATACCCCTGTATGACTTTTCTGATTATCCGCTGACCATCGAGGATGAAAAAGAAAGGGACTGCCCCTCCGGTTTGAAAAGCCGCGACAACATCATCGTCGGCAGCTAAAAAAGTATACCCTATTTTATGCTTGCCGACATAATTCTGAAGTGCATGTCCTTTCCGCACCCATGTTTCTATAGCAACCACTTCGACATCTTCCGTATTATAATCTTTTTTCAACTTATTCAGAAAAGGAATGGATGCCATACACGGACCACAACCGATTCCCGTCAACTGAACAACCAGTACTTTGCTCTTATCAAAATCAGACAACGAAACAGTCTTCTCATCAGCATCTTTCAATACCCAATCCGGCGCTTTCTTACCAACGAGATCCGACTTTCGCGTCGTATCCCTCACTTCCCCATATCGCCTGATCTCATAGCCTTTCGGGAAATAGCCGAACAGGTCGAAATCAGAAATTGAGATCTTGTTTAGTTCCGCATCCACACAGTCTGAAGAAGAAATACTATGCGACATTTCCCGCCGATATTTATAAGGTAAGTCATTTGATTTACCGATCCATAGTTCATAGCCAGAAGTAGGATCTCCAAAATCGAATGGAGGCTTGGGAATATAATAAGCCTTTCCGAAAAACTCAACCTGCCTGTCCTCATGGATAACCAGTTTCAAATAACGGTAATCGTCGAACTCTTTCAAATCGGTCGAGATACTATCGGTCGTCTCCAGGATATAGTTGACAATACTTTTGGTATAATTAAAAAATGGGGGTGATACGAGTCTAAATGGCAAATCCCTATGCGTAAAATCATCAATCATGATCCCTTTCTTATCATGATAGGTGGTTACATTCACTTCACCATTATAGCCAAATTCGAAACAGGTAGTGTCCGTTCCTTTCAGTATCACGAAACTACTTCCGATAGTAGTATCTTTCGGATTAGTATATTCTTTACAGAATAGACGCTCTGCCACTATCGGAATGGTATCACCCGGTTCCCATGCTTTAACATCTTCATAATAGGTAGCCGAATTAATTTTATCCAACTTCTCCCACACCTTTTTCAGGTACTCTGTCGTACCGGCATCCATCTTTTTCTTCTGCCCTTCGCAAGGTATGCAAAGAATAAGGGTGAGTAGCCATATACCCGCCATTCCAATCCGTTTTCCCATATTTATTCTTATTTAGGTTATTCAGACTTTTTCCCTTGTTCGAGAATTTATCGGTCAACTTTCCTCTCTGCATTAACATTGCTGGCAGAATCCTTCGAAGCCATCTCTTTCTGTCCCTGTCTCTTCATAGCTGCACGCATCTGTTCATGATGTTGCTTTTCTATTTCAGGAGGTTCGGGTAAACTGTTAATCAGAGAACGTAAGTCGATCAATGAGAGTTTGCTCTTTTTCCCGTCGGGAGCCAACATCGTCAACTCGCTGACACTACGGAAAAAAGCTTCCTGATACAAGTCTTCCAGGAAAAAACGATAACTATGAAGTCCTTTGGCCGATTCATTCCGATTCATATATTCGGTCAGGTAGATATACTTACTGAAAAGTGTCTTCTGCAATTTCACCTCATCCTCAAACAGGCCAGCTTCTATTCCCCAATAATTCTTACTGATCTCATACAGGAAATTCAGTTGCGTCGGATCTTTCTTCCAGGCCTCATAATACAATTTTTCCGCTTCTTTGAAACGACCGTCGCGTTCTAACGTACTCCCCCTGAAAGTTGTCAATAAATTGACAAAGAAGGACTTCGGTTTCATACATTCTTCCGCTTGATCGAATAGCTGATAAGCCCGTTGCCGATCGTATGTCTTACCTAATGAAGCACCGTAAAGAAGGACAGTTTCCACATCAGTAGAATCAATCTCATAAGCAAACCCCAAGGGCTCGACAGCATCCAGTGCATGGCCCGACATATAGCGGGCGGCTCCTGCATATTTGAGGTTAAGAAAAGAAGAATCGCCTTCGGCCAGTAAACCGGTATAGACCGTATCCGCTTTCAGATAATTCTTCGTCATATACAAAGCCATCCCCTGACTCTGTCGTATCTGACGATTATCCGGGTTATAAAACAGAGCCGTATCGCATATCTGTAAAGCCCCCTTTCCATCTCCCATCCGAAGCAAGGTATTTATCAGGGAAGAAGCCACACGGATATTCTCAGGATTTATTTCCAAAGCACGTCCATACAAGGAAAGAGCAATCAAAGTATTCGGACCGGTTCCTTTTTTTATATGACAATCGGCAAGGCCGGCAAGAATGGAAGGATTATCACTTTCAAAGGAAGCAAGGGTATGGTAATATTCCATCGACTGCCCGTAATCTCCTAACTGATAATAAAGACGGGCTAACTGATTATTGGCATAAAAGTTCAGCGTATCCGATTCCAGTACTTTCCGGAAACAACGCTTCGCCTCTGTTATTTTTCCAAAATTAATGGCTGCACGGGCAACTGCATTCAATGCATCCACATTGGTTGTATCCATCGACAGACAATGCCGGAAACATTGGTATGCCTCCTTATACCGGAGCATGCCTTCATAAGCCTGGCCGATAGCTGACATAGTAACATAGTCGGCTGAATCTGCCGCTGTAAGACTATCGGCCCGGGCTATCACCTTCGCAAACTGCTTTTTGTTCACCAGTTCCTGAAGCGATGAACTCTGTGCCTGCCCCATAAGGGACAGGACACTGAGAAGAAGCAAAACAGTATATTTATGCATCATCAGCTTTACTATGTTTTGTGATTACTGCAATCTGAAAGTAAGAGGAACAGTGTATTTTACTCTCACTGCTTGTCCACGCTGAGTACCCGGTGTCCACTTCGGCATTTCACCGATGACACGTAAAGCTTCCTTATCTAATTCCGGATCAAGCCCCTGAATAACAGCAGCATCACTAAGCGAACCATCCTTTTCTACTATAAACGAACAAACCACCCGTCCCTGAATACCTTTTTCCTGAGCTTCTTTCGGATATTGTATCGTTTTTGACAGGAAACTGATAAGAGCATTCTGTCCGCCAGGGAAGTTCGGCATCTTTTCTACCATTGTAAAGACTTGATTGGAGGAGCTTGACTGATTGTCAGAATTACTGCTACCATATCCCACTACCATGATACCTTCGTTATCATTATCATCATTCGGAACAGAACTAGTACCATCCGCTCTTTGCAGGCGGAAGGTAACGGGTACTGTATATTTTACAGCCACGTCTTGTCCTCTTTGTTTTCCGGGAATCCAGTTCGGCATTCCCGAAAGTACCCTGACTGCTTCTTTATCGAGCGATGGGTCGACACCCCGGATCACCTCGATATCACGGATGGAGCCATCCTTTTCCACAATGAATGAAGCCGTCACACGTCCCTGGATACCATTTTCCTGGGCTATCACCGGATATTTAACACTCTTTGCCAGATATTTTAACAACTCCCCTTGTCCACCCGGATATTCAGGCATTACTTCCACTACGGTAAACACCTGATCCGACACTATTTGCGGTGTATTCGATGATCTCTGCGGAGTAGTTGACTGAGGTTGCGACTGCGTTCTGGAAACCGTTCCATCCGAATACAACTGTACCTTCAAATCTCCCAATACATCTTTCACTGCCACTTCTTTTGACTTAGTCCCCGGGAATGAGAATACAAGAACTGCGTTCTTCGTCGTCTCCAGAGCGAATTTTCCATCCAGATCCGTTATTGTCCCGATGTTAGTTCCTTTTACAATCACGTTCGCACCGATTATCGGCCCGTTAAAATCGTCTATCACCTGACCTTTCATTTTTACGACGTCTCCCGAAGCGATATTGAACTCGGTAGCTTCTTTTACTTCGGCAACGGCATCGGATGCAATTTTCCCCGTGATACGGGCAACCGCCTCGATGTTGCTAAGCAGCATCAGGAATGCCGCCAGAGGAATGAATATCAGGTATTTTGTTCTTCCGATCCCGTGGGATCTCTTTTTATTCATCATACTGATTCTGTTTTTTAGATGTAATACGTTAAAACTATTATATAATGTTGCTGCAGCCTGATAATGATGGGCAAGGCCTAACAGGTGATACTGATAGCTCTTGCTGTCGTATCCGGATTGGATAACGGTATTGTCCGCCAGGTATTCCAGATTATGGCGTACTTCACGTTTCAGAAGCCACGCAAAGGGGTTCACCCAGCATATAACGGTAATCAGCTCGCAAATCATCACATCTACCGAATGCCATTGGAATACGTGTGTACATTCGTGTGTAAGTATCTCATCTATCTCTTTATCCGAATGGCTTTCCGGATATATGAATATCATTTGAAAGAACGAAAAGGGTCCGGCGGGTTTACTGAGCCGGTAGACCGGCACGCCATGTATAACTGTCCGCTGGCTGTTATAGGCCAGTAGCAGGATACTGCCGAACTGAACCAGGAAACGGACTAAAAGAAGGGCCACGACACCCCAGTAAAAATAGGAACTTGCCGAAAGCAGGATATTCTTCCAGTCGGTCTTCACCACCACATCGGGTGTTACGGTGATTTCCGGCAAGATGGCCGAATACATCTGTATCACTTCCGTCATCGGCTCCTGTTCTTTTACCCATTCCTGTATATTAAGCAAGGGGTAAAGTAGCGCCAAGCCAAAGAAAGCAAGGAGAGAGATACGGCGCAACTTAAAGAACGTGTCCTTATAAAAGAGCAAACGGTAGAAGGCATAAAAGAGTACAAAGGCTACATTCACCTTCAGAAAGTAGGCAAATTCCGGTGTCATGGTAATAAGGTGTTAAAAGGTTTATTCTTTTCCTTTTTCTATCAGATCGATGATGTCTTTCAAATCATCCGTAGAGATCTTCTGCTCTTTGGCGAAGAAGGAAACCATCTCTTTGTATGAGTCTTCAAAGTAGTTACGAACAACACCGCTCATAAAGGTTCGTTTATATTCGCTCTCCGGTATCAGCGGAGTATATTCGTACGTATTACCATAGCGTTTGTTCTTCACATACTTTTTACGTTCCAGATTTTTCACGATAGAAGCAAGCGTGGTGTAAGGGGGCTTCGGGTCCGGATACTTCGCCAGTATATCTTTAACGAAACAAGGACCAATCTGCCATATCCAGCGCATTACCTCTTCTTCCTGCATTGTCAATTTTTCCATGATTCCTATTTATTTACGATTATATCGCAAATCTACGAAAATATCGTACACGCACAATAAATAAGAAGTTAATAAGTATTAAAGAAAATTTTCCAAAACGATCACGCGCTTAACAATTTATCTCCAAAAATTCAATACTTTTGTAATTCAATTCTAATACCATAATTTATAAAGTATAGATACTATGCAACAAACAACCCTTACAAAAATTCCACGCATCGAAGTGGTAGACGCTCTGCGTGGCTTTGCCGTACTGGCAATTATTCTTGTTCATAACCTGGAACACTTCATCTTTCCGGTATATCCCGATCCAGCCAGTCAACCGGAATGGCTTAATATCCTCGACGAAGGTGTATTCAGTGTTATTTTCTCTCTCTTTGCAGGGAAAGCCTATGCTATCTTTTCGCTCTTATTCGGTTTCACATTTTATATTCAATATACCAATCAACTAAGAAAAGGAAAAGACTTCGGATACCGTTTCCTCTGGCGTCTGCTTCTACTGGCAGGTTTTGCCACATTGAACGCCGCCTTTTTCCCGGCAGGTGACGTATTACTGCTTTTCTGCTTTGTCGGCTTGTTCCTATTCCTCGTCCGCAAATGGAACGACAAGGCTGTACTGATCGCTGCAATCATCCTTTTGCTGCAACCTGTAGAATGGTTCCATTACATCGCCAGCCTATTCAATCCTGAATATACTTTACCTAATCTGGGTGTTGGTGATATGTATGGCGAAGTAGCCGAATACACCAAAGAAGGTAATTTCTGGAAATTCATCTGGGGCAATGTAACGCTTGGACAGAAGGCAAGCTTGTTCTGGGCAATCGGTGCAGGACGCTTCTTGCAAACAGCCGGACTATTTATGCTGGGATTATTGATAGGCAGAAAACAACTGTTCGTTACTTCCGACAGCAACACTCGCTTCTGGGTAAAGGCACTCATCATTTCTTCCATCCTGTTCTGCCCGCTTTACCAACTAAAAGTAATGCTGTATGATAACATCGACGTTCCAATGATTAAGCAAACAGTAGGTGTCATCCTCGATATGTGGCAGAAATTTGCTTTCACAGCCGTATTGGTTGCCTCTTTTGTACTGCTCTATCAGAAAGAATCATTCAAGAAACTCACAGCTGGATTACGCTTTTACGGTAAGATGAGTTTGACAAACTATATCTCTCAATCCATTATGGGGGCTATTATCTATTTCCCCTTTGGATTATACCTGGCACCTTATTGCGGATACACAGTCAGCCTGTTGATCGGCTTCGTACTGTTCCTGTTGCAGGTAAGTTTCTGTAAATGGTGGCTGAAAGGCCATAAACAAGGGCCTCTGGAAAGCATCTGGCACAAGCTGACCTGGATCAATTCAAAATAACAGGGTAAATCTGGTTTAAAACGAAATATATCCGATAGTATCGATTGCTGCAAAACAAGCACTTATTCCTATAAGGAGATTTTTGTATTAAGAAAAGGATCAGAGGAAGAAGGAATTTCGTACTGAAGGAATGAGAAAAATCACACTAAGCATTTGCTTGTCGATAATTGTCGACAAGCCTGTTCATAATTGTCGACAAGCTTTCCCACAATTGTCAACAAGCCTGTCGACAATTATCAACAACAAACTTCTAAAGGATGTCCTGTCCTGAAATAAGTTGACAAAACACCAGGGTAAACTTATGTCAGGACAGGACAGTCGAAACGAGAAAGATCATATTCCCAAAGCAGGGCCTCGGAAATAAAATAATGATTTATCAAACACCCAAAAGATCTATTCTTATAAAATAAGTAATTCTTCCAACGCTTCCGCTAAAGCATCTATCTCGTCCTCACTCAGGATTCCGATCAACTTTCCTATACGTTGTTTATCTATTGTACATATCTGCTCTGTAGCTAACATTCCTTCTTTACCATCTAAAGAGCACTTAACCCGCCAGGGATAAGATTTTACTGTTGACGTCAAAGGAATAATAATTACCGTATTCAAATGTCGATTCAACTCATTCGGTGAAACAACCGCAGCAGGTCTGATCTTATTTATCTCACTTCCTTTCGTTGGATTAAAATCGACCCAGTAGATTGAATATTGCTCTATTTGTTCCATTCTATCTCCTCCATATCTTCATCTTCAAAAACATCAGGAATAAGTAATTCATCATCTCCCGCTGCATGCATTTCCTTTGCAGCCGCTTCCCAAATCCGTCGGGGAACAGGTTTAATAATAATACTATTATCCTCCAAAGTGACAAATACCTGATCTTTAACCGCCAGGTTCAGCCGTTTTAGTATGTGTGAAGGCAGTATAACCCCCATACTATTTCCTATTTGTACAATATTTCTTTCCATACATCCAATATGTTATAACATTATCTTTACACAAAGACAGTAATAAGAGCATCACGTTATAACATTATTCTGTTAAAAGATATATCTACAAATAATAACCTTAGATCAATTTAGAATAGAACCAATTGACAATATAATCAAGATATGTACTATTTAATTCCATTTTGTGCAAATGTTTTCGCACACACATTATAGGATATTAAATATAATCTACTACTTTTGCACTGGAATATAAATGTTTATGCCATGGATAAAAAAGTAATAACCTTTGGAGAGATAATGCTCAGACTGGCCACACCAGATTATCTCCGTTTTAGTCAGAGTAATCAATTGAATGCCACCTTTGGCGGTGGTGAAGCCAATGTTGCCGTATCGTTGGCAAATTACGGGATTGCAGCAGAGTTTGTTACCCGTTTACCGAAAAACGACATTGCACGGGCCTGTGTAATGGATTTACGTAAATATGGTGTAGGAACTTCACATATTGTTTATGGGGGCGACCGCCTGGGTATCTATTTCCTGGAAACAGGAGCCGTAGCCCGTGCCAGCAAAGTTGTTTACGATCGTGCACATTCTTCGATTGCTGAAATCCAGCCGGGAATGATCAATTGGGAAGAGGTATTGAAAGATGCTTCCTGGTTCCACTGGACAGGTATCACGCCGGCGATCTCTCAAGGTGCTGCCGATGCTTGCCTGGAAGCGATCCAGACAGCTAACAAACTGGGTATTCCCGTATCCTGTGATATTAACTACCGCAAGAACCTGTGGAAGTATGGAAAGACAGCTTCCGAAATAATGCCGGCACTGGTTGCCGGATGCGACGTTATCCTGGGAAATGAAGAGGATGCAGAAAAGGTATTCGGTATCAAACCAGAAGGATTTGACGTAGCACAAACAGCCGGTGAAGTGAACGCTGCCGAATTTGAATCGGTTTGTACACAGTTGATGGCAAAATTCCCACGTGCAAAGAAAGTGATCATTACACTGCGTGGTTCGATCAATGCGAACCACAATACATGGGGTGGTGTTCTCTATGCAGACGGTAAACTATATCAATCACGCCGTTACGATATCACACATATCGTAGACCGTGTAGGCGGTGGCGACTCATTTATGGGTGGTTTGATCTATGGCCTGCTTACTTATACGACCGACGATCAGAAAGCACTCGACTTCGCTGTTGCCGCTTCCTGCCTGAAACATACGATCTATGGTGACTTCAACCAGGTAACTGTCGACGAAGTGGAGAAACTGATGGAAGGCGACGGTTCAGGACGAGTTTCAAGATAGTTGAAAATTGACAGTTGACATTTAATATATTAAAGAATACATAGTTATGGCTAGATTTAGTAAAATGCAGGTATTGGATGCGATGATCAGCACCGGAATGGTACCTGTCTATTATAATAAAGATATAGAAACAGCCAAACAGGTATTGAAAGCCTGTTATGAGGGTGGTGTGCGTGCATTTGAATTTACCAATCGCGGGGATTTCGCTCACGAGGTTTTTGCCGAGTTGGTAAAATATGCGGCCAAAGAATGTCCGGATATGATCCTAGGTATCGGTTCCATCGTCGATCCAGCTACAGCCGCTTTGTTCCTGCAACTGGGAGCGAATTTCGTGGTAGGCCCGTTGTTCAACCCGGAAATTGCGAAGGTATGTAACCGCCGCCTGGTTCCTTATACGCCGGGATGCGGTTCTGTTTCAGAAGTAGGTTTTGCACAGGAAGTGGGCTGCGACTTATGTAAGGTATTCCCTGCCGGAAATGTTGGCGGGCCTTCTTTTGTAAAAAATATGAAAGCACCGATGCCCTGGTCATTAATCATGGCTACCGGAGCCGTAGAGCCGACGGAAGAAAACCTATCTGCCTGGTTCAAAGCCGGTGTTACTTGTGTAGGCATGGGGTCTAATCTCTTCCCGAAAGAGGCCATTGCCTCGAAAGACTGGAAAGCGATAACAGGCCTTTGTATCAGGGCTTTAGAGATCATCAAAAAATACCGTTAAGTTATGAAAGCATTTCTTGATTCTGATTTCCTGCTTCAGACGGAAACAGCCCGGCAGCTGTACCACGAACATGCAGCGAAAATGCCGATCATCGACTACCATTGTCACCTGATCCCGCAACAGATTGCCGACAATTATCAGTTTGCCGATCTGACCGAGATCTGGCTGGGTGGCGACCATTACAAATGGCGTGCGATGCGTGCCAACGGTGTTCCCGAAGAATATATCACCGGCAACAAACCTTCGTTCGAGAAGTTTGAAAAGTGGGCCGATACCTTGCAGCACGCTATGCGCAATCCGCTTTATCACTGGACTCACCTGGAACTGAGCCGTATATTCGGTGTCAATAAGGTGTTGAACCCTTCAACTGCCCGCGAAATATACGACGAATGTACAGCGAAGCTGCAAACACCCGAATTCCGTGCCCAAGCAATCATGGAGCGCATGAATGTAGAGGTTGTTTGTACAACCGACGATCCGTCGGACTCATTGGAATATCATATAGCGATTCGCAACACCCCGTTGAAGACCAAAGTGCTTCCAACCTGGCGCCCGGACAAAGCGATGGCAATCGAAAACGTAGCCGTTTACAACGAGTACCTGACCAAACTGGAAGCGGCTTCGAATATGTCGATCCTGTCTTTCAACGATTTGCTGGCTGCCTTGCAGAAACGTCACGATTTCTTCGAGTCATTGGGTTGCTGTGTATCAGATCACGGTCTGAGTACCTTCTATGCAACTCCATATACGAATGCAGAAATAGAGGCTATCTTTATGAAAGCCCGTATGAATAAAATACTGACCGGTGAAGAAATCGATAAGTTCCGTTCCGCCATGCTTTACGAACTGGCTGTAATGGATGCACGCAGTAATTGGGCACAACAGTTCCATATTGGTGCGACACGTAACAACAATGCCCGGATGTTTAAGAAACTGGGGCCGGATACGGGTTATGATGCTATCGGCGACCTGGAAGTAGCAGAACCGATGGTTCGTTTCCTCAGCCGTCTGGAAGAAGATGGCATGCTGGCAAAAACAATCCTCTACAACCTGAATCCGAAAGACAATGCCGTAATGATGACAACAGCTTACAGCTTCAACGACGGTTCACTGGCGGGCAAAATGCAATATGGTGCAGGTTGGTGGTTCCTGGATCAGATCCATGGCATGGAAGACCAGATGAATACGCTTTCCGACCTGGGTCTATTGAGCCGTTTCGTCGGAATGCTGACCGACTCACGCAGTTTCCTGTCATATCCGCGTCATGAATACTTCCGCCGCATCCTTTGTAATATGTTGGGTAAAGAAATTGAAAACGGCGAACTGCCTGTTTCCGAACTGCCTTTCATCTGCAAGATGGTAGAAGATATCAGTTACAGGAACGCTAAAGAGTATTTTGGATTTTAAGAATTGGTAGTTTTTAGCATAAAAAAAGGTGTATCATACAGCTCCGGCTATTTTTGATACACCTTTTCGCTTTATTACAATTTCATTGAAATACTCCCTGACTATTTCTTTTTGGCACGTGCAGCCGCCTCTTTAGCCTTTTGCGCTTCACGGCGGGCTTTTTCTTTGGCTTTGAGTTTTTCCTGATACTCTTTTTCCTTTTGCTTGCGCTCTTTTTCTTTCAGCTTTTGCCTTTCCTTATACTCGCGCTCCTTCTGCTTACGCAGTTCTTCACGAGCTTTCAGCTTGGCTTTACGATCGGCTTCCGCCTGTTTCAACTTATTCTTACGTTCCTGCTCAAGCTGTTTTTCACGATCAGCTTTTGCTTTCAGAAGCGCTTTTTCTTCTTCCTGCTGTTTTTTCAGTTCGTCCGCACGCTCTTTGGCTTTCTGCTCCTGGAGTTCTTTTTCAGCCTTCTGCTGTGCTTCAAACTCTTCGCGGGCCGCCTTCTTACGGGCTGCTTCCTCTTCAGCTTCACGTTTACGGATTGCTTCGATCTCCTTCAATGTAAGTTCTTTCTCTTCCGGGGCCTGAACGGCAGGAACACTATCCTGTGGTGTTACAGTTGTTACCGTTTCCGGTATAACCGGTTGCACAGAAAGGGTATCGACCGGCAATACAGGCACAGGAACAGTTGCGAGACTGTCAGGCGTCGTAACTTCCGGGATGACTGTATCTTTCGCTGCCGGCTGCTCTATCGGTCTTTCGGCTTTTGCCGGAACCTCTTCGCGACGAACTGGTTCTTTAGTCTCCTTGGCCGGAGTTTCTTCTTCCGGCTGCTGTTCCTCTCCGGCTGCTTCTTCTACCTTTTCCTCTTCAGCTTCCATACGATGCTGCCAGCGGGCTGCCAGTTCAGGAACCTCTTCGCCATAGTTTTCTTCGAAGAAGTTGATATATTCTTCGAGTGTCTTTCCACGCATCAGCGTTTCGTAGTTATCGTCGGAGATCGGAAGGATAGCCACATTTTTATCCAAAGCCTGGGCATAACCATCCTTACCATATATCATCTTATAATACTGGAGAATCTCATTGATTCCGTTAAATCCGCTGATATTGAGCATTGACATCGGACCTGCTTCTTCGAAGGTCAGATCGAACTCTTTCACCATAAAGTTGGCAAAGTTGTAGGCGGCTACGGCAAATAGTAACTGGTTCTTATCCACGCTTCCGTTCGGATACATCAAGATCATACGGTATGAAGTATTCGGTTCGGCAGTGAAAGTACGTGCTGAGTCGGCAGCAGACAACGAACCGTCTTCACCCAAACCAAAACGCAGGTTCCAGGCCATACCGGTTACACTACCCTGTATCAGCGTACGACCCCGAAGAATACCTTTCAGCATTTCGCCGGCAAGTTCCGTAACATCAGCAGTCGGATATTTTTCAACAAGCGCTTTCAGCGCGGCCTTAAAGCCTTCGGCATCCCCGGCCTGCACATATGTCAGTGCGTCAAGGAACATAAACTTAGGAATCAAGGTAGCCAATGGATATTTAGCAGTTACATCCCGGTAATTCTTACGAACGGCACTCGTGTCGCTAGCCAGATAGCTACTATAAGTTTGCTGATAGATAGAGTCCTGTACGGAATCCATCATACGGATATTATATTCGTAATTCGGATCGGCTATGGCAATCGTATAGTCAGCATCCGGGAAGGCGTTGGTCATCTTGGTCTTGTACTCGGCAGCCAATGCGGTATTGCCTGTACGAAGAGCCATCAGGTAAACCTGATAATAACTTTCCAGACGATGCGAGTTATCCGGGAAACGACGTTCCAGTTCCTCAAAAGCTTCTATCGACAATGGCAAATCTTCCAGTTTATCTTTATAGATCATAGCCATATTATATAAACCGTCCTCTATTATTATATTGGAAGCTGCTACTTCATCTTCAGTAAACGGCAACTGTTGCAGATAATACTCGCGCGACTTGGGATCATCTGCCGCTACTCCCGGCAGACCAGCTTCCAGTGAGTCAGCCTGCAGAGGCAGACCGTCTGCTCCAACGGCAACAGAGTCTGTTTCCTCCATACCTTCTTCCAGAGGGCCTTCATTGAATGTAGACATTTCCTTCTTACGGCGGCGCCAGTTATCTTCCAGTGCCCGTCGTCCCCACTTACGCTGGAACTGTGCTTTACCTTGTGAAACAGTTGAAGGATTATAGAAATAGAACGAAGTTCCACCTGAAGTGGTCGGCAATACAATACCTCCTGTCTCTGTCCCGGGACGATCGATTCCCGTACCCTTAGCAGCCTGGTCAGCCAGATAGGCTTCTTTCTCAGCCAAGGCTTTAGCTTCCTCTTCTTCTTTCTTTACCTGTTCGATAATCTTATCGATCACGGCCAGGCGTTCCGGTTCCGGCATCTTGGCCAGAGTCTGCAAACTATCCTGTAAATGGACAGCTTCCACATGCACAACCAGTTCATCGAGCACGGCCGAAAGCTTCGATACACGTTTAAAATCTTTATATTCTTTCTGTATCCCCGACAAAGCACCGCTAAAACAGGGTTGAGCTTTTACATAATCACGCATGGTGAAATAGATATCCCCCAGTTTGATCTGACAGATCGCTTTCTCCAATCCATTCTGGGTACTCTTTTCGATACCCAGTTCGTAGTTCTTAATGGCATTTACAGTATCCTCACGATTCAAATAGATATTACCCAAAGCATAATACACCTGATCCAGATAGTCCTTATTCTTATCGCTCTTCGCCATACGTGTAAGCATCTTGACCACTTTCTGGTAGTTGCCGCCGGTAAAGACTTCGGTCTGGCGGATACGGGCAGCAAATTCAAGTTCATAAGGGGGATTGGCCCGGGCTACTTCGTTGAACATCTTATAAGCCATCCCGTCCTGATCCTGGGCGGCATAGATCTGTCCCAGCAGGTATTTCATACGGGTACGCTGACGTTTGTTCTTTTCTGATTTGATGGCAGACTTGAAATAGGGGATTGCATCCTCGAACTGCTTGTTCTTCACCAGGTAATCGGCATATACGGAAGCATACTGTTTCAGGTTCTTCTTAGGTATACCATTAGTATTCAGTTTACCCAGAATATCTTCAGCTTCGTAAAACCATTCCATCTCCGAATAGCAGCGTGCCTGCCACAGACGAGCTTCAGCCACCATTTCTTCATCCTGCGAATAATGGCGGGCAATATAGGAAAATGTAGCAGAGGCTTGCAGGAAATCGGCATTATAGAATTGTCCCTGGCCAATCAATAGCCAGCATTTCTTCAAAAAAGGGTTATATTCTTCCTGCTCCTGGAAGGCACGTTGTTTAGGATCGTTTCGCCATCCGGGCTTTTTGGCTGGCTTTGCTTTGATTGAATGAAGTTTGATTGCCTTATTTCCCTTCTCTATAGCGCGGTCGAAAGGTCCTCCGGTTTCTTTCTTGTCTTTCGGCTGTGCACTGATCGGATACATGTGGATCATTTCGGAATAACTTTCCTTATAACCGGTCTGCATTCCTAATAAAGATTCATCGAAAGAAGTTTTCCCGTTAAAATAGATATTATAACGAGACGTAAAAGCATGATAGAACCGGCTTGATTTGGTGTTTTTCTTCGTGCTACACGACCAAAGCAAGAGTACTACGAATATTGAAATTATATAGTAAAAACCTCTCTTCACGTATTATGATAGTTCTTTATCATATAATAAACTAAGAACAACCTCTTTTATTGCCTTTTCGTTAAGAATAATACGCCTTTCACAAGTAAAAAGACCAATACCAGAACCAGGATGATAAAGGCACCGGAAGGTACGTTCAGAAAATAAGAAAGGATCAGGCCGGTAACACATCCCAGGAACCCCAGAACGATGCTGCCTACAATTATCTTTTTAAAGTCGGAAGTGAAAAGATTGACAGTAATCTGCGGTAATGTTAAAAGACTCATCAGCAGCATAATCCCTACCAGACGGATAGATAAGACAATGGTGACGGCAATAAAAAACATCATCATATACTCGATCCACTTTACATGGATATGTTGTGTCTTGGCAAAATCACTGTCGAAAGCGACATATACTATTTCCCGTAGATACAGGGCAAAGACAGCGATCAATACGACTGCAAAGGCGGCTATCCAGATTATATCGGACATGGAGATCGTCAGGATATTACCGAACAGGTAGGCGGAAAGGTTCGGCGAATAGCCGGGCGTAAGGAAAATAAAGATCACCCCCAAAGCCATACCTAACGCCCAAACACCGGCAATTGCCGAGTCTTCACGGACATTCTGCGTCTTACTGGCCCACTCTACCCCGAAAGCGGAAAGGACAGAAAAGACCATCGCCATCAGGATCGGGTTCATCCCCAGATAGAAACCGAGTCCCAGGCCTCCGAAAGAAGCATGTGTTATTCCACCGCTGATAAAAACCAGCCGACGTGCAACCACATAGGTACCGACAATACCGCAGGTGATGGCAGTTAACAGGCTACCGATCAGGGCATGTTGAAAAAAAGTATATTGTAGTAAATCCATTCTGTTAATGTATTCTTCGCTCACCAACGATCAGGAATGCTTCATCCTTCAGGGCATCCGGCAGGTTCACAGCACGAAGCTGGAGACTGCGAAGCCATCCGGCCACCTCGATATCCTGCAAGGTATAGAGCACTTCACGGAATTCGTTGACGGCTTCTTCATCGTATTCGTCACCTTCCAATCCCCGGAAACGATCCAGTTCCTCATCGTCGTAATATTCTATTTTTTTACTTACGGCAGCAAGCAAGCTATCGCGTTCGCAGGTTTCATGCTGCCCGCAACACTCTTCAGGTATTTCGCGGGCTTCGGGGATCTCGCTGATCTCCCCGCGTTCCAGCATCTTCTGCAGTTTCTTATTTCTGAAATAACCGGCAACGGCAGCAAGAACGCCCAGCACGATTACACCTATGATGATATACCACATATTAAACCTCCTCTACAGTATAACCAATTTCCCTGAGATCATCCCAGTAAGCAGGATAACTCTTTGTTACCACCCCGGGATCGGCAATCTTTATACCCTGTGCCAAAACCAAAGCAGCCGGGGCAAAAGCCATCGCCATACGATGATCTTCGTAAGTGGCAATTACCGGATCCGATTCCGGCTCGCATCTTTCTCCGTTCCATTCCAGTATGCTGTCGTTACTGTCGGTCAATAGATAGCCGAGTTTACGAAGTTCCGTTTTCAATGCTTCGATACGGTCGGTTTCTTTTATCTTCAGTGTTTGCAGCCCGGTGAAGCGGAAGGGGATATTTAATAACACACAGACAACAACAAATGTTTGCGCCAGGTCCGGCTCGTTCACAAAATTGTAGATAAGTTTCTTTGCCACATTCCCATTGCGTTTCAACAGCACACCGCGGTCGGTAAAAGTGGTGCCGACTCCCAGTTGGGCAAACAGTTTCGCTCCGGCAGCATCACCTTGCAAACTGTTCCTGAATAGGCCGAGTAGTTCTATTTCAGCGTTTTTCGACAAAGCCATGATGGAATACCAGTAAGAGGCGGCACTCCAGTCAGACTCTACAGTAAAACGGATCGGTTTATATTCCTGAGGAAGTATCCTGATTGTCTGTCCGTTCCAAGTAGCTTTCACACCGAACAGCTCCATCAACTGCAATGTCAGGTTGATATAAGGACGGGAAATAATGTTCCCTTCGAGGTTTAGCGTCAGGCCATTCTCCATCAGCGGAGCGATCATCAATAAAGCAGATATATATTGCGAACTGATACCTCCATTCAATGAAATCTCGCCACCCTGCAAAGCACTTCCGAAAATACGTAAAGGAGGATAGCCTTCTTTTTCGATATATTCGATACGGGCACCTAAAGAATTCAGTGCATCGACCAGCAATTTAATAGGGCGGTTCTTCATCCGTTCCGTTCCGGTGATCGTCCATTCACCGATGATCTTGGAAAGGAAAGCAGTCAGGAAGCGCATCGCTGTTCCGGCTGCTTTTATATCGAAGTCACTACTATTGGAGTTCAACGCCCGGATCATCACCTCAGTGTCATCACAATCGGAAAGGTTCTGTATATCATACGGACTATAACTTAGGGCATTCAATATCAATGCACGGTTACTGATGCTCTTGGAAGCAGGAAGTTGTACGGAAGCCCGGATAGCTCCCTCCGGGCTTTTTATCAGATATTTCATTGCTTTTGTCTGTTCTTTAAATTAGAAGACAAAAGTACGGAAATTTCCGGATAGTTAGGTATTCTTTCTACGACTACTCTTTTTCCCGTGTTAAATTCTCCACTGCATTAGTTTGTACCGGGTTGAATACTTCGCCTGACTCGATCATATGGGGCATCAATGGAAAGATAGAGCCACAGGAATAGATAAAGGTGTGTCATTCATGTTCAATAATATTTAAAGCTTGTTCATTTCAAAAGAGACACGATATTCAGTCCGTATGGAAAACTTCTTCCATGGCTGCCCACCATTCTCCGGAAGCACGGTTCTCGATGGCTTGCTGACAAGGATCGGTCAGTTTCCACCATTCCTGTGTCGTAGGATCGGCAGCCATTCTTTGCATATCTTTTTCGTAATCATCACCGACAAACTTTTCATGCATATTAGATTAAGTCTCAGAAAGATATTGAATACAAAACAGCAGGAGTTTTCAATATTCGTGGTTATTTTGACTGTTTCCGACATTTACCGGCTTGGAATGGTAAAACGCAAAAAAACCCTGGCAATTTTACTTTTACCAGGGACTTTTATTATCTATGAGTAATCAATATCCTGGATTCTGTACCAATGAACCTTTGGCCAAATCGATTTCAGTTAAAGGAATTGCCCATAAGTAATTCTTGTTCGGATCGAACTTGCGTTGTTCCACCAATACTTTTTTCCCGTCGAAAGTCATACCGTAAGCTGGTTTATTCACACAAGCTTCGGTTGTCTTCCAACTACGGGTTTCAAACAAATGGATCCCTTCAAAGGTAAATTCCACACGGCGCTCACGTCGAATAGCATCACGCATTTGATCCTTCGTCAGACTAGCCGGTAAAGGAGGTAGTTCTACACTTGGACGCTGACGGATGTTGTTCACAGCATCATATACGGAAGCATCCGGTCCATTTAGCTCATTCTGGGCTTCTGCGTAGATCAGTAATATCTCAGCATAGCGGAACAGGATATAATTAGTCCAGCCGGGATATTCGTTTCCTACATTCTTTGGATTAATATATTTACGCATGGTATAGCCGGTACGGGTGGCATTTCCATTCCCCATTGCTCCTTCCGTGCTGTATATCTGTCCTCCGAATTCACAGCCATGCCACAAGATAGAATAAGCCAGGCGAGGATCACGATTCTCAAAAGGTTTATCCGGGTTATACAACTTCGAATCCTGTATGGATTTTCCATCCATACATTCATAAGAGTCGATAAGATCCAGCGTCGGCGACAAGGCCTCCCAACCGCCCATCATCAACGGGGAGAAGAATTGGTCGATCCAGCTGCCTGTGTAATCATAATCCAGTGCATTCTCCATGTACTGATGATCGAATATCACTTCGCTGTTATTTTCATGTTCAGCAGAGAACAGATCTCCATAATTACCATACAGACTGTAAACCCCCAGGTCCATTACTTCCTTTGCTGCACTAGCTGCCATATCATATTTCTTCATCAGGTAACTGATATGGGCTTTCAAAGCCAAGGCAGCCCCTTTATTAGCACGCCCCAGTTCCGTATTATCGGAGCGGGTTAACGGTAATTTTTGCGCAGCCTTATCACACTCCTCTACAATGAACTTATAAACTTCTTCTTCCGTATTACGTGAAGGTATTGTTTCGTTCAACTCCAGAGCATGTGTGAGAATGGGAACACCTCCGTAGAACTTCAACAAAGTTGCATGAAAATAAGCCCGTAAAAATTCTAT
Organism: Parabacteroides timonensis; assembly: GCF_900128505.1. Lineage (NCBI taxonomy): Bacteria > Pseudomonadati > Bacteroidota > Bacteroidia > Bacteroidales > Tannerellaceae > Parabacteroides > Parabacteroides timonensis. The sequence continues at coordinate 3,526,963 of NZ_LT669941.1, forward strand.
TTCTCCGATAAGGACCGCTTTCTCCCCCTCTTTCATATCGACCTTGGCTATATTATCCAGGAAAATATTACAGCGGCGGATTCCCCGATAGGCATCTTGCCACACCTGCTTGAAGTGAGGATTCGAAGCTGTGGCGGTACAAGACGATATATCACCCTGTTCCGCATGAATATGAACGGGCACGGCGTTGTCTGTATAACAATCGAGCATAACCATATGATTACCCGATTGAACCAGGTAACGATAAGTTGCTGCGGAATACTTCACAGCATCTTCTTTCACCATCCAGAAAGATTCGTCTGAAAGCTGGTCTGTTGGGATCTTGTCTAAAAAACCATCGTTACAACCGGTTCCGGACAACAAAATAAGTGAGATAAATAAATATTTCAGTTTCATAATTCGTCTACAGTTTATTAAAATGAAAGGTTAACACCAAATGAATAATTTCTTGTCAGCGGATAATAGCTACTAGACACAGATAAGTCTTTCATATTGTAAGCAGATTCCGGATCGACACCGTCAAAACCAGTAATAGTGAACAGATTGTCTACACTAAAATACACTCTCAGGCGAGTTATGCCCGAATCAGCCAACACCCGTTTAGGTAATGAATAACCAATCTGCATATTTCTCATCTTCAGATAAGAGGCATTCTGCATCCAGAAAGTAGATGTCATCCAGTTCTTTTTCGAATCTTTCATCGACAGACGTGGATAAGTGGCATCCAGGTTATCCGCTGTCCAGCGATCCAGATGATATTCGGTTACTTTGCCACCGTTATAGAAAGCCTTGTTGATTTCAGCTTTTACAATAGCATCTACCATACCGGCTCCCTGCATCAATGCAGAAAAATCAAAATTCTTATATTCAAAGCCCAGACGAAGCCCAAAGTTTATTTTAGGGAAATAAGTACCTAACGACTGACGATCGTTTTCATCTATCTTATTATCGTTGTTCAGGTCTTTATACTTAAGATCGCCCGGCTTGGCTCCCCATATTTGTGTAGGGTGTGCGTCGATATCCGCCTGGTCTCTAAAAATGCCTTCACAAACATAGCCATAGATATTGTTTATAGGATCGCCTACCGAACGTCCGGGAGTATCACCTCCGCTCAAATCAGTAATTTCATTATGCACATAACTGAAATTGAACGTCGCATAATATTTAAAATCGTTGATCTGATTATTGTGGCTTATCTGCATTTCCATACCTGTATTACGAACCTTTCCGGCATTCTGCATCGGAGGTTTTACACCGACAATCTCAGGAATAGGCAACTCCAGTAAAATATCCCTGGTATTCTTGATAAAGAAGTCACCGGTAAAGCTCAACTTTCCACCGAAGGCATCTGCATCGACACCGACATCTATCTGGTCTGTCTTTTCCCAGGTAATAATGGAGTTAGCCATCTTATCATTAATTGAAATACCCGGATACAGCATATTTCCAAAGTTATAATCCTGACCGAACATATAAGTATTATAGAATGCATAATCGCCAATCTCCTGATTACCGAGCTGTCCCCAGGATGCACGGAACTTCAGGTTATCGATCCAGGAAGCTGTGAAAAAGCTTTCTTCAGACATACGCCAACCGGCAGAAAAAGAAGGGAATGCTCCGAAACGGTTGTATTTCGGGAAACGTGAAGTACCGTCGTATCTGAGGTTCGCTTCCAACAGATAACGGTTATCGAAGGTGTAGTTCACACGGGCAAATGCCGAACGTAAAGCATATTCTACCTTGTTTCCTTCGGTTGCCTGCGTCGTAACATCACCTGCATTTATTTCACCCAGGCTGTTATTCAGGGGAAGATCTTTACGGGACGCGCCCAGAATACGATATTGGTTATACAACTGAGAATACCCCAATAAACCTTTCAGGTCATGTTTACCGAAACTCTTCGCATAATCCAGATAAGCCTGCAGGTTTACCTCGAGCATCTTATTATCCTTATTTTCCACAGAACTGCGGGTTGTCCGGATGGGATCTGTAGAATCAGCCGTATAGAACTTCATACTCCGCAAAAAAGTATGTTCGTCTTTCAGATTAAAGGTCGTAGAGGCATTTCCACGCAAAGATAATCCTTCGAGAATCTTATAGGTAAAAGATGCACTTCCCTGGAAATTATTGTTGTAAGTACGCGCCAAACCACTTTCCCGAGCAGAAGCTACAGAGTTGTGCTCATTCTTAAACAGTCCGTAATTCCCATTCTGAAACTGAATCGGAGTAACTGGTGTTTCACGAAAAGCATAATACATTATATCTGTAATCCCGGTTGAAGGAGCAGCCATGCGGCTACGGTAAGCGGAAAGATTCAAGGACACATTCAATCGGTCGTTAATCTTTGCATCGAGGTTTGAGCGAACATTGAATTTGTTATAATCAGTATTCGGCATTAACCCTTCCTTATTATGATAGCCGAAAGAAAGAGAGTATTTAATTGCCTCAGATCCTCCGTTCACACTGAGATGATGGTTGTGGAACAGTCCGTTTTCACTGAACAAAGCATCCAACCAATCGCTATTGGCAAAATGATCGGGATCCGAACCGTCTTTTAACTTTTGCAGCGCCGTATCATCATATAACCCTTCCAGACCATCATTCTTATAGGCTTCATTCAGCAGAACACCATAGTTGTAAGAATCCAGATATTTCGGTAGACGAGTGGCCTGCTGCCAGCCCACATACCCGTTGTAAGAAATAACCGGCTTGCCTACAGCTCCTCGTTTTGTGGTAATCAAAACGACACCATTCGCTGCACGTACTCCATAGATGGATGCTGCAGCCGCATCTTTCAGGACGGAAATATTTTCAATATCATTCGGATCGACATTACTCATCGACGATTCTACGCCATCGACAATAACCATTGCTTCCGAGTTTCCTAACGTTCCAACACCACGGACACGCAGGGCAGCACCGTCCGCTCCCGGTTGTCCGGCATTTTGTACGATCGTTACACCCGATACATTACCTGTCAGCATATTGACCGGATCCGATGTCGTTCTGTTTTCAAGAACCTCTGCTTTCACACTACTCACGGCACCGGTCAGGTTCACTTTCTTTTGTGTTCCGTAACCGACTACGACGATCTCATCCAGATTTTGTGTATCGTCCAATAAAGATACAGGAATATCATTCCGGTTATTTACCGGGATATTCTGCTCCATATATCCGATATAAGAAACTTGTAAAATAGCATTCTGAGGCACTTCCAGAGTAAAATGCCCATCAAGATCCGTCACTGTACCATTCGTTGTTCCACGTTCTATCACATTCGCACCAATAACCGGTTCACCGGTTTTGTCTCTCACGACACCTGCCACCTTTTTCTTCTGCTGGGAAACTGATGCTTTCGTAGTCTTCTGCGAAATGACGATCATTTTCCCTTGAATAGAGTAACTCAATCCATTATCCAGTATAACCGACAAAACTTCTTCTACAGACGCATCCTTAAAATTATGGGTTATCTGTTTGTTTTCATTGACTTCATCCTTTTTATAAATGACTGAATATTGAAGCTGCTTTTCCACTTCCTTCAGAACTGTTTTCAAAGGAACATTCCTGAACTGTTGAGTGATTTTCTGAGCGTCCACCGATAAGGAGCCGGAAAGTAGCAAGGCCAGTATTAAAGACCTTCCCACAAGTTTTTTGTACATCATAAGATAGATAATTAGTTATTAGATTTAATACATATATAAACAAACGCGCTATTGTTTTCTAATATAAATGTCCTGTCCCTGCCGCTCAAAACGTATTGGGATAATATCTGACAGTGCCCTCAGGAACTGATCAATAGTCTCCTCGTTCCGCAATGAGACCCTGAAGGTGGCGTCTTCATCAAGCGTTGTATCCAGATGTATCTTCACATCATACTTTCTTGACAGGCGGACAGCCAATTCGCCCAAAGCTATTTCGTCATATTCGACTCTTCCTTCTATCCACGACCGGTATTGCGAGGCCTGTACATGATGGCTGGTAAAGTCTTTCGTTTCTTTATCGAAACAAATCATTTCGCCGGGCTTCACCTCCATTTGCCGACCTTGATACAATACCTCGACAGCTCCTTCCAATAAAGTCGTTGACGAAAAAGGATCTTCCGGATAAGATGTTACATTGAACTTGGTTCCTTTTACCACGACATCATAGCAACCGGTCTTTACCAGAAAAGGCGTTTTATCGGATTGCTTTTCCACTTCGAAATAGGCTTCTCCTTCCAGTTCTACCACCCTGTTCCTTGCATTAAAATTATCGGCATAGCGTAAAGTCGATCCGGCATTCAGCCAAACAACGGTTCCATCGGTCAGCATCACTCTGCTTTTCTCACCGTAAGCAGTGACCAAGGCAAAATAAGCGGGATCTACTTGCTTACTGAAAAGAGAAAATATCCCCAAAGAACCACCTAACAATACAACTACGATTACAGCGGCCACTGCCACCGCCTGGCGCAAACTATACCGTTTGGGCCTCAACATTTCCGACATACCGCCTTGTATATGGACACGTCGTTGCAAATGTTTCCATTCGCTGACGACATCCCGGCCGGGTACAACTGATTGCATCCACTCTTTTTCCCACAGACGGAACATTTCATAATTATCCGTACGGGCATTCACAAACAGAAAAAGTTCTTCCTCTTCCGGTAAGGTGATGTTCCCCTCAAAATAATGCACAGCTAATTGATGAATATTCTCCTTTTCCAATTCCATAATTTTTGCTTTCTATATGATGTAACAACTCATTTCTATTTTACCCAACCCCGGGAGGGTGTTTTTTATCATTGGAACTACTTTTTCTTTTACCGGTTGTGAGATCTATATATGATACTCCAGTAACCTCGGAGGAAGATTATAGATAGCTGATAGAGGAAGGGGCGACAAGTCTAATGTTTCCCTCTAATCGGATAACAACCATGCAATAACAACAATATAAATATCAAGCGGATACTTATCTTTAAAATATTTGGAGAAGGTCATTAAGGCTTTGGCTATATGCTTTTCAACAGCGGTCGTGGAGATACCTAAAGTTTCAGCTATCTCACGATTTTTCTTTTTATCAAAACGGCTCATAATAAATACTTCACGGCAACGTGGAGGCAATGTGTTTACAACGGTGTCCACCTGTTCCTGTAATTCCTTATATAATAAGGTACATTCGGGTGTCAGGTTAAAATCCAGACTATACAATTCTTCTTTCCCGGGAAGAGTGGCCAGATACTCGACATTATGCTGTTCTACGATTTGAATATGTTTTAAGTAATTCAGACAAGCATTCCGAACCATTGCAAACAAAAGGGAAGAGACGGATATGGCTTCTATTAACTGACGCTTTTCCCAGAATTTCAAAAAACTTTCCTGAATAATATCCCGTATGGCCTCCTGATCTTTCACAAAACGAGAGGCATATCCGCGCAAACGAGGATAATAGCTTCTGAAAAGAAATTCAAAAGCCTGATCGTTTCCGTTCTTTATTTCCTGCAATAATGTTTTCTCGTCGGTAAAATCTGCCATACATCACCATGTAACGCCGTTAATAGAAAGCAAAAGTATAGAAATTATTCTGAAATCTACACGACAAACCTTTCTTCTGCTTTCTACAAGTATTATTTTATATAAGATTTGAAAACAAAACAACCCTTCAGATCAACACATCCGAAGGGTTGTTAATAAAAATCAACGGTCTTTTTCAACCGGAATCTTCCCTTTTATTTTATTTATTCCAAAGTGGCTACCCAACCTCCGTTACGAACCATACGGATCGTTACACTCGAAGAAGCATTCACTTTCTTATTGTCCTTTTTATAATCCATCGCCTGACGCTCTGCATTTACGCCATCCTGGAAATAGTCTATATTATATTCTTTGCCTTCGGGCAGGAAGTCGAGGTTTATTGTGACCTCTTTTCCTTTACTTCCGGAAATACCTCCGATATACCATTTATCTCCTTTGCGACGAGCTACGACAACAGCTTCGCCCACTTTGGCATACAGGCAACGTGTTTCATCCCAGACAACCGGAACAGAAGCCATAAAATCCAAACAATCCTTCTCCCGGTTATAATAAATAGGATTATCAGCCAGCATTTGCAATCCACTTTCAAAGACAACATACAAAGCCAGCTGATAAGCACGGGTACCGACGCTCATGGCATTGGTACGGGTATAATGTACATCTTCGGGATGGGCACTGATCATCGAACCCGGTGTATAATCCATCGGACCGACAAAATTCCGCATAAAAGGCTGATAGATACTGTTGTCTGGTATACAGCGGTTTCCCTGTTCCATTCCCAGTACACCTTCGTAAGAGATCACATTCGGATACTTATGTTCCAGCCCTGCCGGTTTGAATGAGCCATGAAAATCGACAAACAAATGGTGCTTGGCTGCTTCTTTAGCCACACGTTCATAATAGTTTACCATCCACTGGTCGCTGCGATCCATAAAGTCGATCTTCACTCCGGCAATTCCCCATTCGTTGAATTTCTGGAACAGGTCGAAGTTATTTTCCACTGCCAGCCAGGTAAGCCAAAGGACTATTTTCACATTCCGTTCTTTGGCATAACTGATTAGTTCGAACAAATCGATCGTAGGATTGGGGATGAAAGGATTATAAGTCGTCTCGGCCCATCCTTCATCCATCAGCATATAAGGAATGCCATTGGCAGATGCAAAATCAATATAGTACTTATAAGAGTCCATATTATAACCGGACTTGAAATCCACTCCGTATAATGCTGCATCATGCCACCATTCCCAGGCAACATGACCGGGTTTTACCCAACTCACATCACCCAATACATTCTGGGACGATAACTTACAGACCATATCGTTTCCAATCAGCTGACGATCGTCTTTGGTAATCATGAAGAAACGCCACGGAAAGCTACGGTTACCGGAAGTACGTGCAATATAATCGGCTTCTTTTACAATTTTCAGACTGCGGTCGCCATCTTCACCAAACTCCAAAGGGCAATTCGGGAATACAGAAGTCAGGCCATTTCTTCCTGTACTTTTGAAAAACATACAGGGATAGTCGGACAGATCGGCTTCCGAAATCAATATCTTATATCCTTGCTCATTTTCCAGCAGGATAGGCAAATAGGTCATCTTATCATTTGCCTTATAGTCTGTTGTATGGATATGGGTATAAGGATATTCATACGATGTTTTAAAACTATTGGGTTGCGAGATATGGGCCAGATAATCGCTACCGAAATTGATACCGCAAGTTTCATCATAAATATCTATCTGTCCTTTTCTGGCTGTTATAAAACGATAGGCAACACCATCGTCGAACACTCTGAATTCGACAGAAAAATCTCCTTTGAAGTTAAGTAACAGGATATTGCAATTGTTCTCCACCACTGCATTCTTAAAGGAGATCTCAGGTTTTATCGTTTCATGAATAGTCCCTCGCTTGACAGTTTTCAACACGGCTGAAGTACCCAGTACCTCATCACCCAAATCCAACCGGAGGGAACAGTCTTTCAACAGAAGGTCGTCGCCGGCATAAACAGAATAAGCGATCTGTCCGGTAGTATTGACCGATACTTTCAACTTCTTATCAGGAGAATACACATCCTGAGTAGCAGCATGCATTTGTGCTGCAAAGAGTAAAAGCAGTAGCCAGAGGCTACTGCTTATTGATACTACTTTTTTCATATACTAGTTATTATTTATAATAAGACAAAGCCCACCATACATCATTCATATAATCGTTTGTCTTATTGGATAACTCAGCCGTTCCATTCAGATAGTTGGCTTCATTACGTACCATTTCATCCTGCGGATAAGGCAGACGACCGATCATCTTTCCATTTGTAACGCTTAACTTGCTGGGGTTCGGATTGTCGGTAATGACACTCGGATAATGCGTACGTCTCCAGTCGTTCCAGATTTGAAGACCATTGCCGAACAGTGCCAGCCATTTTTGTGTGATCACTTCATCCAAGGCACCTCTCAGGTTCATTGCTTTATTTTCACCCAGTGCGGGAACCGTACTGATATAGTTTTCAATTTCCTCATCGGTGATAGGAGCTCCGAGCAGGGTCAACGAACGCATACCCATGCGGATACCTTCCCGGTAATATGTATCTGCTGTTCCGGAGATATAGCCTTTCAACACCGCTTCAGCCAACAGGAAGTAAACTTCGGCTGCACCCATTACCGTTGTTGCGCCTTTCCGGTTGAGTACCGTTTCTTTTTTGAAAGAAGCAAAGCCGTAACGTCCGATATTAGGAGCGAAATCTTCATCAAATGTCATATTTTTCAAAACATCATCGACATCATCCATTTCGCATCCGTTCTTCATACCTTCGTAGTCCTCGTAATTGCCGTAATACTTTCCTTCGGCATCGTAAACGGCTGCTATATATTTCAAACGTGGATCGATTTGAGAAGCACTGTATTTCTTAAATGCAGAAATATAGGTACTTGAATAACAGTAACCACGTGAACCTATATAATATTGAATATCGGTAGCCCATTCATTATCGAGGTAACTGGGTTGTCCGGTCACTGTCGGCTGATGATTGACTTTTGCCACTTCATCCATCGAAGAAATAACCCCGGCAGCAACGGCTTTACCCACATACTTCTTAGCCAGTTCCGGTTCTACATTCGATATCTGGATAGCCATACGCAGCATAAGTGAAGCTCCGAATTTAATCCATTTGTCGCGACTACCGCCATACAGGATATCGTCTTCGAAAACCGGATCTGAAGAGTTTTGCAATGTTTGAACTCCATCATCCAGTAATTGCAGAAGACCTTTGAACTTATCCGTTCCCAAATAGATATCCTTTTCAGTTCTGTATACAGGATAAGAAATTCCATTCAGCGCCTTTCCTCCTTCATCATAAGGAACGGGACCGAATGTATCGGTATATCTGCTTGAGACAAGTACACGGACGATATCGACCTGTGCTTGTTTGGAGGCCGAAGCAGTTTCCTCTGCCAGTTGATCGTCCATCAGGTTGATGTAACGCAGATAGTCTACACAATAAGATCTCCATATACTTGAGTAAACACCCATTGCGGTTCCGTCTACCGTAAAAGTATTACCGACGATGTCGTAGTTACCATTGGTGGTTGCTGTATACTGCATCATCGGAGCGAAATATTTCATTTCGCCGGAAGGTATACTCAGCGTACCTACTACATTGTGGAAAAGGTTGTCTGTTCCTACCTTTGTCACTTTATTGGGATCTTTATTCAAATCACCAAAGTCGGCATTACAATTAGTCAATGTAAGTCCCAGTAATGCTATCGACAAATAATTTATTATATGTTTCATTGTTTACCAGTGTATTAAAATTTAAGATTCAGATTTATACCTAACGAACGTACAGCAGGTTCACCGCCATTTTCAACACCTTCCATACCCACAGTCGAGTTCAGGGAGAATGTCGGATCACAGAAATCGCTTCCTCTCCAGATGAAGAACGGATTACTGAATACCAACGAAACATTGGCCTGTTTAAGCATCAGCTTGGAGATAAAACTTGCCGGTAACTTGTACCCCAGTGAAATTTCCTTCATACGGATAAAACCACCGTTATATACGTTCTGGGAAGCTGTTACACTCTGTATCTTGCCTAATTTCAACGGATCGAGACCAGTTCCGTTCGCATAATATTCATCGCGTCCCGGCACAGAATTGATATGGGTTCCGTGTTCATACATCCAACGGGAAGTCTTTGAATAATACTTATGTCCCAGGCGGCTGTCGATAGTCAGGTTCAAATAAAAGTCTTTATATTCCAAATGACTGGTAAGTCCCATAATCACTTTTGGAATAGCAGAGCCTAAATAAGAGTTATAACTCTTATCGTACAATGGATATCCATTGGCATCGCGCTGAATATTCCCGGAGTCGTCATACAGATAGTCTGAGCCGTACATCACACCGTAAGGTTCACCTTCAATGGCCATTACACTCATTGCCTCCACAAAATACATTTGTATACTCTTCAAACCATCATGCAGTTTCTTCACTTTACTATAGTTACGTGACAACGTAAAGCCCAGATCCCAAGTGAAATCTTTTGTCTCGACAGGTCTTCCGCTCAATGAAATTTCAAAACCATGATTATTCACAGAACCGGCATTCATCAGGCTGGATGAAAATCCGGATGAATTAGGAATAGGTATCTGCAAGATCTGATCTTTTGTCGTATTATTATAGTAGGAAACATCCAAACCAAGGCGATCATTAAAGAAACGGATATCGAGACCATATTCAGCTGAATTAGTTCTCATCGGCTTCAGGTCAAGCGGTGGCAACTGTGTATTCTGGATATTTCCGGGATATACAGTCGAACCTGATTCAGTGGGGAAACCTCCGGGGAATAAGCCGTAATACATATCGAGCTGATAAGCATTCGTATCACTACCAACCTGTGCCCATGAAGCACGGATCTTTCCAAAGCTGAACCAGTCCGGGCGATCCATTAACTCAGAGAAAACCAAGCTACCTCCGACTGAAGGATAGAAATAAGAGTTATTCTGCTTGGGCAGAGTAGAACTCCAGTCGTTTCTGGCCGTAAATGACAGATAAAGGAAACGGTTATACGACAGGTCCAAAGAACCGTACATGCCCCACATCCGTTTGTTCATCATATAAAAAGAAGCCTTCTGATTTTTGGCATTGCTCGGAGTATATAGACCTTCTGCAATGAAGTCGGCGGCTTCCACACTGGTGCTGCGAGTTTTCTGTGACCAGTAGTTTCCTCCCATCATCGCATCCAGCCCGAACTTACCAAACTCTCCATGATATTCTGCATACAAATCACTGTTTACCAGCAGGTTTTTGCTATTATATTTACTCATTCCACCCTTTGTCATATAATCGGAACGTCCGGCCATGGAAGCCCAGAAACCTGATCTCTGCGGAATAGTCTGATCGGTATTAAAATCGGTCATTTCTAACCCCTGACGATAAGTGACTTTCAGGTTATTCAGTATCTTATAACTGACAGAAGCCAGTCCGTTACCATTATAGCTCTGGTCGTTATTCTTATATTGATACAGTATATAATAAGGGTTCAGGGCACCGTCCCAGTTATTCATCAGACCACCGGTAGTGATATCACGTCCCATAGCTTCCAGTTTCTTCAGATCCGTATCGGCCCCCATAATGGGTAATACCGTTGTCGGGTTGAATTGTCCGTGTCCGCTCTCCGGGCGTTGATGGGCATTGGTTACATTAAAATTGATCTTAAAATCATAACTCAGGCGTGAGGTCAGATCACCATTCATACGCATGGTCAGGTTATGTTTCATATAATTAAAAGCCGGCGTAATATCCTTGTAGTACTCGTTTCCATAAGCAAAACGGAAAGTAGCTTTCTTTGTTCCACCGATGATAGAGAGCGTATTGGCTGTATTAAAACCATTATTATAAAAATCCATCGGTTTATAACGGGAAACATATTTATGTTCCGAGCCATCGATAAAGACAGATGTCGTATTAGGATCGAGCTTCGCACCATAAGCATCTTCAGAAACAGCCATAGCATCAGCCAGTGTCTTCGGATAGTTTCCTCCTTGTCCGCTACCATACACCTGCTGATACTGAGCCAATCCGGCATAAGGCATCAACATGGATGTATTTGTGTTGAACTCGATACCGATTCCCTGATCGGCCACCCCTTTCTTTGTAGTAATAAGGAGAGCTCCACGGGAAGCTTTCGAGCCATAAAGAGCGGCAGCCGACGGACCTTTCAGTACGCTGATGGATTCAATATCATCCATATTCATTCCACTCAGGCCATCGCCATAGTCTGTCCCACCAAATGGGCTCACATCGGTATTGTTCGAGTTATCGACAGGTACACCGTCAATAACATACAAAGGTTTGTTTGTAGACCCTGATGCTATTTCACCAATTCCTCTTAATACTATCTTAGTTGAACCGCTACGTTTATTTCCGGTAATATCCAATCCGGCGATCTTACCTCCCAAACTTGTCAGTAAGTTTCCTGAATGCACTTCGCTTATCTCCGATGCAGATAACTGGGCGGCAGAATAGTTCAATGCACGTTCGCTCTTTGAGATACCCAAAGCTGTAACCACTACTTCATCCAGCAATTGGGTATCTTCCAATAATTGAACAGATAGGGTTTTCTCTTTACCGACTGCTATTTCTCGGTTCTTATATCCGATATAGGATACCAGAACAACCGGACTTCCGGATATCTCCAATGAGAAATCACCATCCATATCGGTAATTGTACCGTTTGTTGTTCCTTTCACTGATACATTGGCTCCAATAACCGGATCACCTTTCTGGTCGGTTACACGTCCTGTGATTATCCGTGTGGATTGTTGTTTTGTCTGAGCCGAACGGGCAGATAAAACAATCTGGTTATTCTCTTTCAGAATATAAGTTATTCCTGCTTCAGCAACTATCTTATCCAATACTTTCTTAATATCTCCATTGGTTGCTTCAACAGATACAACTGTGTTTAAACCGGTCAGGTCTTCATTATAGAAGAAACGATAATCGCTGCTCTTTTCGATATCTTTAATAACTTCACGTAAAGGCTTATTCTTTGCAGCGATTGAAATCTGGGCAGCAATTGTCATGCCTGAAGAGGCAAGCATAAGACTGCATAAAGCTGCCCGTAAAATTATTTGCTTGATGTTACTCATTTTTAGATGTTTTTTAATCGTATAAAAGATTATAAATAGTAACTTTACAAGCAGAATCAAGAGTCATTAAACTCCGGAGATAACCGGCAAGTTATCTCTATAAATAAGGAGAATGATTGATTCTGATTTGTAAAAGATCGTGTGAGTGGGACAGCTCTCCTTTGGAGCCTGTCCCCTTTTTTTGACTATTCTTACGTCATAGGCCGCTCAATTTTTAAGATTAACAATTTATTTATTCTCACTACGGCTTCGCATCCAATATGATCGTGTCTCCATGCGACTCATAAATAATGGGAGCTGTAAGGCTTATTATCTCTATTACATTGTCTAAGCTATTATTCTTTATAACACCCGAAAAACGATAGTTCCTTATCTTGTCTGATTTAAACTCGAGCTGTACATTGTACATTCGATTCAGCAAGATGGCAATGTCATCCAGTTTCTCTCTTTCAAAAGCCAGTTCGTTATTGCGCCACATGCGGGCATACGAAACATTCTCCGACGTGCCGACAGTCAGACTCCTGCTTTGCCGATTCAGGCTGACATGCTGATCTGGGGTCAGGATAACCGAATTATCTTCTCCCGTTCCGGCCTTTATGCTTCCTTCAAACAGGGTAGCGACAAAATCGGGATCTTCATTATATGCCTTCACATTGAATGATGTGCCCAAAGCCTCCACCTCCATCTCACCGGCTTTTACAACAAAACGATGTTCCTTATCTTTCGACACCTCAAAATAGGCCTCCCCGTTTAAAGAGACATTACGTTCTTTTATACCGTAATCGCTTTTGTAACGGAGCTCGGTATGCGAATTCAGCCAGACCTTGGTTCCATCCGGTAGTACGATACTTGCCCTCTGTCCCTTTTCTGCCGATACGATATATTCACTGGCAACCTGCGATTTTTTCAGTGTATATAAATAAGAAGAGAAAATTCCTATACATAATAATATAGTAGCTGCATAAGGCAAGAAACGAGTAAAAGACGATTTGGATTTTATCGTCCTGGTTTCCCGACCTTTTTGTGATTCCTCTATTTCATGCATTCTTTCCTTAATGCGCAGGAACATCCGTCCCTGAACTTCTGCAGGCAATTCCTCATCAGAGGTTTCAATCCATCGCTGTTGATAAAAGTTCAGAACTTCGTCCCTCGACGCTGAATTGCGGAACCATTCCAGAAGCAACTGCTCTTCTTCCGGAGATGTTTCGCCACGCATAAAGCGATCGAGTAACTCTATATTTATATTGTTTTTTGTCATTGTTTAAGTTGTATATCCGAAAAGAAGGGCAATCCCTTACAAGGGGAGTAGAAAAAACTTGTATTTAACATTCATTGGCTAATACGACCAGTAATATAGCCAATAAATGATCATTGGATAATTTCTCTTTCAAGAAACGTAATGAACGGTAGAGTTGAGTCTCAACCGTTTTTTCGGAAATCGACAAACGGGTAGCAATTTCTTTATTCGACAGGTGTTCTCTACGGCTTAACTTAAATATTTCTTTTCTGGACAGAGGTAATTGTTCAATCAGGTTATCGATATAGAGACGGAGTGAATCTGCATCGATTTTCTCTTCCATCAGGAAGTATTCATTAGTTTGCTGCTGAGACAATGCATAAAATGCCGACTCTGATAACAGGCGGTTCTCCGTTTCCTTATAGACCATATTACGGGCTATAGTAAAGAGATACGCATCAAAACCCTTATCCAGGTCTATCGATTCACGTCTCTCCCATATTTTCATAAAAACACTCTGAGTAATATCTTCGGATATGACTCTGTCGTACAATAGCGAATTGATAAAGTTGAATACATGCGAATTGTATTTCCAATAAATAGATTCGAAAGCAGTTTCATCTCCTTCCTTCAGGCGTCTCAGTACTGTAGCATCTATATCCTTCAGTGTGTGCTTTTCCATATCTCTTTCTCTCTATTAACTCGGGCAAAGATAAAAATTTATTTGAATGTTAGATCCCTTTTAGCAGTATAGAAATAAGACTTAGAGATATATTGATCTATAAATGATACGCATCCTTTTCCAGTTTCAGGCACAATCTAAAATGTGATTCATTTTATTGACCTAGTTCATAAAGGACTAAGTCATTTAATCTGTCAGATGAAAGAATATATAAAAAACGAACATTCTGATTTAATCATAAAATATCTGCAAGGAGGATTAGACTCGCAGGGTATGAATGATTTCTATACCTGGGTGAATGAGAATGCTGATAATAAAAAGCTATTCTTTGAAACCAAGGCGATTTATGATGCCTGCAGTAATTCCGACAGACTGACAGAGGAGATCCGGAAAAGCTGGGATCGTCTTTTACAAAAGAAGAGAATGCAACGCCAGATAAAAAACAAATGGCATCAATTGGGTAATTATGCAGCAGTGTCCCTGGTCGCAGTCTGTCTTACCTCAGCTTTCTTTCTCTCCAATGAACATGAGACTAAAATAGCCACCCGTTATATCGGAGGGGACGGCCTGGATGCAGATGTAGTCGAGTTACCGGATGGTACTCAAGTCTGTTTAGGTTCGAAAACCATATTCCGGTATGAAAATGACTATGGAAATAAACAGAGAACTGTTTATCTGGAAGGAGAAGCCTTTTTCGAGGTTGCGAAAGATAAAGATAAGCCTTTCATCGTAAAGACGAAGGAACAGGATATTGAAGCTTTAGGAACTAAGTTCAATGTGACTGCTTACCCTTCGGATTCTCTGCTCACGACCACCTTATTGGAAGGATCAGTCCGGTTGACGACAGAAAACAGGTCGCAGCGTGTTATACTTAAACCCAACCAGCAACTGGTGTATAACCGGAATACCCATGTCAGTAGTATATTTAATGTAGATGCGGAACAATATACTTCCTGGACTACTGGGTATTACTACTTTCCGGAGCAAAGCCTGAAAGCTATTCTTTACCGGTTAAGCCATGTCTATGGAGTACAGTTTACTGTTAACTCCGAAAGGTTAAACAGACGTACTTTCACCGGAACATTCTATCGCGGACAAAGTATAAAAGATATTATGGAAATCATCCACCTTTCTATTCCGATCAAATATAAGATAGATGAACGCCATGTAACGATTTCAGAAATATAAGTAGTTGTTAATCTTTAAAATGAGGATAGTATGAGTGAGTAAAAGGTAAAATAAAAAAAGAAGAGAAAATCTTGCCGGATTCTCTCTTCTAAAATGTGTGATTCAATTAAACTTCCATTGCCGTGGAATAATGTTTAATCTTAAAAACATTCAAAAGTATGAATAATCAACGTATAGTTGTTTCCGTAAATCTGAAAAGAACTATAAAAATCATGAAATTAACCGTGTTAATGTTAACCGTTTGCTTATCGCAAATGGTCGCCGCAACTTATGCGCAAACAGCCAAGCTAAGTGTTTCTGCTAAAGAAGAAACACTAGAAAATGTACTGAAACAAATAGAAAAACAGTCTAAATTCCTGTTTTTCTATAATCTGGAAGAGATCAATAAAAATGAGAAGATCTCTATTGACAAAAAGAATGTAGATATCGAGGATTTACTGAAAGCGATCACCAATAAGACAGGTCTGAAGTATACGATCAAAGACCGTCATATTGTATTGACATCCGAAAATTCTCCCGTATCTGCCGGAACGACACAACAAACCCGTAAAGTAACCGGCGTTGTAAGCGACGCTATGGGACCTGTTGCCGGGGCGAACGTTATTGAAAAGGGTACTTCAAATGGAACAACTACCGATATAGATGGTAAATACTCAATAGAAGTTTCCGCCAATGCCATCTTGCAGGTTTCTTTTATCGGATATATCCAGCAGGATATAGCAGTTAAGAACCAGAGTGTAGTGAACGTTCAGCTGAGAGAGGATACACAGGCACTGGAAGAGGTAGTAGTAGTAGGTTATGGTACTATGAAGAAAAAAGACCTGACAGGTGCTGTCGCTTCCGTAAAAATGGATGATGCTCCTGTCGGAACAGTTTCAACGATCAGTCATGCACTGGCAGGAAAAGCAGCAGGTTTACAGGTTAGTACGATCAGTGCACAACCCGGTGGCCAGTCTACATTCCGTATTCGTGGAGCCGCATCATCAGATAAGGCAGGAAATGATCCGCTGATCATTATTGACGGCTTTCCTGTAAGCGACCCGGGATCACTGGATAGCGGTAACCAATACAAGGACGGTAATAAAGATAATATCTTATCTTCAATCAACCCAAATGATATTGAATCGATCGAAGTACTGAAAGATGCGAGTTCTACTGCTATTTACGGTGCACGTGCTGGTAACGGTGTAATCATCGTCACTACAAAACGTGGAAAGAGCGGAGCTGCCAAAGTTCAGTATTCAGGATCTGTTTCTGTTCAGGATATTTCCAAGTCTTATGAGATGTTGGATGCATCGGGCTTCATGCAGGCCACAAATGATTACAGAAAAGAACTGTGGCTACGTACAAACGGTGTCGGTATCTACGGAGGTAAATCGGAATCAGATGTAACTTCGCCTTTCGTTCCCGACTACACAGCAGAACAGATAGCCAATCCCGCACATAATACGAACTGGTTTGATGAAATCTCCCGTTTAGGCTTCCAGACTTCTCATAACCTCTCGATAACAGGTGGTAATGACAATACGAAATATCTGGTTTCAGGAAACTACTTCAAACAGGACGGTGTTATTAAAAATAATACCATGGAACGTTATTCAGCACGTGTGAACCTGGACCAGAAGCTTAGTAAATACGTGAAGATGGGTGTAAACCTGAATGTTTCACGCAACCAGTATGACAACATTCCTCTGGGTAACGGACAGAATGAAAATGCAGGTATTTTGGTTTCTGCAGCCCAGTTCAACCCAACGCTATCGGTGCGTGATGAGAACGGCGAATATACAATGAACCAGGACGCTTCATTCCTGCCGAACCCCGTATCTCTGTTGGATATCACGGATAAGACGACCAAAGAACGTTTACTGGGTACTGTATTCTTTGAAGTTCGTCCGATTCAGGACTTATTATTGAAAGCAAACTTCGGCATCGACCGCAACTATCAGAAACGTAAACAATACATGCCTACAACAACACTGTATGGAGCCAGAGAAAACGGATCAGGATATATTGCTCAGGCCGATAACTCCGACTATCTGATGGAATTGACAGCCAATTATACCAAACAGTTCGGTGATCATAACCTGAATGCCTTGGTCGGCCATTCCTATCAGCTGTTCGATTATGAATTCCTGTCAGGAAAAAGCAACGACTTCATTACAGACGGTTTCTTATATAACAACCTGGGAGCCGGTAATGCAAAACGTCCGACTGTCGGATCAAGTGCGACCAAGTCACGTATGGCCTCCTTCTTCGGACGCGTGAATTATTCTTTTAAAGACCGTTATTTATTGACTGCAACACTGCGTGCCGACGGTTCTTCCAACTTTGCCGAAGGAAACCGTTGGGGATATTTTCCTTCTGTTGCTGCCGGATGGAGATTCACAGAAGAAGAATTTTTACAGCCACTCACAAAAGTACTGTCAAACGGTAAATTACGCTTGAGCTATGGTGAAACTGGTAATGCAAATGTAGGAGATAAAGCATACAGCTACTATAAAGTTGGTAATAACAATTTCTTTGGCGGTAGCGCTATCAACGGTGTTTATCTGGACCAGATGGGAAACAATGAACTTACCTGGGAGACCACACGCGAATGGAACCTCGGTCTGGATCTGGGTTTCCTGAACGGACGCATCAATGTAACAGCAGAATACTTCCATAAAGTAATATCAGACCTGTTGAACGAACGTACCTTGCTTTCTTACAACGAAGTTAACAAAATTATTGCGAATGTTGGAAAAACACAGAGCCAGGGTTTTGAACTGACAGTGAACACGACTAATATCCGTAACAAAGATTTTGAATGGACTTCAGACCTGACATTCTCGTTGTATCGTGACAAATGGAAAGAACGCGATCCGAACTGGAAACCCAGTGCATATAGTGAATACAACGGTTATATCCGTTCTTATGCCGGCTATTTGTCAGATGGTTTGGTACAACCGGGTGAAACAATAGATCATATGCCTGGCGCACTTCCCGGACAGGTAAAAATTAAAGATATCAACGGATATGTTTATAATGAGGATGGTTCCATCAAGGTCGATGAACACGGTATTCCGATGAAAACCGGTAAACCCGACGGTAAATTGGATGATGCCGACAAAGTGATCTATGGCTCAGCCGACCCTGGTTATCTGTTCGGCTTCAACAACACATTCCGTTACAAGAATTTCGACCTGAATGTATATTTCTACGGCCAGTTTAATAAACTATCTGCCGGTAGTTATAAGAAAACCTGGATCAGCAATAACGTCAACGACTTGCGCCGCGGTTACAATCAGCCGGTTTCCGTAAGCGATATATGGAGCTCAACGAACCCGAACGGTACGCTGCCCGGTTATTTCCAAACGGAAAGTGCATACGGCACAGGCGACTATTATTACGAAAAGACCTGGTTTATCCGCTGCCGTAACATTACGTTAGGTTATAATATACCGATCAAGACCAGCAAGCATATCTTGTCCAATGTACGCGTATATTTCGATGTAAACAATCCGTTCGTCATCACTCCGTACACAGGTCTTGACCCGGAAACAGATATTTCAAGCTCCGAAAGTACTCCTTCCAGCCTGCAATGGGCGTATCCGAATGTACGTACTTATAGCTTTGGTTTGGATATTACATTCTAATTTATTAATCGACAAAAGAAGATATTAGATCATGAAGAAATTATTATATACACTAATGTGCTGCTGCGCATTAAGCTCATGTACCGACCTGGAACCGGAAAGATATGATGCCATCAATCCCGGATTTTTCCCGAAAACAGAGAAGGATGCGGAAGCATTGGTTACAGGTGGAGTTTATGCTCCTTTCCGTTGTGATAATTATAGCGGTATATTTAACGTCGCTACCGGTGTACAGATCATCGGTGATATGTCGACGGATATAGCTGTTTGCTGCTGGGTCAATGATGCATGGATTCCGTTGACCAGCCATAACTGGACGCCCAATCATCAATATTCAACGATCAACTACACCAATTATGCAAAATACCTGGGGACTATGACGTTAACTCTGGAACGTATTTCCGGTGTGGAAATGGCTGATGACGTAAAGGCACGCATGAATGCCGAGATACACATGGGGCGTGGCTGGCTAGCCTTCTTATTATATGATTTTTACGGTCCAATCCCCATCCCTACATTAGATCAGCTGAATAATCCGCTGGCAGAAGAGATCATACCACGTGCTACCCAGGAAGAAATGACTACGTTTATTGAAACAGAGTTGAAAGCAGCTTTGGAAGGTCTTCCTACCCGCGCCTCTTCTTTCGGACGTTTCGACAAAGGTTTGGCATATACCGTTCTGATGAAATTCTATATGCATGAAAAGAACTGGGCAAAAGCGGTTGAATGCGGTCGTGAACTGATGAAAGCAGATTATGGATACGGTTTGATGGATACGTATCAGTCTATCTTCACACTGGAAAATGAACAAAACAAAGAAATCATCTTTGCCTGTACGGAAGAAAGAGGAACCCAGTTGGAATTATGGCACGACCATTGCCTGCCGGGCAACTATCCTTGCAAAAACAACTCTATCCAACGCTGGGACGGTTTCAAAGTTCCCTGGCCGTTCTATCGCACATTCGATAAAAAAGACGATCGCCTCTCCGTACTGGTTGGTGAATACGTTGGAAACGATGGTGTATTGTTCAATGAAGAATCCGATATTATCAAGCACGGTAATACCTATTCGGGAGCCGTACCGGTTAAGTATGCAGAAGACCCCGAGTCAACCGGCGATGGTAGCCAGATCGACTGGATCGTTTATCGGTATGCCGATGTATTGACATTATTGTCGGAAGCGATTGTCCGTAATAATAATGCAGTTAACCAGGAAGCACTGGATTTACTGAACCTGGTTCGCGTACGTGCCAAACTGAATGCATATACCATGGGCGATGTGAAAGGTGCAGACGATTTTCTGGATAAAGTTCTTCAGGAAAGAGGATATGAACTATGGTGGGAAGGCGTACGTCGTTCTGACCTGATCCGCCACGGTAAGTTTATCCAGAACGCGATAGACAGAGGATCCACGACTACCAAACCGGAGTTTGTATTGTTCCCGCTGCCACAAGCAGTAATCAATGAAGGCAAAGGAATTATTATACAAAACGCTGGATATTAATTCGTTTTTTAATGATTTAAATATATATTTGCATTATGAGAAAGGGCCGCTTTAATTGCGGCCTTTTTTCTCTCTATTAACAACTAAATATCATGAACTATAAACACTTATTCAGTACTTTGTGTGCATGTTTTCTCCTGCAGGGAGCTACACTGGTAATACAGGCGCAAGATTATCCTGCCAATCCACTGGAAAAAGAAGGATACCGCCTGATCTTCCACGATGAATTTGAAGGAAATGAAATTGATAAAAGTAAATGGATTCCGGAATATTTACCCTCCTGGCCCAAAGACAGGAGTATCTGTACACCTACTTATGAGATGAAAGACGGAGTTATCAAACTCATTATTGATAAAAATTCAAAGAATGAATTCGATAAAAGCATGTATATCTCCGGATTTATGAGTGCCAGTCGTACAGGGCTTCACCATTATGACCCTAAAAAGAAAGCACTGCACGAGATAAAGACAGAAGCCACTCAGATCAATCAATATGGTTACTATGAAATGCGTGCAAAGATGCAAAACGGAGGAGGCGTACATTGTGCCTGGTGGCTGATCGGCTTCGAGGATGATCCCAACCAAAGCTGCGAGATCGATATTTTTGAGATCCTGGGGACAGATGTAAATAAAATATGGGCAACAGTGCATAGCTGGAAAGACTCTACGATCCAGTATCATACAGAGCATCCCTGGTTTGCCAACAAAAAGTTGGCAGAAGAATTTCATATATATGGATTTGACTGGACGCCGGAAGGGGTTGCTGTCTACGTCGACGGCATACAGGTGATGAAGCATAAAGCAGCTATAACATATCCACTTATTCAGATCATTTCTTTTTATGATAACCGGAAAGCGAAAAATGGCTGGACCGGCACCTATGATCCGTCCATTCCTTACCCTAAAAGTTTCGATATCGATTATATCCGCATGTATAAGAAGATACCGGATGGTTATAAGGCCGTTTCTGCCAATGAACTGCGCATAATCTCCATTGAACCGGCCCGTATGGAAGTTACCGAAGGAAAAGCCGTATTGCGGAATATCGACGGGCATATCACTCGTGAACTCCTATATACACCATCTTATGTGAATGTCCATTATAATGACGGAACTGTCACTCAACAGTTTGTTGAATGGGAAGCGCTGAGTGATGAAGCATTCAGCCGGATTCAAAAAGCCGGGACTGTCATTGTCGACGGTAAAATAACCGGTCTATCCGACACTCTGTTAAAAGGGGAAAAGGCAACATTGATCATTACAACCAAATAAAAGCAAATACTTATGAAACATATAGCGATTATCTTTTTTTCCATCAGCATGTTGTTAAACTTGGGAACGGGATGTACCTCGGAAAAACAACACCTCACATTCCGTGGTATATATGCCGATGATCCGGCCGGAACAGAAGGTTTACATAATCCGGAACGTGGTTTCCGCCTGGAGGTGGCATTGGATGTCACAGAAAAGAACTATGTATGGGCTCCCGATAAATATCCCGATATCACATCTTATCTGGAAGAAGAAGCTGAGAAATATGCTTCTGATAGTATATCCCTGGTGCAGACTTATTTCTATCTGACAGGAGCAGTCGGAAAAGCGTTGACAGCTGACGATTTTAATACGATGGATATCTTTTTCGATAAACTACGTGAACTCGGGATGAAAGCTGTTTTACGTTTTGCCTACGAAACTCAATTCATGGGACGCGCTGCTACAGGACCGACTTTGGACGATATCATCCGTCACACAGAACAACTCAAACCATTTCTGGCAAAGAATAAAGATGTGATCCAGGTCGTACAGGCCGGCATGATAGGTGCATGGGGCGAATGGCATAGTTCATTCCATGGCCTAGAGAGATCAGACGATACCAAACGTACCATTTTACAACATATTTGCCGAATGACACCCGAAGGACGTTATATCCAGATCCGCGTACCGGAATATAAGAATCTACTAGATCCCTCCTCCGATGATTATAAACGTACTTCTTTTCACGATGATTTTATTGTCATCAAGAAACATCTTTGGGATGGAGGAATGTCGGAAGGAACACCGGCATACGAACAGATCGTGCGTGAATCGGCGTATCTTCCGGTCGATGGAGAATTGCCTTGGGGTACATGGAGTATGAATGAAGATCCGGACAGTCCGGAAGCCGGCTGGATAATTGACGGACTTCAAACAGCAAAGCGTCTTTCCCTGCAACACTATACCTCCCTGAGTGCCATTCATAATTATAAGGAGAAAAACACCAAAGACAAATATTCCATGAAATACTGGAAAGAGACACCTGTCACAGAAGCTTTCCTGAAAGAGAATAAAATGCCTGTTTCAAATGGTTATTTTAATACTAAAGATAAAAAGATTGCTGAACGTAATGTTTTCGATTATATCCGGGATCACCTGGGATATCGAATTGAGTTACAGGATTTAACAATAGCACCCACCGCTGATAAAAACAATAAGGAAATAGAACTGTCACTGATCAACCGTGGTTTTTCCACACTGTTTAATGAACATCCTGTTTATTTCGTACTGATAGACAATAAAGGGAACATTGTCCATACCGAATTAACAGGTGCCAACGTAAACGAATGGCAACCTTATAGCCCGGATGATACGCTTTGTACTCCGTTGATCCATAAAATCAAAACGAATATGCATATACCGGAAACCATCGATCCCGGGAATTATCAGTTAGGCCTATGGATTCCGGATGGGGCTGATCGTTTGAAGAAAAACGCCCGCTATGCAATTCGTTGTGCCAATGGCGATGTGGAATGGTGGGTCTCCGAAGACAACCAATATGGTATAAATATTTTGACAACATTAATAATCTGATAAAATGAAAATAATTAATATTCTGTTGCTATTATGCTTTTCGGCAGTGATGCAAGCAAGCCCGATAGACGGGTTATTAGAGCGTATTGACAAGGGAGCTTCCCGTAAATTTATCATCGAACAGATCAAATCGCCCACCGACTTTTTTGAACTGGATCAGAAAGGAGATAAAGTCGTTATCCGCGGTAACAATTATGTCAGTATTGCAACCGGAATAAACTGGTATCTAAAATATCATGCAGGGATTCACCTCTCCTGGAACGGAATGCAGGCTACGCTTCCGGAAATCCTTCCTGCCGTAACAAAAAAAGAACGACATGAAACAGGAATGAAACTACGTTATGACCTGAACTACTGTACGTTTTCTTATACAATGGCATTCTGGGACTGGGATCGCTGGGAGAAAGAGATCGACTGGATGGCTTTGCATGGAATCAATCTGCCATTAGCCATGACAGGGGTGGAAAGTGTCTGGTATAACGTTTTGAAAAAGTTGGGCTATAACAAGGAGGAGATCAATGAATTTATCTCCGGTCCCGGTTTTATGGCCTGGTGGCTGATGAATAACCTGGAAGGCTGGGGCGGCCCTAATCCTGACAGTTGGTATCAGCAGCAGACCGTTTTGCAAAAGAAGATACTGAAACGTATGCGTGAATACGGCATCGAACCTGTATTGCCGGGATATTCCGGCATGGTCCCTCACAATGCCAAAGAAAAGATGGGGCTGAATGTTTCCGACCCGGGCTTATGGTGCGGTTATCGCCGTCCGGCTTTCCTTCAGCCTACCGATCCTCGCTTTCAGGAGATAGCTTCCCTTTATTACAAAGAGATGGAGAAATTGTTTGGCAAAGCCAATTATTACAGCATGGACCCGTTCCATGAAGGAGGTAGCGTTGCCGGAGTCGATCTGGATGCTGCCGGCAAAGCAATCATGTCTGCCATGAAGAAGGTAAATCCGAAAGCCGTTTGGGTAGCCCAGGCATGGCAAGCCAATCCTCGTTCAAAGATGATTGAGAATCTGAAGGCTAGAGATATGATCGTCCTCGATTTGTTTGCAGAAAGCCGCCCGCAATGGGGAGACGCCGAGTCGACCTGGTACCGTAAAAACGGTTTTGGGCAACACGACTGGATCTATTGTATGCTGCTGAATTATGGCGGAAATGTCGGTCTGCACGGAAAAATGGCGCATGTGATCGATGAATTCTATAAGGCAAAAGAAAGCCCTTTCGGTAAAACGTTATGTGGCGTCGGTATGACGATGGAGGGTAGTGAAAACAATCCGGTCATGTTTGAGTTATTAACCGAACTCCCTTGGAGAGAACAACGGTTCGATAAAGAGGAATGGCTGGCAAACTACGTTCGTGCCCGTTACGGTTCTGATAATAAAACAGTGGAAGAAGCCTGGACGTTACTCAGTAACTCGATCTATAACTGTCCTTCTCAATCCGTTCAGCAGGGAACACATGAATCTATCTTTTGTGCACGTCCATCGGAAAATGCTTATCAGGCTTCCAGCTGGTCGGAAATGTCTGATTATTATAATCCCCAGGATGTTATCCATGCTGCTCGTCTGATGGTATCGGTAGCCGATCAGTATAAAGGGAATAATAACTTTGAATATGATCTCGTTGATATTGTTCGCCAAGCCATTACAGAAAGAGGTCGTCTGCTGTACAAAGCAGTGATGGCCGCTTATACATCAGGAGATAAGCCACTCTTTGAAATGGCCTCCCGGCATTTCCTGCAACTGATTCTTTTGCAGGATGAATTATTAGGAACACGTCGTGAGTTTATGGTAGGAAACTGGATTGAGCAGGCTCGTAATCTGGGGAAGACTCCTGAAGAAAAAGCTTTATATGAATGGAACGCACGTGTACAGATTACCACCTGGGGCAACCGTCAGGCCGCTGACGAAGGAGGTCTGAGAGATTATGCCCACAAGGAATGGAACGGGATACTAAAAGATTTCTACTACATGCGATGGAAAGCCTATTTCGACAATCTTACCCAAAAGATGGATGGGAAGAATCCAGAAGAAATAGATTTTTATGTATTGGAAGAACCTTGGACAAAAGAGACAAATCCGTATCCATCTAAACCAGAAAATGATTGTATTCCAACTGTAAAACAAATATTCAAAGAAATTTTTGAATAACAAAAAAAGGAGTAGATTTATCGTTCTACTCCTTTCCTTTTTTACTTTATCTTCTCAAACCAGGGTAATCTTTCCAGAGGAGCATTCACCTCTATAGTTTTAGGCCCACGGAATTTTTTGCCGGTATCATCTCTCCACTCTCCTTTGGGCAACATAACCTTACGTATATGTTCTTTTGTCAGGATCGGAGCTACCAGGTACTTATCTCCCAACATGAACTGATCTTTGCAATTTACAAATCCCTGATGAGGAAAAGCATATTCCATATGACGAATGATCGGTTCGCCTGTTTGTGCTGAAGAACGTGCTTGATCCAGAATATACCCCCCCATCTTTTCATGCAAATGAGCATAATCACGACAGATAGCCAGATGCTTTTCATCGAGGATGCGCCAAGGTGCTACAGAAAACTGCATCATAGGCATCAAGGTATGCACCTGGCAGGAACGAACAATCAATTCCTGATCCAATTTGGTCTGGTCAATACCCAAAAAAGAACCGAACTGCCCCCCACCGATCATATCTGGACAAGCATAAGCATATCCTAACAGACCCGCAGCAATCATATCAGGGATCAACAAGCCTACTGCATTCCAGGAATAGTCTTTATCCCCCAAGCGTTGCACTAAAGGCTGCCCTCCCATCTTCCAACCGGCACGGTATTCGTTGAATGGGAAATCCAGACCTATTTTTGCCCAATATTCACACATATCGACTGAAGTAGCGTCTTTATCATAGAATTCCAGATCAGGATCACTGTAAGGACCGATATCACCTGCATCAAATTTGAAACCATCCACACCATACTTATCCTGCATAGTACGTAACTGTTGTTTTAAATGTTCCGCAGCAGCCGGATTACTCAGATCATAACATGCACTATATCCGTTCCACCAAGGAATAATAGCCGCCTGGTTAGTTCCTTTTTTCTTGATTAAATAATTTTTTTGCTGCAATTCGCGAAATTCTGGACTATCCGGGCTAACAAACGGGCAGATCCATAACATAATACGGAATCCGTCTTTATGGAGCTGATCGATCATACCTTTCGGATCAGGAAAACGTTCGGGTTTAAAATCAAAATTACCATAATATTTCTGCCAGTTGTCATCAACCATAAAAACACCTACGGGAAATTTATATTTCAAAATATTGTCGGCATATTTCAATACATCTTCCTGATTCTGATTGTACATCAGTTCAATCCATGTGTTATATTGAGGCATGGAAAAGAATAAAGAGTCGGGTAACTGACCAGAGGGAGGGAAATATTTTGCAGATGCAGCTATATAGGCATCTTTCAACGTATTACCTGCTAATACCGGTTCTATATTCTCAAAATCGGAAAACAACTGTAATATTCCGTTTTCAAACTTGAATGAAAAAGGTTTATCACTCCATATGTATCGTCCCTCTGATGAAATCAAAAGGGGAACATTCTGATTATTCAAATTCTCAGTAGAAAGATCGAACAGACGCATATTTTCCTTAAACGGCATTTGAGAGCCAAGTGCCACCATACCTCCCCACCATTTTTCATTTTCCAAAGAAGATATTTTGGATTCATATTTACTTCCTGCCCTACAAGGTAATATTCCTAAGATTACAACCAGGGACAACAAAAAGGCTTTCATCGAATGCTTCATGTTTGTTTTATTAGATTTATTAATTCTCCCGCAAAGATAGGGATAACTTCTTATTTTCTAAACATAAAAGTGGCCAAGAGATTCAGATCTCCCGGCCACTAATTATATATCTTATTACCGTCGATTAAAACGTATGATTTAGGAATTGTTTAGCCCAAATCAAATTCGGATTCATATCTACAGCTTTCTGAAGCAATACTTTTCCTGTAGCGTCATTGCCCTTATAACATTCCAACAAACCTTTCAGATAATTCAAATTCGCAATCCGTTCATCCCGTGAACCGTCTTCTCCAAATTTAGAATAAGCATCGACTGTTACTCGTCCGGCTAACTGTTCTTCAATTTCAGTAGAAAGCTTTTGAAGTAGCTCTTTCGATTCCGCCTGTCTGCCGGCCTCATTCATTGCCAGAGCATTGAATAAAGTATTCTCTGAAGCCAACTCCATACGCCGTCTTCTTACCTGACTGTTTGCAGCAATGTCAAAACTTTCTTTTGCCTTCTTCTTGTTTCCTAAAGCCTGATAAGCTTTACCCAGATAATAATATCCCTTAGCACTATGCCCGCCGGTTTCCGGCCGGCCTACTTCGAGATTTTCTGGATACAGATCGGCTGTTTCAAACTCTTTTACAGCTTCCTTATAATTTCCTGATTTAAGTAAATCCATACCTTTCAACAAATGAGAATCGACATAAATATCATGTATCTCACCTCCGCCTTCCCAAACGTGAAAATGACGGGCAGTCATTATATCGATAGCCTTATCATAAGCTCCGGTTTCATTATACAATGTCAATAAACGAATAACGGCTTCATCATGTTTCATAACTGTTGGCAAGTTCTTTTCCAATACCGCTAAACGTTCGGTTGCCGGTTTCTTTTCTTTCTCATAGAGTATATCCAGCTCCTGGAAAATGCGAGGATCCTGATTATTATATTCAATTGCTTTCTCATAACCGGCTATTGCTTTTCCTAGCTCGTTCAAACGATTATAACCAAAACCTAAGTTACGATAGGCTTGGGCGAAAACCGGATCCTTTGCTACAGCCTGTTCCCAGCAAGCCATCCCTTGC
Organism: Parabacteroides timonensis; assembly: GCF_900128505.1. Classification (NCBI taxonomy): domain Bacteria; kingdom Pseudomonadati; phylum Bacteroidota; class Bacteroidia; order Bacteroidales; family Tannerellaceae; genus Parabacteroides; species Parabacteroides timonensis. Next base: position 3,555,581 of record NZ_LT669941.1, read on the forward strand.
TCTTTCTGTCCCAGGAAATAATACAAATTACCCAGATAATAAGGAGCGCGTGCATCTTCCAGAGATTTTGAACAAACGGTCGACAGGATATTTATTTCCTCCAAACGGAACGGAAAACACCAGTCGGTAGTAAGTGAAGAAGCTTTCTTCCATTGCTCCAATGCCATCTCTTTCTTCCCTGATAACAGGTTATAATAACCATTATAATAATATACTAAAGGAGAAGAAGTGTAAGGTTCACCGATTTGCAGGGCTCTATTCAGTAAAAGAGTAGCTTCCTCATAGGCACCCGCATGGGCATACTCCAAGGACATTTCCAATAGTTCCTGCACCCGAATAATACCTTCACCACGCTGTTTCTCAGCCCTATCCAGGAAATTCACACCATTCCCACTCAAAAAACTTTGCTCTGCCATACTCCAATAATCCAATGGATCGATAGCTACAACCTGTTGTATTTGTTTCAACGCATCCTCTGTTTGTCCTAGTTTCCTCAACAAATAAGCTTTCAAGGTCAAAGCTTTTGTATCTCTTCCTCCGACTGCCAACGATTGATCGACCAGATCCAATGCCTCAGGCAAATTTCCTTTTAGGGCTGACAACTGTGCCAATGCGAGATAAGCCGGGTGTTGGAATGTCGGATACCAGGTGGCTTTCCAATACTGGTCTGAGGCCTCTTTATAACGACCTTGCATCTGATAAATCAATCCGAGGTAATAATGCGGTTCCGGATCCTTCACAACCGTATAATCTTTGGCCGGACGGAGTAATGCACGTTTCAAATGTTTTTCTGCCATTCCCCATTCACCTGCTTTGGCATAATGGATACCCACAACCGTATTCACACGCGAATCGAATGAATCTCGTTTCAGTGCCTCATTATAGAAATCCATCGCATTTAAACGGGCATTATGGAATTGCTCCACACGAAGTCCGGCATAATATAATTCTTCTACTGTCTGATAGTCTTTCACAGGCTTAGTCCCTTCAACAACTTCAGGAAGTTCTTTTTCCTCCAACTCCACCGGTTGATAAGCAACCAATTCATTTCCCTTATTATCCAGTAAAACAGCACGAAGGCTTGTTTCTTTCACTGTAGCCGGAACCGATACTGTTGTTGTAAACGGAGTTGCCGGATCGATAGAAATCACCTTCTCAAACAACACTTTACCGTCCTGTTGTAGCAAAACTTTTGCATCAGGATATTTAGTCGTTGCATTAAACCCAAGAAAAACTTTTCCGGATGCTTTTTTCTCCAGGTTAACAGCAGCATCGTCATTCGCATTCTTCACAGAACCTATATCACGAATACCATACCAACGTTGAACGAACTCACGTGTTTCCCCTGGTCCTACCCAACTATAATCCGGTTGATTATCCGAATAAGCACCGACCATCAGTTCCAGATAATGTCCGTCTTTGTCAGATAGCATCTTATTCCACATCTCTCCACTCGGGTTGTTACCCCATAAGAAAAACTTCTTACCATTGACAATATGGTGGTTAGCCACATGTACCGTACCTGCCTGTTTCCCATGATCGTAGCCGGCCAGGAAATTGTCTTCGAAGTTCCAGGCGAAGATAGAGCGGGAATTACCGGTATAGTTCTTCCACCAGGCAAGTTCAACTTCATTACCACTACCGCGAACAGCTTCTCCCATAGGCCATTTGGTAAAATAGACTTTGGAATGATCCGTACCGAATTGTGTAGCCGGCGGGAAAATGACTTCATAATCCTTATTACAATGTACAGAAACATTGGCCCAATAAAGAATAGACTGTATGAACGGCGTACGATTAATGATCTTCACTTTGGCTTCCACCCATGAGCGATTCGGATAGACAGTGACACCTACCGACCATTTCATACGATGACGCAGCTCCATTTCACCCACCCAGATCGTTTTACTTCCATCTTTATTCTCTTCTATCTTCCAATCGATAGGCATGTAACTGGAAGGACGATGATGATGAGGGATATTCCATTCCACTCCTCCGGATAGCCAAGCTCCGAGCATACCGATCAAAGCCGGCTTTATACCTGTCTGCCGATAAAATATTTCATAATCATTCGTCTTATCGGTTGCCGACAAAATACGTCCTCCGATCTCAGGCAGCACACAAACATTCACATACTCATTATCCAGATAAACGGCATCATAGGTTTTGTCTACTTTCTCATCCGTTAATATATCGTAGAGCGGATAAGGATAAATATGTCCCTGAGCTCCCTGATATACACGCCCGGTAAAAAAGATAGGGTTTACATCCGGTGCCCCGATTTCATAAGTAGGCAATACCAATGGTTTCTCTGTAACTTTGACAGTCTGAGCGAATAATTGAGGGACTGATAATAGAAGCGCCAGCCCTATAATAAATATATTCTTCATAGATCACTTAATGTTATAATTAATAATGTATAGCCGGTGTTTTAGGTATATCGGCACTATAAGCCTCCACTTTTCCTGTTGCGACATCATATATACGTTCATTCGTTGTTGTCATAGCCTCTGTCAATTCCGGATAAGGAATATTGCAGGTCGTAACAACACCTATATTATAATTCTCTCCATCGAAACGGCCGTAATAAGGTTGATCGATCCACTGGAAATAATGCATACCGACTAATTCCGGGCGTGCAAAGCCTTGTTCTATATAATTCCGGTATGCTGCAGCACGTTCCTGTTGGTTCAGGACACCGATTATCCCCGTAGCAGGTAATGCCCTGTCAACAGCTCCCTGATGGAACTCCCCAATCATTACGGGCTTTCCACTTCGTTCGGCAATTTCAGCAGTGGGAGGCGGAACCAATCCGTAACCATTTATAGAAAAGACGTCGAAACGCTCTCCTGCTTTGTAAAGTAAATCAGAACTTAACCAGGCATAACGCATCCCTAAATTCATATGATTCTTGTCAATCTTTACAACTTCGTCGCATGGAATATCGACATACATCTTCACCATAATTGTTGAGAACTCATAGAAGTCATCATTAGCCACATCCGAAGGATACTCCTTGAATGTACAATCCTTCAAAGAGACAAAATCCTTCAGTTTCAGATTCCATTTTTTATTTACAACCGTTATATCTCCCTGATATTTCTTTTCCAGCCAATTAATAAATTCATCTTTAGTATGTGAAGCCTGTCGGGTAGCAAACATTTCATAAGCCAGATTATGATAACCGAAAGCCCATTGAGGTTCGTTCCTTAAAAAATAGCCAACCATATACGGATCGTCTTTATAATCTGCTAATTGACGGGCGAATGCTTTGGCATTTTGCAGATATTCATCAGAAAAGACATCCGGAAAGTCACGATAAAGCGAAACAGCCGTACCGGGAAAATCACGTAAAGGCAAAACATAAGGGATACGACTTTTGCGGGCAAAATCGATATCCGACCAGTTTCCCACTGTATTAAACCGAATCTTTTTCATCAGATTTTCAGTGAGCTTATCCCATTGACTTCTCCAATCCTGACCGTACACACGGATCATATTGGCAATATAAAAATCAACTGTCTTGAAACCTCTTCTATCTTTTACAGCTTCTGTATACGTAGCATCCCCGTTCTCAGGAAGCCACTCGAACAGATCTTCCATTCCATTCACCGGCCCACTGGAATTGGGGCCTATACAGTCGATACCTACACTTAAAAAGGCATATCCGTCCGGATCGACCAGCCACCAACGAGTCCCGTCATGCTGAGTCCTGAAAAAACCGGTGCCTTTAAACTGTTTCTTTTTCCAACCGCCGAACCGTCCCCATTCCGAAGGATAACCGACATTCTCGATTTCTTTGGCTATCGCCTGATTCTGCCGGATCATATCCTCTTCATCTTTCAGTTTACCCGGCCACTCTTTATCTTTCCATTGTCCTAATCGGTCGATAACCGGAGTAGAAATAGCTGGATAAGGATCCGGCAACGAATCAGTAATAGAAACAGAAGCCAGTTCGTAAGAAGCCCGATAATTACTCCCGTCATAAGGTCCGAAACGAAGAACCACCTTAATAATATCCTCCGGAGCTAACCGATTACCACTGACCGTACCTTTCAACTGGCGAGGAGAGCGGGGAACAAACAATTGTTGTGCATCCAGATAAGACAAAGGGAAAACGACCTGTGTCTTCAGTTGCGGCAACACGCCCATCAAACAAGAGATCCAGGGCATATCCTTATCTGTACCGGACGTTTCACCACCTTGAAGAACGATCTTCTCAGCAACGAAATTCTTCATATCCTTATAAAACTCGATATTGATAACGCCACTATACTGCGCCTCACCATACAATTCAAACACCAGATAATTTCCCTGGTTCCAAAGCGGTTTGTCGCCTTTTTCCCAGATCACGACACCCTTATTACCATCTTCCGGCGAAACATATAATACATTCTTCTTAAATATATCACTCTGCTTCATACCTGTCTCTGTGTCTGCATAACGGGCCGCTATCTTTTGCATATCAAAAGATTGTACACCTTCAGGTTGAGGATTACAGGCCACAGTCAATAGCTCCAATAGTCCAACAACTAATCCTAATACATTCTTTTTCATAACCTATCTCCTCTGTTTTTCCAGATATAAACTACTCCACTTTTCCCAAGCTTTCTCAGAGTCATCACTATACTTCCGGTCTATTTCCTCCATTTTCGCCTTATCACCAAACATACCCGAACCAATCTGCTCGTATGCTCCGAAATCAGTATGTCCATCTTCTAAAGGATTTCCCCAGAAATCATGCTTACCGGAAAGAGGAACATAGATACCAGTATTGATACAAGGGGAATTCAGTTGTAACTGGTAACCTCTCAACGAGCATAATCCTTCACCACCGCTACCGGGAGCGACAAAAAGAGGATCAGCCACCAATTTCTCAGGATCATCAGGTAGGCCATTTTTCCAGGGACCGTAGTAACAGTTATGATAAAACAGCTTATCAGGAGCACCTGTAGCAGGTTTGACTGATTCATCAAAAGTTCGAGTCAATACTTCTCCGGTAGAATAGGCTGTTCTGAAATAACTCTGCCCTGAAGCATAAAAGATATTATTGTAATAAACAGCCCCCAACTTAGTCTTATCTACCGAACCATCGTTACCGCAGAAGAAATCCAGATCCACTGTGCCGTAATCGATATAAAAGACATTATTGTACAAGATATTACGATCACTAATATCACACTGCATTTGTACCAGATGCGTCTGATCGTTTTCACTTATATTATAACGGGCAATATTCTCAAACGTACGATTCATCAGCAATAAAAAGCCATGATTATTCTGACTGTAATTATACTGGGCAATGCAACGTTTGCAATAAAAGTCGAAGTCGTAAGCAAATCCATCACCATTCCCCGGCTGACGTCCTGTATCATAAACGGCATTATACTGCATAATCGTCTCTTCCGCATCCTGTATCCAAATGGCAGCCGTATGTGGCCACCAGATTTCGCCTCCCTTCAGGTCAAGATATCCGGAGCGCATACAAGTGCGTTTAGCCACATTATGTTCGATCATGCCCCGATAACATCCACCTACAAAAATTCCGTCTCCACCCAGATTTTCCATATAATTATGACGGACATTCAGATTGTTCTTACAGCCGCGAACAATGATACCACATTTATCAAAACGTTCGATACGATTATTTTCAATCAGTACATCGTTCAGGGTCGTATTCATACGATTGTTGTTAATACCTCCCCTTTTATTCTGGATCTGTACTAATATGGCACAACTGTTATAACCGGTATATTCCGTATCACCGCCAAGCTGTCCCCAGATATCATGGATATAGCAATCACGGATTATTATATGTTCTACCTGTTGATTTTCCCCCTGGGCCAGTGCTACGATACCTTGCCGTCCGATTCCTAGTTCAGGGGCGGCACCACTAGTAACTTCCATATTCTCTATTATCCACCAGGATTGATTGTTGAGGCGGATTCCGGCACCTTCAGCTTTACCTATATTGATTATCGGTTTAGCCTCTCCGCCATAACAAGAAAGGAGGATCGGATTTCCTTTCTCTCCGGAACCCTGCAGTTTGAGCTGCCCATTCCAGACTGCCCCTGATTCAAACAGAATCTTGTCGCCCGGGAGGAAGGTTACATTATTCACTTTATCTAAACTTTTCCATGCTGTTTGAATAGATAAACCAGATGCATTATCATTCCCATTGGGAGATACAAAATACGTTTTGTTCTGGGCATAAACGACCAAAGTCATAAATACCAGACATATTGATAATAAAATCTTCTTCATTTTTATGTTATTAGTGTTGAGTGAATCGATCGGGAGAAGATGTTGTTACTCTTCTCCCGATGTTTAAATATATAAACAATTATCAATAACCCGGATTTTGTTCCAAAGCTCCGTTAGAAAGGGTTACTTGATCTTCAGGTATAGGTAGTAATTCGCTTTTTCCTTCCACAAAGTTCTGTCCTTTGATGGAATTATACTTTTGAGAATAAGCCTTCATAACACTTCCAAGACGCCCTTGACGAGCCAGATCCCAGAAACGTTGTCCTTCGCCGGCCAGTTCAACACGACGTTCATGCCAGATAAGATCACGTAGCTTGTCTTTTCCGGTTTCCGTGATTTTCGGTAACACATTGTCAGCAGTAGCATTCAAACGGGCTCTGCTACGGACTTGTTCCAGGTAATCGAGAGCTTCTGTTGTCTTTCCTAATTCATTGGCTGCCTCAGCCATATATAACAATACATCGGCGTAGCGATAGAAGATTATATTCTTAGGACAATCACTCTGGTCGACCTGTGAGCGCTGTGCATAAGGAATATACCATTTCTTAGGTTGATATCCTGTAGAACTGGCTTTGTTATAATTAATACGCCCGTCAAAGAATTCTCCGGGGAAAATAACAGTTGCATTCAGACGGGGATCACCATCTTCATAACTCTTCACCAGATCCTCTGTAAGGCAATGCATAGACCATCCGTTATGCCATTTCACGGGATCGTCAGGATCGGCATCATGCTCATAGAAAGAAAGGATCGAACCTTCATTCGAGTCTGCCCAACCTGTACCGCTAATACTGTGCTGAATCTCGAAAAGCGATTCGATACCATTCTCATGCTCGAGAGTAAAAACATCCGCATAATTAGGCTCCAAACCATACTCGCCCGAATTCACCACTTCTTTCAGTGCTTCATAAGCTTCCTGGAATTTCCCCTGGTAAATATACACCTTGCCGAGCATGGCATAGGCAGCCCCTTGTGTAGCGCGACCTAAATCGGCAGCCTCATATTCACTTTTCTTCGGTAAAAGTTCGATTGCCTTCTTTAGATCCTGCGCTATAAACTCCCAGGTATCTTCAATGGAAGCACGGGACATATAATATTCCTCGTAAGAAAGTACATGATCGATAATAGGCATCCGTCCATACTGCCGTGTCATGAAGAAATAGTTAAATGCTCTCAGGAAATGAGCTTCACCTAGGAACTGGTCTTTCTTGGCCGGTGATAAATGATCAGCATTAGCCGTAATACTTTCTATTGCCTGAGTAGAAGCGGAAATTCCTCTGAAACCTTGCGCCCACAAAGCATTGCTTACCCAGTTGGTAGGAAGATTATCGAACTTTTGAAGTGATTGGGCTACAGAGCCCAACCAGGAGAATGCCTCGCTATTGTTATTTCCTAAATCCGAATCATCCGAACAGTCGTCTCCAATTATCAAGAAAGGTGCCAACTGGAAGGATTCATTCTGCATAATGGAATAAATACCGATGATCGAAGTATTCGCCTCATCATCCGTGGAGTAATAGGTCTGAACTGATGTCTGAACTAAAGGAGTCTTATCCAGAAAGTCCGAACATGAACTTAATAGTAGTATTGATAAACCTACAAGTATCTGATGTGTTTTCATAATATCATGCCTCTTTAAAAATTAATAACTGTTCCGATCATAAAAGATTGAGCCTGCGGATATTGCCCTCTGTCAACCGAAAGATCTGTTGCCACCTCAGGATCAAAGCCACTATAACCGGAAATTGTAAACAGATTCTGTGCCGAGATATACAAGCGGATAGATGGCTTGAAACCTTCAGCCAATCTGGGTGAGAATGTATATCCTAACTGGATATTCTTCAGACGCAGATAAGAACCGTTTTCTACATAATAATCGGAATTACGGAAGTTACGACTGTTGCGGGTCAAGTCCTTGGTCGGTATAGACTGGACATTAGAGGTATTCTCTCCTCTCCAGTAATCGTCCAGATATTCCTGGCGTACATTCTGCTTACCATCAAACCGCATATAATAATACTTAGCAGCATTATAAATTTCATTACCGGCTACCCCCTGGAATAAAAGGCTCAGATCAAAATTCTTATAACTTGCATCGAATGAAAGACCATAAGTAACATCAGGGATCGGATTTCCGATAAAGTCCATATCGCCATCGTCGATCTTACCGTTATTATTCAAATCCTTAAACTTACGGTCACCAGGTTTGGCATCCGGCTGGATCAAATTACCATCTTTTACATATGCATCGATCTCTGCTTGATTCTGGAAGATACCATCCGTTACATAACCATAGAATTGTCCGTAAGGCTTACCCACTTCACTGCGAATAATATTTCCTAAAGCTCCCTGCAAGTCGATCAAACTATAATCATAAGGGAAGCTAGCAACCAAAGCCTTGGATGTTCCCAAGCTAGTGACCTCATTACTTACCAATGCAAAGTTTCCATTAACGCTGTAAGAGAAATCCCCCTTACTTCCTTTAAAGCCTAATGAGAACTCGAAACCTTTGTTCTGCATACCACCAACATTACGAACCATACTACTGAAGCCGGAGATGTTCGGAATTTGCTGTGTCAACAGAATATCTTCAGTCTTTCTGATATAATAATCGGCTGTCACACTCAACCGGTTATTGAGCAGGCTTAAGTCAACCCCAAAGTTTAATTGAGTTGAAGTTTCCCATTTGGCATCCACATTACCGATACCGGATGGCAATGAACCGTTTATTCTGTCCTGATTTTGACCCAACGTATAATATTGTTGTTGAGAGATCGGGGTTAAATAGGGATAGTAAGAAGTTATATTCTCATTACCAATTGCACCGTAACCTGCCCTCACCTTCACGCCGCTTAATGCATTTTGTTCCCAGTTCTTAAAGAAACTTTCTTCTGACAATTTCCAGGCGAGAGCGGCAGAAGGGAAGTACCCCCATCTGTTGTTCTTCATAAAACGAGAAGAACCATCAGCACGAAAACTTGCAGTTATCAGATAGCGATCTAATAAATTATAATTGACGCGTCCCAGATATGACAACATAGTCAACTCTGCACCATCACCTTTGGCTAATGGATTTTCAGTTGCAGAATCAAAATACCAGAATTCATCACTTTCAATAGGTACATTTTGCTTAGTCACCTCATAAGCATCATTTGTATAATTACGGGCAGACATAGCACCCATCACAGTCAAATCATGCTTATTATTAAAATTGTGATGATAAGTCAGCATATTTTCCCAAGTCCAATCAATTGTACGAGATGTCTTTCTCGATACAGTATTCATTAAAGTAGAATTATCTGCTGTTTCATAAAAAACAGGGACAAAATCACTATCATGATTATTTCTGACTTTAACGCCATAGCGGGAAGTAAAAACCAGATCTTTTGTCAGATTTAGGTCGGCACTGAAATTACCTACAAAATATAAACGTTTATTTTTCCCGTTATTTCGGGCAATTCTACCGGCTGGATTCTCCAGTCTCATTTTACGAATACCCGTATAATAATTTGTTTCCGGATCGATAACTGGTATATCAGGTGGTGCAATCAAAGAAGAAAGAAAAATACTGGTAGGATCCAATCTTTTATGATCGGTCATAGCAACAGAAAGTGAAGTTTCAAATTTCAGGAAACTGGTTGCTTTAAATACATTATTCTGGTTTAATGATATACGGTCAAAATCAGTTGATTTAACAATACCCTCTCTCTTGTAATAGTTAGCACTAAAAACAGACTGTACTTTTTCGCCACCACCAGTCATACTTATATTATAATTCTGGAATTGGCCTAAATGAGATACTGCATCATACCAATCTGTATTATACGGCATATTAGTCGTACTAGAATATAAAGGATCTTCACCAGCATTCGTATAAGCCAGGTTGGATAATTCTGCATATTGCGAAGAATTTAGCATCGTAGGTTTCGATGCTAGACGTTCAATACCATAATAAGCATTAAAATTAACCTTCAAATCACCAGCTTTTCCTTTTTTCGTCGTAATCACAACTACCCCATTAGCACCGCGTGATCCGTAAATAGCACAGGCCGAAGCATCTTTCAAAATCTCGATCGACTCAATGTCGTTAGGGCTTAAATGATTAATATCACTCATCGGGAAACCATCCACCACATAGAGAGGAGAAGAATCATTCGGTGTTCCTACCCCACGGATCTGGATAGAAGCCGTTGCATCGGGCGAACCTGAACCTAATGATACAGAAACACCTGCAGCCCGTCCTTGTAAAGCTGCCACCGGCGAACTGGTTGCTATTTTAGTAATATCTTCTGCTTTTACAGATGAAACCGAACCGGTCAGGTCACTTTTCTTTACCGAACCATAACCTACTACCACCAGTTCATCCAACGTCTGGGCATCTTCTCTCATCATAATGTCCAGTGACTTTTGGTTACCGATCTTGACCTCCTGAGGCAAATAACCGACATAAGTAAATTTCAATACGGCATTTTCTGAAACCTCCAAAGTAAACTTTCCGTTTAAATCAGAAATCGTACCGTTGGAGGTACCCTCTTCGAGTATATTCACTCCAATGACAGGCCCACTTACATCCCTTATAATACCAGAGATTGTTCTCTTTCCAGTTTGTTGAGAAGAAGGAATTTCTGCCTTATACAATACAATATGACGATCTTTTATAGCATACCTCAGTCCTGTGTTATTGGATATAAGATTCAGTACATCATAAATATTGGCATCTTCTTTATTTATAGAGATCTTCGTGTTCTTATTGATCTCTTCCAGGTTATAGAAAAACAGGTATTCGGATTGCTTTTCTATTTGTTTCAGTACATTCTCCAACGTTTCATTCTTTGCAGAAACTGTTAGTTTTGCAGTCTGTGCATAAGTTGCGGCAAAAACTTGAGACAGACAAACAGTTAGCATTAGCACGGTTAACTTCATAATGTTTATAGCTCTTTTTGGGTTTACAAAAGCAACTATACGTTGATTATTCATACTCTAATAGTTTTAAGATTAAACACTTTTTCCACGGCAATGGAAGTTTAATTGAATCACACCCTTTAGAAGAGAGTATCCGGCAAGATATTTTTCTCCACTTCTTACTTTTTACATTATCCACTCATATATTACATTTTAAAAGGTTAACTAATCCATATCGCTCATTCCGAAATCGTAACATGTCTTTTATCAATCTTGTATTTGATAGGTACGGACAGGTTAATAACTTCCATGATATCCTTTATACTTTCCCCACGATAGAATGTACCGGTAAAGGTACGTTCGTTCAAGTCTTTCGATTGAATAGTGAATTGTGCACCATACACATGACTCAATCGATCGAGAATAGACTCCAATGTCTGTTCCGAAAAATAATAATAACCGGTTATCCAGGATGTATATTGCTGGGCATCAACCCGGTTCAATGAGATATTTTTTCTATTCCGGTTATAAACAAACTGCTGGTTTGGCTGTAAGATCGCCTGCCTGTCGATACCCAAAGTCGTCAACCGGACAGACCCTTCCAATAAAGTCGTTACAACCAGCGAATCCAGCGGGTAAGCCATTACGTTGAACTTGGTTCCGAGGGCTTCGATATCCTGTTCCTTTGTTTTTACGATGAAAGGTTTGTCTTTTTGTTTGGCTACATCAAAGTAGGCTTCACCTTCCAGATAAACAATACGTTGTTTTTTACCAAAGTCTTTATCGTAATGGAATGTTGTTTTTGATCCCAGGCTGACCTGAGTGCCGTCAGGCAACTCGACTACATCCGCCTCCAGACCATCGCCTCCTATATATCTGGAATATAATCCGTTATCAGCATCTCTCGAAGAAAAGAAGAATACAGAACTGATGGCTACCGCAATCAAGGCTACGGCTACATAGCTACCGATTTGATACCAAAGTCTGAGTCTGCGAGATTGTGAATTTTCCTTTTTATTAAGTAAATGCAGCCAGCTCTCATCCACATTTAGAGGCTTTCCCATAGAAGTTCCGGCATCATACATAGCTTTGATCTCAAAGAATAATTCCTTATTGGAAGCACTCTCGTTCACCCAATCATAAAAAAGATCTGTTTCTTCTTTAGACAGATTACCTTGTAAATAGCCTATAATTAGCTCTGTATGTTCGTTTTCCATGATATCTCCTTTGTATCGTTACCCTTCGGTGACTTAGTCCTTTATGAACTTATAACGAATGGCAGCAAAAAAGTACTCACACAAAAACAAACTTTTTTTAAAATTAAATACGAACGGTTGAAAATGAGGGTGAATACGAATAGGATTTAAGTAAAGCCCTAGGTTCAAATCAAGGTAAAAAGATAAAAGAAAAGATGCGAGCAACGTTTACGGAGATAAAGCAAAGACCTGTACAGCTGGTTCTCGACTGTGCGGACAGAGAGGCCTAACTGATCCGCAATTTCGGCCGCTTTCATCCCTTTCAGATAGGAAAGACGGAAAATCTCCTGACTCTTTTCGGGCAGCTCCGCCACTTTCTTCATCAAAAGATCCAATAGGTCTTTCCGCATAAACAGTTCGTCGGACGACTCAAAGTAGTCCAGTTCCTCCAGTTTGAGCTGGACGGCCCGGTGATCCAGAATTTCCTGTTCCATATTCGAACGGCGCAGGTGATCGATACAGGCGTTGCGGACAGCAACGTAAAGAATACGTTTCAGATCGGCATCTGGAAGGAGGAAGACTTGTTTGTCCCACAACTTGAGAAAAACGTCGTGCACGATATCTTCCGCAAAGAAACCTGAGACGAACTTCCCCGCAAAGCGAAGCAACATCGGAGCATATTCAAGATATATGCGCTGATAACAATTCGTCGTCTGATCTTTCACTTCCATCTTGCAAACATATAAAATATCAGGTATTATTCCGCAACTTCGCCGGCTTTTAACGCATATTGCCCGTTCAAAAGAGTTCAGAGGCGGAAGAGTACACCTTCGAAGGCAACCTCACCAGCCCCGGCTGATATTTCAGGAGAGTAAGGCAGATATTCTCATTACACCGGCATCTCTTTTCGGTTACCTGCCGATTTAATTTTCGTTCGACAAAGGTCGGACGGCTGTCCGACGAGTGTGGGACAGCTGTCTGAGCCGGGTCGAACAGCTGTCTGACGTCCGTCGAACAAAGATTTCATCGGCACTTAAGAGAAAATATAACGGCATCCGGAAATCTTTTCCCCGGCAGAAAGATAAAAACATCCCGGCAAGAGGCAACAGGAAGACACCCGAAGTCGTAAAACAGAAAAAGGGCACAAGCCAATCATGACCTGTGCCCCTTTTCCGTTTCTTTACTTTACAATAAAACTATGTACGGACGGTTCATCGAAAGTGATGGAGTCGATCGCACCCGTTTCGGTATTGAAATAGCGGATCGTATCCTGCTCCGTATTCTGGATGGTTACTTTCCAGCCGTCGCCTTCCCGGTCGATCGACAGGATATCCGTCGTGTTGCTGCCGGGAGATACAGCCAGGCCGTCGGCACAATGAACGGTTTCGATATGATAGCGCCTTACATCGAGCGGGAATTTCTTCCCGTTGCAGGTGAAGTTGGCGGTATGTTGCAACTCGTTACTCTGCCAGTCGGTGTTCAATAGATAGATCGTGCGGCAGTCTTTATTGTCCCATACGGTGAAACCGATGGAGGGGGCAGACTCGATCCAGCCGGCCTTCTGTTCACCGGCGACTGTCGCTTCGGCGATTTCACGCAGGGTGGCTTCGTACTGAGCCCGCAACGTATTTTCTGCCGGATAGGTATGAGCGGGGAAATAGACGATCTTTCCGTTTCCGAAGGTAAGCTCGGTTTTAGCGGTCAGTGCCCGGTAGTTCTCTCCCAACATTTCACGGATGACGGCATCATTGGCAGGGAAGCTGACAGGCTGATCCGGTTGAAGCTCCACGTTCAGATGGGCGGCAGTCAGGACGAGTGTTCCGCCATCGAATACATAGTTGCGGATACGCAGGAAATCATTCTCGTCGAAGCTGTTCCAGCCGAGGAAGACCATCGCTTTGTACTTATTCATTACGTCCAAGGGAGCTTCCACCGGAAGCAGGTCGACCGTACCGTACGGAGTGGCGGTGAACCAACCTTGGGGACCGCAGGCATCCACCGTATTATCCGGATAGAAGACATTCAAGAGGTCGAAGCTTTCGGTTGCCTTGTTGAATGCCCACTTATCGCCTTTCTGCGACCACAGGCTGCCACGTCCGAACGACTTCCAGGCATCATTCCTTCCCTGGATAACGGCAATATTACTTTTCAGTTCGCCCCGGCGGGTATGTGTCTCGATAAAATCGAGTACACGATGCTGGGCATACATATGCTCCTTGCCCGACTTGGAATAACGGTCGTTGGCATATTCGTCCGTCCACAAGGCCTCCTCGGTATTGATATGGGAAGAACCGTGCATGTAGGCAACGGCGAGCGACATATAAAGGCGGAGGGAATGTTTCGGGTCGGTAAACGGTCCGGAGCCCCATTGCATGGCATGCAACGAACCGTACTGCGGCTTGCTGTAAGCCCGTGAAGCGCCACGGAGAGAAGAAAGGATGATCTCTTCGGGACCGTACATCTGTTCGGCTCCCAGCCAGTTGTACCCCGCCTGATACAGATAACGGAACAGGGAAGACGGGCCGGTATGGCGGGTACTTTCGCCTTTCGAATAGCGGAAGTTCTCAACCAGCTTGCGGGCTCCGTCGGCCATATCTTTCACACCCTGCGGATCGTAATGGATGAAAACGCCATGATCCGTATAGATAGGACGGTGCTTGGCAAAGATACCGCCATAAGGACGGTTGCGGGCGGCCATATCGGAAAAGACTCCCTGGTAAAGGAAATGCTGCCAGTAGTAATAACCACCGTCATTCTCATGCGCCTGCTTGCCCCGGAACATGGGTGAGGCTAACGTTTCAAGGTCGGGATTGATGCGCTTCGCGGCCAGGGTACGTCCCTCGACCTGCCACGCATACGGCATTTGAAGCTTATTCAACAAATCGGTATAATGACTGATGATCTCCGGATTGGCTACGCGGAAGCCGCTCCATTGGTAAGAGGGACGGAATTGATACCAGTTACCGATACGGTTTGAGACATACCATTTAAAGAAATAGTCGTACGGAGTGTATTCCTTATCGATATGGATCTCGTCGCCCGAAGAAAGGTACACCTCATCGCGTCCCTTTTGAATGATCTGGCGGATGGTGGCTTCCGCCTTGCGGGAACCGTCGTCGAACGTCAGCGGCACTGCAGAGGCAATCCCATCAGCACAGAACTCCACGACATGCAAACCTGTTTCTTTCAGTTCTACTTCCTGGAATGAAGGAGTTACGGAGGCCGGAGCCTGTATCTTGAGTTTCACATCCGGTTTATTCGTTTCGAGCAGAACGCCGAAAGCGCTTCCGGCAGTGACATATTCGGGGACAGACACTATTTCATAGTCGCGCGCACTCTCTTCTATAATCTCCAGCGAACGCAGTTCGTAAGGATAAGCCGCCCGGTTATCTTCTTTCAACAGGGTTAACTTCAGGTCGCCCTTTCCACTGACGGAGGCAGGCAGCAGGATATAGAAGTCGGCCACATCGGATGCCCGGTCGAAGATATTGCCTTCGAAAACGGTCGCGCCGTTGTAGTCCACTTTCCAACGCGGCCAGCTACGGGTGGCGAGGTTGCAACCGATCCAGTAATTGTAATCGTCCGGTTTATCGGCAAACTTCGTAAACGGAATGGAACAAACCGGTTTTTTATTTTGCACCAGCCGGGGAGCTTCCACCCAGCATTCTCCGCTGAAATGTGTCCCGCCGATACGCAGGAAAGCACAGGCCACATTCTCCGGCAGGATAAACTTACCGGTGATATTCCGGAACTTGGATGTTCCTTCGGGGACACTGAGATAAAGGAGAGAGTCGGGACGGTCGTAGATATCATCCTTATAACGCCCCGGTTTCTTGTAGAACAGTTCGATAGCCACCCCGAAGTCGCCGCCGGGAGAGACCGACAGGTTCTGCTGTTTGACAACGGGCAGCGTAACGGTCAGTTCGCCGGCCTTCAAGAGATCGCCCGACACACGGTAATAGGCATGACGTTCGAAGTTATTGTCTTCTCCCTTGAAATAAAGGGAATATTTATCCTTCTTTACATGAACGGAGTCGAGGTTATCGTCGATATAGAATTCGGAGCGGCGGAACATCTCCTCCCCCCTGTTCTGGAAAGGTGCCGGCATCTTCACACCACCTACCACGCGGAGGAATTTCCGTGTCGGATAATCCGCCTGCTGAAACGAGACATTCTCGGTAAGGCTGTTGCCGGGGGTTAATAGATACACCTTCTCACCACCGGAAGGGGTGAAAACAACGGTTCGTTTCTCTGTCTGCATAGGGGCGGCCAGAAGAAGCGACACCGCAAAAAGCTGACTGACCAGAAGGTAAAAGACTCTTTTCATAACTAATATTAAGATATATCTGTTAATAGACAGCCCAAATGTACGATTAATTTCCTTCTTTATGTACTTTTGCCTTTCTATTGAACGAGCGAAAGAAAAGAAAAATGATAGTTATCAGAGATACGGAGTTATTGAAAGGAAAGAAACTGGCTGCCACCATCGGCTTCTTCGACGGCGTGCACCTGGGACACAGGTTCCTGATAAATGAACTGAAAGAGACCGCGAAAGCCCGCAATCTGCCTTCAGCAGTGATCACATTCCCGGAACATCCCCGCGCCGTATTGCATGCCGATTATCAGCCGAAGTTACTCAACTCTTTTGATGAAAAGCTGGAACAACTGGCCTCGACAGGGATCGATTATTGCATTGTCCTCGACTTCACCGTCGAACTATCGCACCTTACGGCACAGGAGTTCATCACTACCGTACTGGCCGGGAAGCTGCATGTCGAAGTCCTGTTGATCGGCTACGACCACCGTTTCGGCCACGACCGGAAAGATGGATTCGAACAGTATGTCACCTATGGGGCGGCTTGCGGCATGGATGTTGTCAAAGCATCCCCCTATGACGACGGACAGACGGCTGTCAGCTCTTCCGAGATACGCAAGTTGCTGACAGAGTGCCAGGTGGAAGAGGCGGACAAGTTACTCACCTATCCGTACCAGCTGCGGGGCACGATCGTAAACGGCTACAAAGTAGGCCGTAAACTGGGATTTCCGACAGCCAACATACAGGTGGACGAACCGTTCAAGATCGTCCCCGGCATCGGAGTTTATGCCGTCTGGGTCTATCTGAAAGGGGAAAGATATAAAGGAATGCTTTATATCGGCGACCGTCCCACGCTCGACAACGGCAGCAACATCACGCTGGAAGTGAATATACTGGACTTCTCCGGTGACATTTACAATAACGAAATAACCGTTGCGTTTATATATTATGTACGCGAAGATATCAAGTTCGGTTCGCTGGACGAGTTGAAAGAGCAACTGGCCCGCGACCGGGAAACGGTCAACAAATTATTATCGGAATAAGATGGAACTTTACTACGAAGCAATAGATACATTAAAGGGAATGATTTCCCGCCCTTCCTTTAGCCGGGATGAAGCGGCAGTAGCTGATTATCTGCAACAGACCTGGCAGTCGGCCGGACATACGGTACACCGCAAAGGCAACAACCTCTGGATCGTCTCCCCGGGTTTCGACCTGAACAAGCCGACCCTGCTACTCAACTCCCATATCGACACCGTCAAGCCGGCCTCCGGTTGGACGAAAGATCCCTTCAACCCCGAAGAGAGCGAAGACGAAAAGCTTTACGGCCTCGGTAGCAACGATGCCGGTGCAAGCGTGGTCTCCCTCTACACCGCCTTCACGCAACTGATCGGGAAAGAGCAGGCTTATAACCTGATCTTCCTTGCTTCCTGCGAAGAAGAAGTATCCGGTAAGAACGGCCTCGAAAGTGCGTTGGCCGACCTTCCTCCGATCGCTTTCGCTGTTGTCGGTGAACCGACGGGAATGCAGCCGGCCGTGGCTGAAAAGGGGTTGATGGTACTCGACTGCGTTTCTATCGGCAAAGCCGGACATGCGGCCCGCAACGAAGGGATCAACGCGATCAGCCTGGCGATGAAAGATATAGAATGGTTCCATACGTACCAGTTCCCGGAAAAGAGCGACTTCCTCGGCCCGGTGAAGATGAGCGTAACGATCATTCATGCCGGCACACAGCATAATGTCGTGCCCGACCGTTGCGAATTTACCGTGGATATCCGCACGAATGAATTCTATCCCAACGAGAAACTGTTCGAACTGATCAAAGAGCAGGTCGGCTGCGAAGTGAAAGCCCGTAGCTTCCGCCTCAACTCGACACGGACAGCATTGGATCACCCGTTCGTTAAGCGGGCTGTGATGATGGGGAAAGAGCCATTCGGCTCGCCTACCCTGAGTGACCAGGCGCTTATGCCGTTCCCTTCCGTCAAGATCGGCCCGGGGAACTCCGCTCGCTCACATGCGGCAGACGAATATATCGGTTTAATGGAGATCAGGGAGGCGATCGATACGTATGTGCGGTTGCTGGACGGACTGAAACTATAATTATATGCTGAAAAAGATACTGGGGACAATTGGAACACGCTATCTGATTGCCTTTCTGAACCTGATGCTTATTTTCATTAATGCCAAGGCATTGGGGGTGGAAGGTGTCGGTCTGGTGGGTATCATCCTGGCTTCGATAAATATTGCTGTCGTATTCAACGGGGTTCTCTCGGGTAATACGATCGTGTATTTCATGAACCGTTATTCCATCCACACCATTTTGTTCCCGGCTTATGCATGGCCCCTGATCGGATCAGGGCTGGCGTGCGCTTTTATGTTATTTTTCGGTTTATTCCCGGAAGAGTACCTGACAGACATATATGTACTGTCGCTGATATCTTCTTTCATTACGACCAATGCCCGTTTCCTTCTGGGTAAAGACAGGATCACAGGGTTCAACATTACTTATATGCTGCAAGGGGGATTGTTGTTCTTTATCCTTCTCTATTTCTACTACATAGCCGGGAAGCAGGAAGTTTCATCCTACATCTACGGATTATATATCGCTTATGGCATTGCCTTTGCCGGTAGCCTGGCCTTGCTTTTCCCCTACCTGATCAAAAGAGAGAACAAGCCGACAGACAAACCGTTCGTTTCCATCCTGAAAGAGATGTTCAGTTATGGACTTTGGGGAAGTGCAGACAATATCGCCGAAGTGCTTACCACCCGGTTGAATTATTTCCTGATCCAACGTTTCGCCGGCCTGGGCAGTGTGGGGTTGCTGGATGCCGGGACAAAGATATCGGAAAGCGTCTGGCATATCAGCCGGAGCGTCAGTTTCATCGAATACAGCAGCGTGGCACAAACGACGGATGCCGATGTACAAAAAAGAACGACACTGAAACTGTTCAAGCTTACTTTTTGTGCAATCGCGTCGGCAACCGTCTGTATTCTGTTTATCCCGGAATGGATCTATACGGATTATCTGTTCAGTCCTGAGTTTACAGGGATGCGAAAGGTTATATTCGGCTTATCCGTCGGGATTGTCGCTTTAGGGTGCAACAGTATACTCAGCCACTATTTCATCGGAAGCGGGAAGATACGTTACAGTGCAGTCAGTTCCTGTATCGGACTCCTTACCCTGCTTATAGCGGGTTATATACTGATACCCCTTTATGGCGTTGTCGGGGCAGCCATCAGTTCCAGCATAGCATTCTGTGCCATGCTGGTGTTTTCCATGACTGTGTTCTGCCGGCATAACCAGACCCGGATAAGCGAATTCATCCCAGACAAAGAAGACTTCAACGAACTCGTCAAACGAATACGCAGCAAGTTCAATACCTGAAACTTCCTCCTCCCAGGAACTCACGCAGAAGCGAAGTGCCGGGCAGCCCTACATCCGGGATATAGTTGAAGTAACGGAGGAACCGCAACAGGCGATAAGCCTCCGCGTTCTCGTTGTCATTTTCGCGCACCTCGGCCAGGATCGGCTCGGCAAACTTGCGAAGGGCCGCCAGTTCATACAACATGGCACTGTTAAACATGGCATCCGCATTCTCCTGATAAGGGAAGATCCATTTATCCTCACCCCGGCGTACACTGGGCCAACGGGCAATTGTGTCTTTTGCCGAATAACCACGGAAGCGGTAGTCACGGATGATACGGCGCAACAGACGGTTGTCGGTGGTCGGTATCCAGTTATGGTTATCCAACGAGATCGAGGTAAGGACGGAGACATAGACCATGTACTTGAACTTATCGTCTATCATAGCCGTCAGTTCGGGGTTCAGGGCATGGATACCTTCTATTACCAGGACTGAATTCTTCTGCATCTTCAGTTTCTTACCCTTATAAATACGCTTACCGGTTCCAAAATCGAAAGTCGGCAGATCGATTTCCTTCCCGGATAATAAATCCTTCAACTCACTGTTGAAATAAGGAAGGTCGAGGGCATAGAGCGATTCGAAATCGTAATCGCCGGTTTCATCTTTCGGCGTATCTTCCCGGTTCAGGAAATAGTCGTCGAGCGATATACTTACCGGGTGGATCAGGTTTGTGATCAGCTGGACTTCCAGGCGTTTGCAGAAAGTCGTTTTCCCGGAAGACGAAGGGCCTGAGATCAAAACGATACGGACTCCCTCTTCATACCGCTTCGCTATTTCTTCCGCGATCTTGGCAACCTGTTTCTCCTGCATGGCTTCCGACACCATTATCAGTTCGGAGGTATGGCCGCTCTCGATGGCACGGTTCAGGTCTCCGACATTATTCAGGTCCAAAGTACGTTGCAACGTTAAGTGCTGCTTATAGGCTTCGAACATCTTATCCTGCTGGATAGCCGGCTCGAGTTCCAGCGGATTACTTCTTTTGGGTATCTGAAGCAATACGCCGTCAAAGTAAGGCACGATATCAAACAGTTGGATATAACCGGTTGAAGGGGTCAGACATCCGTAAAAGAAGTTGATGTAACCGTCCAGTTCATAATACGAAGTATAAGGCATCCCGGCCGTTTCGATCAGGCGGGCTTTGTCATTCATTCCGCGTTCACGGAACAGGACCGTGGCATCGACCGTGCGAACCGTCTTATGAAGGAAAGGCAGATCGGCATCGATTATTTCACGCATGCGCTTCTTTATCTTGTCGATCGTTTCGATATCGATCTTCTTTCCGTTATGGATCACACAGTAGTAACCTTTTGATATCGGATGTTCTAAATTTAATGTAGCAGAAGGGAGTACGTCGTTCACCGCTTTGGAAAAGATATGACACAGGGAACGGACATAAGTTCGAAGCCCTGAAGACTGCGTATAATCCACGAACTCAACATCTTTCGGATGCCAGCAACGGAAATTCAAACCCTCTACCTTATTGTTCACCTGCGCATTCATCGGGCGGTAACGCAAAGGCGCACCAATCATCGTATAGATGTCTAATAGAGAAGAACCGATAGGAACCTCTTTATAGCTATTGTTATTTTTGCAATAAATTGTGATTGTTTCAGACATATTATATCAGTTATTATTTGTAGTTTTGCTGCCTAAAGTTAGGACTATTAATCGGATATACTTCCAGGTATAACTATTTTTTTGATGGATGATACAATTTTTACCGTACTAAAGTTGCTCGGTTCGCTTGCGCTTTTAATGTATGGAATGAAAGTTATGAGTGAAGGTCTCCAGAAACTGACAGGAGATCATCTTCGTAATATCCTAGGCGCCATGACGACTAACCGGTTCACCGGGCTACTCACCGGTGCGTTCGTTACCGCAGCAGTACAGTCATCGACAGCAACCACCGTTATGACCGTCAGCTTTGTAAACGCAGGACTTCTGACTCTGACACAAGCTATCTCCGTCATCATGGGGGCCAACATAGGGACAACGGTCACCGCCTGGATCATGTCGATTTTCGGTTTCCAGTTCAACATGACCAACATTATCTATCCGCTCTTCGCCCTGGCTTTACCTCTCATCTTCTCTAAAAAAAGCAGTCGCAAATCATTAGGTGAATTCGTTTTCGGGTTCGCATTTATGTTCCTGGGGTTGACGACCTTGCGGGAGAATGCCATGCACATGGACTTGGAGCATAATCAGGCGATCCTGTCATTCATCACTTCCTGTAAGGAATGGGGAATGTGGTCTGTGTTGCTATTCCTGCTGGTGGGAAGTATCATTACGATGGCAGTCCAATCGTCGGCGGCCGTTATGGCTATTACATTAATATTATGTTCGAGTGGTGTGCTCGACCTGTACCTGGGTATCGCTCTGGTGATGGGAGAGAATATCGGAACCACCGTGACATCCAATATCGCTGCACTTACCGGTAATGCACAAGCCCGAAGGGCGGCATTTGCGCATTTCATATTTAACTTCTTCGGAATCATCTGGGTACTTTGCATCTTCCATCCGTTCATAGATACGGTCAAGAGTATCGTTACCTACCTGGCACCGAATACCCCAAAAGACATCGCCATCACTTATACGTTGTCGGCATTCCATACCGCCTTTAACATCTGCAACGTATTATTATTAATATGGTTTATAAAACCGATCGAACGGTTGGTTTGTTTTGTGATCAAATCGAAGCCGGAAGACGAAGAATATCGCCTGCATTATATCACCGGCGGCCTTCTGTCGACAGCCGAGTTATCTATCCTGCAAGCCAGTAAGGAGATTTCACTTTTTGCAGAACGGACCACCCGCATGTTCAACATGGTGAAAGAGGCATACTATGAAAAAGACGAAGACGCTTTCATGAAAACGTACAACCGGATCGAAAAGTACGAGAACATCAGCGACCATATGGAGATAGAGATAGCCAATTACCTCACCCTGGTAGCAGAAGGCCGTCTGAGCTCGGAAAGTAAGGAAGAGATCCGTATCATGCTCCGCGCCGTATCGGAAATTGAAAGTATCGCCGACTCGTGTAACAACCTGGCACGTACCATCAAACACCGGAACGAAGGGAAGTCGATCTTCACCGACAAACAGAATCACAATATAGACAAAATATTCGAATTGGTGACTCAGGCTTTGTACCAGATGAACCTGATATTGAAGAAACCGGAATTGGTACACGATGATATCAATCCATCTTACAATATCGAAAACGAAATAAACAATTATCGTAACCTGCTTAAACAACATAATGTGGAAGATATCAATAATAAAGCATACCAGTATCAGGACGGTGTGTATTACATGGATATCGTTAGTGAAGCTGAAAAGCTGGGTGATTATGTACTAAATGTTGTCCAGGCAGTTATCGAAAAGAAAATATAATTATGCATACATATATTTTAATCGGATATTTATCCACTTAAACTTAGATAGATGGACTATTCTTTTTTTGATTTTCTTACGCTTGTAGGAGCATTAGGTATGTTCCTATACGGAATGAAAGTGATGAGTGAAGGTTTACAGAAAGTCGCGGGAGACAAGCTGCGAGGCATTCTCTCTGTAATGACAACTAACCGTTTCACAGGTGTTCTGACCGGAATTCTGATCACAGCACTCATTCAGTCATCAAGTGCCACCACCGTGATGGTTGTAAGTTTTGTTAACGCAGGACTTCTTACATTGACCCAGTCAATCAGTGTTATCATGGGAGCCAATGTCGGAACGACAGTTACGGCATGGATTATTTCACTCTTTGGTTTTAAAGTTGATATCAGCGTCTTTTCCCTGCCGCTTATCGGTATATGTATCCCGCTGATATTCTCCGGCAAAAGCAAGCGAAAGTCATGGGGTGAGTTTTTAATGGGTTTTGCTTTCCTCTTCATGGGACTTTCTTATCTGAAATCGTCCGTCCCCGACCTGCAAAGCAATCCTGAAATTCTCTCTTTTCTACAAGATTACACCTCTTTGGGATATCCTTCCCTTCTTATATTCCTTCTTTTAGGGACTATCCTTACAGTCATCGTACAGTCTTCCAGTGCGACCGTTGCCATCACATTGATCATGTGTACACAGGGATGGATACCTTTCGAAATGGCAGCAGCCATGGTATTGGGAGAAAACATCGGAACAACTATCACTGCAAACATTGCAGCTATCTCGGCCAACGTGTCGGCCCGCCGCGCAGCAATTGCCCACCTGATGTTTAACGTATTCGGAGTTTGCTGGGTTATGGCTCTGTTCTATCCGTTCACCAATATGATTTCCTGGATCGTAACAAACTACGGCCCCGGTGATCCGAACGAAATGACCCAGTTCCTCAGTACGCTCGATCCTAAAACGATCTCGCTGATCACATCCAGCGCACAGATTACAGACCCGCACCTGCTTGCATTACAAAAACAATTAATGACTTTACAGGTATCTGTTTCTTACGGTCTTTCCCTCTTCCATACCGTATTCAACATTGCCAATGTTTGTATCATGATCTGGTTCGTGAAATTCTACGTATATGTTTGTTCCGCCCTTATCAAGCCGAAGAATGTCAGCGACGAAGAAGAGTTCCAGCTGAAATACATTCCGTCGGGTATGCTTTCAACGTCCGAGTTGTCATTGATGCAAGCTAAAAAGGAAATTGCCGTATTCGGAGAACGTACGCAACGCATGTTCGGCATGGTCAAGGACCTGTTCTATGAAAAGAACGAGGATAACTTCCTGAAAATATACAGCCGTATCGAGAAATACGAGAACATCAGCGACCGCATGGAAATCGAGATCGCCAATTACCTGACATTCGTTGCTGAAGGCCGCCTGAGCTCGGAAGGTAAAGAAGAGATCCGCATCATGCTCCGTACCGTTACGGAAATAGAAAGTATTGCCGACTCTTGTAACAACCTGGCACGTGGTATCAGACGCCGCAACGAAGGCAAATCTGAGTTCACCGACGAACAGAACCACAACATCGACCAGATGTTCGCCCTGTTGGAAAAGGCGTTGACCCGAATGAATGAAATCCTTCACATGCCGGAAGTCGTACACGACGATATCAACCAGTCTTACAACATTGAAAACGAAATCAACAATTATCGTAATCAGTTGAAGATCCATAATATGGAAGATGTCAACAACAAGAAGTATCAGTATCAGGACGGTGTATACTATATGGACCTTGTCGGCGAATCGGAAAAGTTGGGTGATTACATTCTAAATGTTGTTCAAGCAGTTATCGAAAAGAAAATATAATCGTATATTTGTTGGCATAACGAACATTAAAGTCCTGATCTTGCATAAGATCGGGGCTTTTTCAATATAGAAAAAAGATGAATCACAAACATTATTTCTGTTTCCTCCTGGGATGTTTATCAATAGTTATGGCCTCCTGCTCGACAGACGATCCAAAACCGGACCCAACGCTCGACGAGAATGTAAATGCCTGGATCTACGATATCATGGAAAAGCATTATATGTGGTATGACGAAATCCCGGCAAAGGAATCACTCGACATGACAACCGACCCCGAGAAATTCTTCAACCTGTTGCTTTCCGATAAAGACGGCAAAGTGTTAAAGGGAGAAACAGAGCATCATTATTTCTCAAGAATAGAAAAGAAAAAGACTTCCACCAAATCAATCGACGAAGAATCGACATACGGTTTCGACTTTGCAACAGCCAAAATACCGGGTACAAATACAAAAGTTGCCTGGATAATATACACTCTCCCTAATTCACCTGCAACAGAAGCAGGCCTAAAGCGGGGCGACTGGATTTTAGCTGTAAACAGCGAAACACCCAACATCACCGACATCAGTGTATTAAGAAGTGGAAACGCTGTCAAATTCTATACCGGCACATACAATTCCGCAAACAAGAGTTGGACAATCACCAACTCTGTCAATATCTCAGCAAGCCTCCCGGTAGAAAACACCCCTTTCTTAAAAGACTCGGTCTATCATTATGGAGATAAGCATATCGGCTATCTGGCATACAACCATTTCTCTTCCGGCCCAGATGGCTACGAAGACAAAACATGGGATAAACAAATGAAACAGATATTTGCGAACTTCAAGTCTCAGAATGTAAACGAATTCGTTCTCGATTTGCGCTATAATGGAGGAGGATTGGTCACTTCTGCACAGTTGTTAACTTCTATGCTTGCCCCTGCTAAAGACCTGGGTAAGACCTTCTGTAAAATGGAGTACAATGATAAATATAAGGATAACAACAGAAGTTTGGCTTTAGAATCGGCCGCCTCTGTATCCGGAGAGAATCTGGACCTGAAACGGTTATATGTGTTAGTAGGCCCGAATACAGCCTCAGCCTCCGAGGCAGTTATCAACTGCCTGATCCCATATATGGGAAGATCGAACATTACACTGATCGGAGAACAAACGATCGGAAAAAACGTTGGCTCCGAACAATACGGAGATAACCAGGACTACGACTGGTTAATTTCCCCTATCGTCCTGCATATAAAGAATGCGGATGGAAACGCGAATTACGAGGACGGCTTCGTTCCGGATATCCTGTTGGAGGAATTGTTTGTAAACAACACTTTATATCCATTGGGAGATCCCGACGAATTGCTGCTTAAAACTGCATTCAACCAGATTTTGAACAAAGGATTGAAAAGCACTCCTATTGAAAATACGGAGCACGCAAAGATCTTCTTTAATCCTATCCTGAATAAAAGAACGAACGGAATGTTATTACTTCCACAATAACAGCTTACCGAACGCAGAGTAACGCAGATATATTGTTTATCAACAAAATAAGTCCGCGTTACTCTGCGTATTCTGTGATAATAGAACTTTCAGGGTTCACCCAGATATTCAAAAATGAGCGTTACTTGTTTGGGAGTTAAAATCTTCTGCCCGTTATAGTAGCCAGCATCGACAAGGGCCTGCATGAGCGGTTTGTTATACACGAGCCAGCGTTTTAACTGTACGCCTGCGCTACGGATGTTGCTGTGCGGGAAATACATCACACTCAGCTCTTTGATAGATAATGTTGTTGGTTTCATCTTGATAACAAAGATAGCGAAAAGAATTGAAAATCGGAATGTTTATCGTACCATCTTTAATAGGATCAACCCGGAAAGAATCAGGAGGATCAATAAGGTTGGGAGCTGCCAGACCGTTGTCTCTTTCTTTTTTTC
This sequence comes from Parabacteroides timonensis, assembly GCF_900128505.1. Taxonomy (NCBI): domain Bacteria; kingdom Pseudomonadati; phylum Bacteroidota; class Bacteroidia; order Bacteroidales; family Tannerellaceae; genus Parabacteroides; species Parabacteroides timonensis. The sequence continues at coordinate 3,582,845 of NZ_LT669941.1, forward strand.
CTGCGTTTGTGCGAATAACCGTTCAAGCTGTTCTTCATATTGATAAACGAGCGTCTGCAAGCTGTCGCAGGTGGCTGTGACAAACAAGGTGTCGTGCCGGAAGCGGATTTCGGCTGTCGCCTGTCCGTGTAATCTGCGTTCCTTAATATCGACTTTGATACATCGCCCTACTTGTAAAGTACCTGCTGCCGGTTGAAACCTTCGCGATAGGAAAGATGCAGGAACTTTTTCCGCCGGTAAACGATTGCCTGGTCGAAAGCCAGTCCGGAAGCTTGCAGGATTCCCAATAAAACCTCCGGCCCTTCAGCGATATAGCAATCGGCTGCTTCGCCTTTCGTATGCTGCGAGTTTTTAACGCCTCCTGCAAGCAGGTTGACAGCCTCGTTGCGGTAGCCGCTGGTGATGGCGATGGTTTTGCCATAACGATTCCGAAGTGGTTGCAACAGATGGGTTGTTAGGTTTTTCAATGCCAGAAGCGCTTGCGGATTCGGGATGTTTTCGAGCCCCTGTTCGATGGCGATCCGGCTGTAAGTAAATTCTTCTAAGGTGAAATTTTTTGATAGCTGGAGATGCATTCTTATTTATTAGATTTATATTTATAATCGACCCCGAACAACGCCCCGGCAAAGGTGCTTGTCTCGCCGAAAGCCACCAGCACGCTGTTATGGATTTCCCCCAGCGGTGCCGTCCAGAAGCCGAAAAATAAAAGCAGGATGCCGGCTGCTGTCAGCAGCACGGCAATCCAAAGTTGTACACTGTGTTTCTTCTTCACTCTTTTCCTTGCCAACTGTCACTTGTCAACTGTCAACTATTCAATCACCGGTCTGTCGTCCTCGTCTCCGCTTCCGGAGTCGCCGTCTTCCTTCTTTTCGGTAGAAGTGAAGGCGACCAGCTTCTTGGTGTTGCGTAGCGCTGCACCCGGATAGAAAAGCACGCGTGCTCCTTTGACATCCGCCTGGGTGAACGACTTCTTGTCGGCAGCACCCCTGCTGGAGAGTGAGAGGCGGAAATTACCGAACTCACCCAGCTGCACGATACGCCCTGCACGGAGTTCCATGTCGAGAATGAAGTTAAGGTTGTCCAACACTGCTTTCACATCCGCACTGGAGACGGTAGATCGCGCCCCGATCATAACACACAGTGTGTCCATGTCGGTGTAGCCGTTGTAATCCGGTATTGCATAAGTTTTTTCCTGTATTGCACCGCCTTTCAGGTCGGTCACTTTTCTTGTTACTAATTTGTAGCCCTGAGCCATTGTTTAATAAATTGTTTTTAAGGTTGATAATTTGTTGTTTTGTCTGATTGACAATACAAAGGTACAACGGGCTGAAAAGGCGGAGTTGAGTTGTGTGCAGATGGATCCCATTAAATGATCTTTTGCATAATATCCTTTATTTCCAGGTTTAATTTAGAAAAGGCGAACCACTTTTTACCGAGGTCTTTCAGCGAAGCACCGATATGATAAATATCTTTGTCATCAATCAACAGGAATCGATCGTGCGATTGTTTAAACTGATTGATCGTGATCGGCTCATAATTGATTTATGAGCCGATTTTATCAGATCAGCAGCAAATTTATAGGCGTCGAACAGTTGGCCATCGAAGAAAATACCTTCGACGGGAGGAAGCGACGTTTTTATAAAGAAGTCGATCTTTTGGTCATGTTCAACCAGTTTGGCTTCTATGTCTTCAATTTTCTTGTTGATAGAATAACCTTTTAGTAAATAGTCTTTCAGAATCTTGCTGGCCCAAATACGGAATTGTGTTCCACGCCTTGACTTAACTCTGTAACCGACAGAGATAATAACATCAAGGTTATAAAATTTCTGTATTCTTTTTACCATTCTGCTCCCCTCTTCACGAACTTGTAAGAAATCCTTACAGGTTGAATCTGTTTCCAATTCTTGTTCGGTATAAATGTTTTTAATGTGTAGTGTTATATTTTGAGAGGTTGTCTCAAATAAGTCTGCCATTTGCGCCTGAGTCAGCCAAACGGTTTCATCTTCCATTCTGACTTCCAGCTGTAAAGTTTTTTCCGGCTGATAAACGATGATCTCTCCTTTATTTTTCATAGCTATACGATTTTGTTTGTGGTAAAGTTAAGATTATTATTTATCTGATAGTTGTTTTTAGGAAAAATATATGTCATTTCTGTGTATTAAATAACGAAAGCCCGACGGAATAATCCGCCGGGCTTGTTTTTGTCTGTTGTTGCTCTTCACAGAGATCGAACAGAAGAACTTTATTTCATTACTTTAGTATTAATATCGACCGCTTGTTCGCCCTCGCGGGGTAATTGGTTGATTTTTGTCCGATATCACCGCGCAGTCAAATTTAAATTTATTGATTATAAATAGTTTCTATTATTTTACGATTGCCTTTACAGCAGCTTCACCTTCAACAGCTACTACAACTACACCTTGAGGAGCAGCGATTGTAGCGTTGTCAGAAGAAAGAACTGTGTTAGCAACTGTCTGGCCAAGAACGTTAGTGATAACAACTTTCTTGCCTTCAGCACCCTTGATCGTTACATCACCGTTGCCGGCAATTACACTGATTGCAGAAGCATTGAGATCTTCGTTGGCAACAACGTCCATACCTTCTGTTGCACCATTAACCATGGTGTAATAAGATGCCTGGCGAGCCAAAACTACGTTACCGTTCAGATAAGCTACATAATAACCTGTTGCCGGGTTGTAGATAGCATATTCTTTTTCATTTTCCGGGTTGATTTCGAATGCGAACAAACCGAAGTTATCGTCTGTCGGAGTTACATCCAGATGTTCCTTGACTGCTTTACCGAATTCTTCAGAAACTTCAAATCCTTTCAGCCATTCAGCCTGTCTTGAAGCGATGATGTCAGTTGATACGGCACCGGCTTTCAAAGTGTCTTTTGCACTCGGTTTAACAGAAGCTACGATCATTGTATCAGCAATATGCTTGGCATCTACGAAACGAAGTCTTGCAAAATGTTCAGTATTTGTGTAGTGGTAGCAATAATCTTCTTTCTTGATGTCTTTATCTTTTGCATATACGATAGAGTCGTACATAGCGAACAGATATTTACCAACTACTGTATCGTTCATTGCATAGTGTGTACATTCAACCGGATGACCATATTGATCCTTTTCACCAGAATGTAACGGACCTACTTTCTCACCACGTTTTGCACCTTTTTGTGCCAGGTAATACAAAGGCATTGTGTTGCCGGCTCTGTTCACATAAGCAGTGTCTACAGCGATACTGAATGCTACTGAATCGTAAGCCAAGCCACCCATAGATTTTAATGCTGTTGACGGAACGCCTTCTACCAGGAAGTCGTTTTCGCCGCTAGCCAACATATAAGCAGAATTACCTACCAGGTTCTGAACAGAATACAGGTTGATGTTAGCCAATGTTGTGTCGCTTTCAGCCTTCAGGTCTTTCAGGATGTCTGCATACTTAGGAGATGTAGATTCATACAAACCGAATTCGTCGGCGATGTCTTTCTTGTACAGATCATCTTCATTGTGCAGGTAACCAGTACCAACGTTTACATATACTTTTTTGTCATCAGTTTTTGTAACCATTACATATTGTCCGTCTTCTTTTTCTTTCAGGAAGAACTGTGCAGCTTCTTCTGCATTTGTAATCGTTGGATTCAGGATATATTTACCATCAGCATCTAATGTCACGAAACGTTTTGTAACTCTTTCCTGCAGTGCGTAAGGAATTCTGCGTAATGAGTCGTTTTTGTTTACAATTGCTTCATAATATTTAGTTGTTTCCTTGTTGATACCGTAAGCTAATGTATCGATAGAAGGAATCAGATAGAATGACAAACCTTCGTCAGTCTTTACGTTAATGCTCAATGTGTTGTTGTGAACACCTGAGTTCTGGATGAATACAGGTTCGTCAGAAGGATTGTTTCTGATACCCAGTTTGTAAGCTGTGCTCAACAAAGCAACTTTGTCGAACTTACCACCATTGGCATAACCGCCCAAACGAGCAGGTGTAAGAGACTGTTCTGTCAGTTTCAGAGTGTCGACAGCTTGAGTGCCCACAGTTACTTGACTAACAAAATAGAACTGATCGGTTGTGTTTTCAACCAGATAGATAACATCACCAAGATTAACATTATCACCAGTTTCTCTATTCTTCATAGTGAACTTGTTAGATGCTGCGTCTTTGTCGTAAAGAACAACCCACTGTCCTTCCGGTCTGTTAGCTAAGAATTCAGAAGATTTTTCCCAAGAACTTGCTTCCGGATGAATAGTATATCCGGTAAGAATAGCACCATTTATTTCTTTCTTATCAACAACAGTTACACTAAATGCTTTTCCCTTGAATGCATCAATAGTTACAGCAGAAGAAGCACCAAAGCCGATCTGTGCCCATTTTTCAACAAGAGTGTTTGAAGGAATTGCCATCAATGTATTTACATCACCTGTTGTAGAAATCTGAGGACGTACAGTTGCATCTACTGTCATTTTACCGTCTGAATCCGGGAACTTAGCAGCAACAGTAATGATCATATTGTCATTAGTTGCAGCTTCTCCGTCATTCAAATTGTACTTAACAGTCATCCATGCGTTATTCACAGGAACATCTTTGTTTGTGTCGTTAGCACCTAACAGAGCTGCACCGGTAAAGTTAGAGAATGCATAACCATAACCTGCTACTGAGCTGGCTGCAGAAACTGATTTTACTTTGTCAACAGCAACCAATGTTGCAGCATTGAAAAGAGGCATAACTTCTTCAACATCTTCATAATCTTCGATTGAGATAACACCTTTTGTTGATGCAGCCAACAGCTCTTTACCTCCTTTATTGCTTACAACGAAGAATATTTTTGAGTCAGTAGAACTTTGGTCGATTTTTCCAGTTGTAGTGCTAGTCGTATTTCCTAGCATCTTCTTTACAGATTCGATCAATGCTTTTTCAGCATCAGAACCTGCACTCTTATCAATATCAGCAGCACTATTTGCCAATGTAATAGTAATCGCAGTCAACTGTTTGTTAAACAGACCATTTTCAGCCGAAGTAATAACAGTTGAGCCATCCTTTGCATTCAGGATGAAGCCGTTGCCCATCTTCGAATTCAGGTCAGCAATTGGCATATCTGCATCATCAACTGTGTAAGCGATTAGAGCTGTACCACCAGTACCCATTTCCCAAGTCGTATTCAACTTAATCTCTTTGTCGGTAAAAGCAACCACTGGTTTACCACTCAAGCCGGCAGCTTGCAAACCTCCGTCTTTTGTGTACTCTGCAGTAGTCAACCATGTCAGCTTTGTAATGGTGTTGTTAGCATCGTTGACAGAGGGTATTTCTCCTGCATTTGTAAATGTCAATACACCGCCTGTTCCTTTGTTCGTTAAAACAAAATCCCAACCTCCATTACGTTCTATTGCAGTGATTTTCCATAAAGAGTTGTCGTTTTGATCACTAACAGCCGTATTCAAAATTGTCAATTTTGAAAATTTAGGAGGCCCTGCTACTTCTGCCAATTCGCCAGCAGAAACAATATTATCAGAAGCATCCTTCAGGTAAAAAAATTGAGTGCCATCAAACTTAGTTCCTTCTGGAGCCTTGTTCGTTTGCGCATTCGCAGTAGTAAACAACGCACCTACCATTAGCAGACCCGCTGTCATCAGCGTAGAAAACTTTTTGTTCATAATTTAAAATTTAATATTAATAATAGTGTTAAAATAGCGTCGCAAACCTTGTGAATCCTGCTCTACACCTTTCCCCTTTCTTTCCCTAACTATGTATTTGTTAAAAGGTGTTTAGCAAAATGACGAGATTAATCGATCCTTTTTTCTCGTCATTTTTAGAATGGATTTTGATTTCATACCGGAAAGAGAGAATTTCATACAAACTTTGTTATGTAGTTGATAAGAAAGGCTATATATTTGTAAAAATAAATTTGAAAAGAATTGTAGGTTCAAAAAACAGTTGTACCTTTGTGACGAGAAAAAAGGATCGATTAAATTAGTCATTCCTATTTAACATCTTATCCACCTGTATAACAGAGTAATATATTTCAAAAAACACCTATTTTCCATCGTTTTTTAACACTTCCTTCATTTATAAATAAGACTCTGGTATGCAAATAGTTAATGACTCCTTCCGTTGTTTGCTTCCCTGTATGTAAATAGCTGTATAGTAATGAATTAAAATCTGAAGTTTGCTTAGAAGCTGTTTTGGATTTATTGTTTGTTTCAGTTATTATCAGATATGAACTATCTCTCTTTACAAGGCATAGCCTTGTGCCGCAGGCTATATTTTGCCGTCTGCTTCAGCTGACGGACTAATAATCAGGAGGCAAAGCCTCTTCCCTTGTGGGCTTAAGCCCCTTTAAAACAGAGACAAGCAGTATATATCAATGGGGTTAAAACCCACAGAGGAATCCGGCAAAGCCGGAGCATTTAATCTATCCGTCGGTTAAAAACCGACGGCAAAAGAGAGCCTGCGGCATGAGGCGGAGCCTCATAAAAGACTCAGTTTTTTCTATCTCCGAACGTGAAGCCCAATTGTCAATTAAAATAATCCCCTTTCTTTTTATCCAACATAAGCCACCCCCTCATCAATGTTACTTAGCCATTACAGGTTCATTTGTCGGAAAACCTGATTTACATATAATGTACGCGACTGCAGGGCGAAAAAATTTATTTGATTTTTCCGGCAGAAACCTTTGTTTGTCAGGGAATAATACCTACATTTGTAAACCCAACTATGTATGATAACCCAACGGACTTTCTTCCCCGAGGTAGAGATACTATTGTTTTTTTACAATAACAAATCTTGCTCTTTATAGTATATCCGAATGTATTTTCAATTTCTTCCGAATGAAATTTTATTTTCTCCCGAAAGGAATTTTACTTTCTCCCGGTACCTCGTTTTTTCGTATCAGGAAGACGATTTCGGAATACAGATGAAAAATGACAATAACTGTAACTATATAATTATTTACTAATTTTTAAAACCTTAAAGTAGTGAAGAAGCATAAAATCTTGACTAAGAAACAGGACAATCTGATTGTCGCTGTTCAAAATGGAGTAGGCATACTCAGTGAAAATGCCAACCGAAGCCTGGCATGTAAGACGGACGGTCTTCAATTGATCAGCCGTATCGACCATGAAGGCGGTATGAACGAAACCTTGGCTACCGAAACCGAAAGCTATCTCTCGCAGTGCCGCAGCACGCTGTCGGGCATGAACACGGCCCGCAAACCGTTTACCCAACAACTGACGGACGTGCAAAAGCTATTCGTTTCCCTTGAAAATGAGATCGACCCCACGAAAAAGGACAGCCCGGCAAATGAACTGGCCGGCCGTCTCAACGCGTGGAAGCTGGCTCAGATACGCGAAGCCGAAAAGGAGGAACAGCGCTTGGTAGCTAATTTCCAGCGCACCGAAAAGCGCGTTGCCGGACGCGACGACCTGGATGAGGCACAGAAGGCAGTTGCCCTCAGCCGTGCCGGGAGTCGTCTGCAAGCCGGATGTGCTATCCTGAAAATGAACGCTATAGCCACCGAGCTAGAGCCTATTGTAACCGAACCCGAAGGTTATATCGACCTGTTGCGCCTGTGGTGGCAGGAGATTGGTCGAAACCTGCCCGACAGCGATTTGCAGCGTATCTTCCGCCCGATGTTGTCGTATGCCCGCAAGCAAGCCCGCAAAAATATCCTTATCGACAGTGTTTACGTAGAATATCGCCCGGTACCGAAAGGGATCCAGGCGGCTTCGTAGGGGCGGGTTCCAAACCCGCCCAATATCAACAAGATGTGATCTTTGTCACAACGGGCAGGTTTGGAACCTGCCCCTACGAGGACGGTCATAATGTTTCATTTCTGCAAAAAAATAGAATTACCACAAAAATATGAACAATAATTCAGTAACCTTTTCTCTGGTTTCCGTCAAGGACGGGAATTTCAAAGCCCGCTATGAAGCCTTTACGGAAAGTACGGGAGACAACCGCGTGATCACCTACGAAAACACAGCGCCTGTACACAGCGACTTGACGGAAGCCTTGCAACGACTGGTGTATCATATGGTCAATTTCATGGCAATGACGACAAATAGTGACAACCTGCTTATCACCGGCCTGCAACGTCAGAACTGCGGCAACGCACAATTGCTGACCATCTATGCACGTAAGGAAAACCAGCTGCATGAGTGTTGCGGCAATATCGTCAGCCGCTTTTATATCGGCCGCGACGAATACCCTTCGATCGACTTACTGCTCGAAGACCTCTCTGCCTGCGAACGTGAAGCGCTGGCGTATATCGAAAACGGTAAACGCCTGGAACACGACACGTTTATCCGTCTGGACGAAAACGATTTATCCATCCTTCATTCTGCCGCCTGATGAAAAGATGCACACTCACCATTGGCTGCCTCTTGGGAGACCAGGCGGCAGCTTGCCTGATGCGACTGATTACAGGCGAAAAAGGTTCGCGCAATTACAATTATTCGTGCGGCGAGGAATACGGATATTTCTACGACCCGTTCCTGAAAAAATGGATGGCATTCGACAACCGGCACAACACTTGCCTGGTCGAACAGTGCAACACCTCGAAAGAGGCCGAAAACTTTCTCTATGACGGAGCAGACCTATTCGCCGCTTAGTGCGCTAATCCGTAAGCACACGGGCGAAGAAGTGGTGGCGGAATACCGTTTCTATCCTTCGCGGGACTGGCGGTTCGACTTCGCCATCCCTTCCCGTCGTGTGGCTATCGAGGTGGAGGGCGGTGCCTTCAACGGCGGCCGCCATATCCGTCCCGAAGGTTACCTGCGCGACATGGAGAAATATAATGAAGCGGCAGTCTGCGGCTGGTGCGTGATACGTGTATTGCCGGCGGAATTGCTGACGTTTAAAACGGTGCGACTCGTTATTCGAGCGGTGCTTTTTCAGTTGACAGTTGACAAGTGACAGTTGACAGTTGGGCTTCGCGTTCAGAACTAGAAAAATTTGAGTCTTTTTTATGAGGCAAAGCCTCATGCCGTAGGCTCTATTTTGCCGTTTGCTTCAGCTGACGGATAGATTAATACCCCGGCTTTGCCGGATTCCTCTGTGGGTTTTAACCCCTTTAGACATATAATGGTAGTCCCTGTTTTAAAGGGGCTGAAGCCCACAGAGGAAGAGGCTTTGCCTCCTATCTTTTATATCCGTCGGTTAAAAACCGACGGCAAAAGAGAGCCTGCGGCACAAGGCGTTGCCTTGTAATGAAAGATAGCTCACATCTGATAATAACTGTCAACTGTCACTTGTCAACTGTCAACTTCAGAAACGTCTCATTTCTGATAAATTCTGAATCTGTTGCTATCTCCATTGACATATAATCTAATTATTCTTTGATAAATTTATTACAATCATGGCAAGACCTATAAAAAAAGGGCTGGATTATTTTCCGGTCGATACCGATATATTTGAGAATATACAAGTGCGCAAATTGAAAAGCCGGTATAAGGCGTCCGGTTTTCTAGTTTACTTCACTATTCTATGTGATGTTTATAAGAAAGAAGGTTACTTTCTTCAACTCTCGGACGATTATGTGTATGACCTTTCTGATCGTATCGGTGAAACGGAAGAAAGGGTTCAGGAGGTAATCGAATTCTGTTTGCAGGCCGATTTGTTTAATAGGCAAAAATACGAACTCTATAAGGTAATAACATCTAAAAGTATTCAGGTTCGGTACATTCAGGCACAAAAGCGATGCAAAAATCCCGTTCGCGAAGAGCTGGACTGCATTAATGTAACAGAAACCCCGGTTATTGTTGCAGAAACTACCGAAAACACGACAGAAAGTGCACATATTATATTAGATAATATTAAAGTAAATACTGAGAGAGAGTGTGTGCGCGAGGAGTCGGTTGAAATTCCGGAAAAAAGTTTCAACGAAAAATGCGCTACCTGGCAAAAGGAACTGCTGGAAGACGAAGAATGGTGTGCTTCCGCTGTCAGGCAATCCGGAATCGGAGCAGATTTCTACGCCATGCTTCCCCCTAAAATGCAGGAATTTCAGGATTTCATCGTTTCGAATGACGAAAAAGAATCCATCAACTCGAAAAAAGATTATGCCCGCCGTTTCCATTTCTGGTGGCTTTATCACGGGGCGAAGAATCATTCCGGCGGCGGCGCGAATACTTTCCAGCTTCGCGGGAAGCCCGAACGTAAATCGCGTGTGGAGGAATTGATGGAAACAGGTAAACGGGCAACGGAAATAGCCCTTAAAATCTATAATTCGCAAGTCGTATGAGTTTGGAAATCAGATTGCAGCACGCCATTGCCGACCGCCGCCTGATGGCTTACCAGCCGGGAGAAATTCTTTCGGCGGTAAATCAGATTTTATTGCAAACCTATGTCCTGCTGAGCTTCGCGCCTCCCAAAGACAATGACCTGGGCATATTGATTGCCAAACTGTCTGCCGACCTACAAGAATCGTATCCCGGCCTGACCTTGCAGGAAGTCGCCCTCTGTTTCGAACTGGGTGCCAAAGGCGAATATGGCGACTTTATGGGATTGAACCTGCGCACTTTCACCCGCTGGCTGAAGTCGTACCAGACGAGCGAACTGCGTTACCGGGCTGTTGTGCAGCGTGAGCGGCTGGCGCAGGCGGCTCTGCCGCCGGTCTCCGAAGACTATAAGGAAGAACACGAACGGACGTATCTGCTCCGTGTGTTCGCGCAATACCGTGCCGGTTATCCGCTCGACCGCCTTTATCCGGCACGCGTCTACCGTTCTTTGCAGGGGCGCGGCATTATCCGCAACACGGCGGAAGAAAAATGGGAAGCCGTGCGGCAAGCTGCCGGATATCGGCCTGCCGGAAATATGATTGTCGGCGAAGATGTGCGGCAGATATTGATCAAACAACAGGCAATGGCGATTCTTTTAAAGCGCTTTTTCGACCGGCTGATCAGGGATGAAAAGGATTTGTTCGGAAAGACGGCTGCATAAGGAAGGGGCTATAAACAATTAAAGCCTGTCTCACGACAAGCCCTAACCAACTTTGTTAACCTTAAATCTAATACTATTATGAAAAAACCACAGTACAAAGATACTGTCGCTGCAAGCTTTTGTCAAGTCTTTTACAGACAATATATGTTAAGCCCGGGCGCTTTCTTCTCCAAAAAATGTTATCGATCACAAAACTATATACACTATAATCAAAAACTGCTAAAATTAACATATCAGAGAGCCGTTTTCCGGATATTTTCCCTACCGGAACACCTTACAGCCGGTCTACGATTTTTCGCTGCTGTTCAAAGAACATGATGCGGTCTTTCTCTCCACTTTTCGAGATCAGGGTAGACGTCCGGATAAGTGAATGTAACCATTTTTTCATCCGCAGAAATATTTCATCATCACACGAAGTGGCATCGTTTAAGGTAAACGACTTAAGCATGGTTACATGGCAATTGCGGGTTTCCACATAACTGTAACTGGTTTCAAAATTGATACTGCTGACAAAAAAATGAACATTCTTACCTTCCTCCCAACAACCACGGGCAGCAAGAGTCTCCATGTCATCGAGGAATTTATGCAATTCTCTTTTCAGCAATTCTATCTCTTCACGGGTAATAAGATAGATACTGGCAAAATATTTAATATCGTTCACCAGATACAAAAATGTCATATTATCGATTATATGATAAGCATTGGCAGCTTGCCTTACTTCCATCACGATCTCGTGATTTATCAATTGGAGCCTGTCCGGAGGATTCACATCACAATATTTGGTAGGAATGGTTTCTCCGCACTGATACATCCATTTGAAAAGATAGAAGCGATAAATATTCCTGTAATCTAATACAATCGACTGGGGAAGAATATTCAGCGCATCCCCTACTTCCGAATTCGGATCGTACCTAAGATGCCTCAAAGAATCGAGGAAATGCTCCAGCATCCCATAATCTTCCTCCCGGGGATGAAGGAAATTCACCATTTTCATCTGGAAAGGCCGGCTCTTTTTCAGGGAACAACCGACAATATGGTCGAGAGAGATATCCAGCTTGCTGGCTATAGCTGCAATTTCAAAGATTGTGAACGGAACATCTCCCCTCAACCGCCGGTAGACGGCCTCTTTTTCTATCATCAACAGATCGGCCAACATACTTGTCAGCTTTCCACGCTCGGGGAACTTCTCTTTGATCGCCATCACCAGGTTTTCATACAACACATCATTCTTCATACTAAAATCTTTCTTTCAAAATTGGTCCTTAACACCTGCAGTTTCTTTGCCTAAACAACCCTACACCTTCCACAAATATATTAAAAAGTTTTGATTATGTGTGCATTAGACAGAAAGAGAGATCATGTTGTTTGTCGTACAATTTGTCGTATATTTGCCGGAGTCTTTAAATTTTGGGCGAAGGATGAAAAATGCATTTATCAAACTTCATATATCTATTTTGCTGGCAGGCTTCACCGGACTGTTTGGGAAACTGATCACCCTGAATGAAGGATTGTTGGTCTGGTATCGTATGATGTTTGCCGCTGTTTTACTGTTCACCATTCTGAAAATCAGCAACAAGCTACAATCTATTCCCCTGAAAGAGCAATTGAAAATTGCCGGAACAGGTTTTATACTGGGCTTACATTGGGTATTCTTCTATGGAAGTATCAAAATGTCGAATGTTTCCGTTGGGGTCGTTTGCTTTTCGCTGGTCGGATTCTTTACTGCTCTGCTGGAACCTTTGCTTATTCGTCGCAGGTTTAAGGTCAAAGAATTGTTATTCAGCCTGATTACCGTAGCAGGGATCCTGCTCATTTTCCGATTTGACATGCGGTATCGTTCCGGTATCATAATAGGTATTATCTCTTCAGCTTTAGCTGCCCTATTCACCATAACCAATAAAAAAGTAGGTGCACATCATCCCTCCCGCATCATGTTATTGTATGAAATGGCCGGCGGTTTTCTGGGATTGAGTTGTCTATTACCTGTATACCTGTACTTTTTCCCTGTCGCAACAATACTTCCGGATATAAATGATTTTCTTTATCTGCTTCTACTGGCCTTGGTCTGCACAATCGGACTATACCTGTTACAGATACAGGTATTGAAGACAATATCGGCTTTTACCGTCAACCTGAGTTATAATCTGGAACCGGTTTACAGTATCATCCTTGCCATGTTGTTTTTCGGTGAAGCCAAAGAATTAAATCTCGCTTTCTATACCGGATTGGGGCTTATCTGTATCTCTGTATTACTGCAAACCAGAGAGGCCCTCATCAACAAGGCAAAGTGAACCAGAAACGGGAGCCTTTACCGGGGGTGGAACTTACGCCGATATCTCCGTTCAGTGCTTTAACGATGGTTTTACAGATAGATAACCCCAAGCCTGTCCCTTGTTTAAAAGAGTCGACCTTAGTAAACCGCTCAAAAACAGATTCAAGATATTTAGTCGAAATGCCTATCCCGGTATCGCATACCTCAAAAAGAACATGATCATCCTTCAATGTGTAAGAAAGAGTTATCGTACCCTGCTCGGTGAACTTTATTGCATTCGACAACAAATTTGAAATAACCTGGGTAACACGTTTAGCGTCCGTATAAAGGGTTATATCAGGCAAAGCGGCCAAATCACACAACATAGTAACCCCTTCCTGAACTTTCAGGCGGTGTACCTGAAACTCCTCACTGCATATCTCTTTTATATTGACTTCACTCAGCGAATACTCCATCACTCCGGATTCAATCTTCGAAAAATCAAGAATATCCGTTATCAGGCGAAGAAGCAGGTCGCAGTTCTTATTGATGATCTTTACATATTCATCTTTATCTTCCCTGGCGTCCATTTCTGCAATAATTCCAGAAAAACCGACAATGGCATTCAAAGGAGTACGGATCTCATGGCTCATATTGGCCAGGAAGGTCGACTTCAGCTTATCGGCCTCACGGGCTTTCTGCATTTCCAGCTCATTCCTGCGCGACTCATCGCGGGCTTGCTGCAGTTTTTCTTCCAGTAGCTTTTCTTGCGTTATATCTCTTATATAACAAATAACCTTACTTGGATGACCGTCTTTGTTTATTTCATGAGCTTGCGCATTGATCCGGACCCAAACCGGCTCAGTTCCTACTGCCAGTTTACAGACAAAACTGCAATTGTCGACTTCTCCGCGAACAACCTGTAAGAAAGGAGACATATCATTCGCCTCTTCTTCCGCGAATTTGCCAAGATTACGTAAATCCTGAATAGACATATAATTGTATGTCTTCATATACTCAAATAACGGGTTGGTGCTCGGGAAATCGTTCAGTACAGGGTTGATATATAGCTCATCCTCCTCTACATTATATTCACCTACAATGGAACGGCCGGATAACAGAACTGCCTTCAGGATTGCCAGGTTATTCTTTGTCTGCTCAGATTTTATCTGGGCATCCGTATTATCTGAAATAATCATTAGATATCCTACCCTTCCAAATTCCGGATCATCCAGGCCGATACCTTTTATTTGCAAATACTTTATATGATCGACAAACGCAGAAGAATAATAACTGGTACTCTGTATAGCGCTGAAATCATAAACCAGAGGAAAACTAAACGGTTGTCCGTGCTTTATACCGTCAAGGATCGGGGCAGGAACAGCCGGATTTTCAAACAAATTAATCCCCAAAAGGTCTTTGCGGGTAGAACCGAATATACGGGCATCCGCTTCATTTAGGTCGATCAGATACCCTTCAGAGTCGTATAACTCCACCCCGACAGGCAAATTGTTAAAGAATTGCTTGAATTTGGTGCTGAGTTCCGATAGATGCTTTCTCGATTCTTCCAAACTGCTTTGCGTTTGCAGGCGTTCGATTATAATAGAGAAGATCCGGGCAATAATATGTAAATCTTCGACATCTTCCAACGTCCAGGAGCGTTGAACCCGGACAGAGTCGAAACCGATAAAGCCTTGTACCTGATTATGAAATGAGAGTGGGAGAATAAGCATGGATTTGAGACGTTGCAACTCAAACAATTTCTTATCGACATTGGCTTCCGGCGGCAACTCGTTCATACTGCACATCACAATATCATGTCCGGACTTTATCGTGTCCATAATCCATGGGATCGTTTCATAGGTAAGTTCGGAATGATCTTCTTTCGGCACTTCGACCCATTTGCTCATCACTTCGCACGGGAAACTCGCCATCCGACCATTATCTTCAAAAATAGCCACATAGCCCCAGTCAGCATTGAAAAAGTCGAGAAGCAACCGCATTGATTTCTCTATCGGCTGTTCCTCTTCGTTGAACAGCAAGACAAGCACCTCCGATATAATACGCTTTATATTGGGAATACCGGAAGAAGAACTATTTACGTTATGTATCTGTTCCTTGTCCCGTATTTCCAATAATCGTATTAACTCTTCTCTGGATAGCTGACTATATTTACTCTTAGTTAGCGTTGATGTCATATAGGGTAACTTTATAAACGCAAAAATATGGAATAGTTTTGATTTTTAAGGCATTTCAAGAAATTAATTACAGGAGATGTATGTTAAAATCGAAAGATAACCGTCAGTCAAACAGTTTCTTTAGAACAATTATGTTTTTAATCATAAGTCTGTTCGGCGTAAAAAGTTATATTTGCATGTTCTAAAGTAGACGATTTTAAATATGTTGAAGCAACAGTTACAACAAAAGTTACAGCAAAAGCTCTCTCCGCAGCAGATACAGCTAATCCGGCTTCTCGAGCTTCCCGCTATCGAGCTGGAAGAACGTATCAAGCATGAGTTGGAAGACAACCCTGCCCTGGAAGAAGGAAAAGATATTGCAGACGACTTTGAACGGACTGACGATGAAGGTGGTGATGATATATCTACAAACGAGACAGAGGCAGACATCTCGCTCGGCGATTATATGACCGAAGACGACATTCCAGATTACAAACTACGTGAAATAAGCGAAAAGACAGAACGCAAAGAAGATATTCCTTTCTCCGTAAGCCAATCGCTGAACGAATACCTGTTACAACAACTCGGATTACGCGACCTGCCCGAGAAACAGGTAAAGATAGCCGAATATATAATAGGTAACATAGACGACGACGGCTATCTTCGCCGCGAACTTTCCGCCATAGCCGACGACCTGGTATTCCAGGCCGGACAAGATGTAGACGAAAAAGAAATAGAAGAAGTACTTGCCATCATACAAGACTTCGACCCAGCCGGAGTCGGAGCACGCAACTTGCAGGAATGCCTGTTATTGCAGCTCAATCGAAAAGAACCGACTGCCGGAGTAGAAATGGCCGTCCGTATCCTTACGGAATATTTCGAAGAATTCACCCGCAAACACTACGACAAGATCATGCGGGGGCTGAACATCAGCGAAGAAACGCTGAAGAAAGCCATCCACGAAATAATTGCCCTCGATCCTAAACCTTGTAGCAGTTGGGGCGGTTCTATGGAAGTAGCCATGAGCCAGGTGATCCCAGATTTCCTGGTGGAAGCTATCAACGGAGAACTGATCTTAAGCATGAACAACCGGGATATTCCCGACCTGCGGATCAGCCGTGATTATGCGGAAATGTTTCAGGACTATGCCGGCAACAAGGCAAACCAGACATCCAAGATGCGCGAAGCCGTACAGTTTGTAAAGCAGAAACTCGACTCGGCCCAGTGGTTTATCGACGCGATCAGGCAACGCCAGGAGACATTACAACGCACGATGGAAGCCATCATCCTTCTGCAACGGGACTTTTTCCTGACCGGAGACGATGCCACCCTGCGCCCAATGATACTGAAAGATGTGGCCGAACGTGCAGGATACGATATATCGACCATTTCGAGGGTTAGTAACAGTAAGTATGTACAAACCAACTTCGGTATCTACCCTCTGAAGTTCTTCTTTTCCGAGTCGATGCAGACCGACAGCGGTGAAGAGATTTCTACCCGCGAAGTGAAGAAGATTATGAAAGAACATATTGACAGCGAGGATAAACGTAAACCCCTTACCGACGAGGAACTCACCACCATTCTGAAGGAGAAAGGATATGTTATCGCCCGCCGAACAGTGGCTAAATACCGTGAACAGTTAGATATTCCGGTTGCAAGGCTCAGAAAAGAAATATAAATTTGAAGCGTATGAGACTGTTTTCAAATATAATATCCGGTATGTTCCACCCGTTGCTGATGGTAACGTATGGAGTAATACTGGCACTGACATTTACATATCTTGCCATCTATCCCCCCACCATGAAGCTGTTTCTGGTTGGCGGTGCGTTCCTGTCTACGGCTGTAGTACCGGGACTTTTCATTTTTCTGATGGTGAAGAACGGAGCAGCCGGCGACCTGGAACTGACAAACCGCAAGGAAAGAGTCGTTCCTTACCTGATCATCATAACCTCTATGATGGTCTGTATCTTCTACATGTATAAGATGATGATACCCTTCTGGTTTCTGTCCCTATTGATGGGAGCCTGCGTAGCCTTGCTGATGTCCCTGTTTATCAACTTTTACTGGAAGATCAGTGCACATACGCTGGGAGTCGGAGGACTGTTGGGAGGCATGATGGGGATTGCCCGTCTCCACCTTATAAATCCGTATTGGGGTTTCATTATCGTGCTCCTGGCAGCCGGTCTGGTCGGTACATCGCGTATCTTTTTAAAACGTCACACACCAATGCAGGTGTATGCCGGCTTTTGTCTCGGATTTATATGTACCTTTGTAGCCTCATTATTGAGTTATATCTATTTATTCATCTAATAAAAACACTAAAATTATGAACTTTCCTGCTGATTTAAAGTACACAAAAGATCACGAATGGATTCGTGTAGACGGCGCAGTTGCCTATGTTGGTATCACTGACTATGCTCAGAGCGAATTGGGCGAAATCGTTTTTGTAGACATCACTACAGAAGGCGAAAAGCTTGACAAAGAAGAAGTTTTCGGTACAATCGAAGCCGTAAAGACTGTTTCCGACCTGTTCATGCCTGTTAGCGGAGAAGTAATCGAGGCTAACTCTGAACTTGAAGACAAGCCCGAATTGGTAAACGAAGATGTTTATGGAAACGGTTGGTTGATCAAGATCTCCCTGGCAGATCCTTCCGAGCTGGACGACCTATTGTCGGCTACCGAATACGAACAATTGATCGCAAAATAAATGACACCTGTAGTTAGTATTATCATGGGTAGTACTTCCGACCTGCCCGTAATGGAAAAAGCAGCCAAATTGCTGGACGAGATGGAAATCCCGTTCGAAATGCATGCTTTGTCTGCCCACCGTACTCCGGCTGAAGTAGAAGCCTTTGCCAAAGGCGCTAAAGACCGTGGTATCAAAGTTATTATCGCCGCTGCCGGAATGGCTGCGCACCTGTGTGGAGTGATCGCATCGATGACTACCCTGCCGGTAATCGGTGTCCCCATCAACTCGACACTCGACGGTATGGACGCCCTATTGGCTATCGTACAGATGCCTCCGGGTATTCCTGTTGCCACAGTAGGTATCAACGGCGCATTGAACGCAGGTATCCTGGCCGTTCAGATGCTGGCTGTAGGAGACGAACAACTTCAGGGCAAACTGACGAATTACAAAGAAAACCTGAAGAAAAAGATCGTAAAAGCAAACCAGGAGTTAGCTCAGGTTTCTTTTAAATATAAAACAAATTAATTAGTTGACAGTTGACAAGTGACAGTTGACAGATTTCACGCTGCCAGAACTGTCAACTGTCAACTGTCACTTGTCAACTGAAAAAGATGGATCATTTTAATTACAGTCGCCGCAAATCGTCTGTTGTCAATATAGGGAACACGCCGCTTGGAGGCGACAATCCGATACGTATCCAATCCATGGCAAATGTTTCGACCATGGACACCGAAGCCGCCATCCGCCAGGCCATCCGCATGATCGAAGCGGGAGCCGAATATGTGCGTTTCACAGCCCAGGGCGAACGCGAAGCCCGCAACCTGGGAGAAATTCGCAAAGAACTAACTGCCCAGGGATATACCACCCCGCTGGTTGCCGATATCCATTTCAACCCCAAAGCAGCCGATGCTGCCGCTGCAGAGGTAGAAAAAGTACGTATCAACCCGGGTAACTACGTTGACAAAGTAAAGACCTTCGATCTTCTGGAATATACCGACGAAGAATATGCCGCGGAGTTACAGAAGATACGCGACCGTTTTGTTCCCTTTCTCAATATCTGTAAAGAACACGGTACCGCCATCCGCATTGGCGTAAATCACGGTTCACTGTCCGACCGCATCATGAGCCGGTACGGTGACACCCCCGAAGGAATGGTAGCCTCCTGCATGGAGTTCTTGCGTATCTGCCGGGATGAAAACTTCCCTGACGTAGTCATATCGATCAAGGCTTCCAACACCGTCGTAATGGTCAAAACCGTACGCCTGCTCGTTCAGACGATGGATGCTGAAGATATGCATTACCCGCTTCACTTGGGAGTAACAGAGGCCGGCGACGGAGAAGACGGCCGTATCAAAAGTGCTGTCGGTATCGGAACCCTGCTGACAGACGGCATAGGCGACACGATCCGCGTCTCTCTCAGCGAAGACCCGGAAGCAGAAATGCCGGTGGCCCGCAAACTAGTCGACTATATCCTCGAACGCCGGGGACATAAACCTATTACAGCCAATATCGCTCCCGGTTACGACCCGATCACAGCCACCCGCCGTATCAGCCGCGTAACGGAAGGTATCGGAGGCAATTTTCCTCCTATCGTTATCTCCGACCGCAGTAATGGCGACTTTGAATTCGACCATTTGTCGATGCCGGACTATATTTATATCGGCAAGGAGGATCCTGAAAACCTTCCCGACAATTTCCGCATGCTGGTAGACGCCCATTTCTGGAAAGAACGTCCGAATGCATTCCCTTACTTCATAGCCTCTGAAATAGAAGAAATAAAGAACTTCAACTCTCCGCTGAAGTTTATACGGCTGACGTACAACGACCTGACAAGCCGTACATTGGAGATACTGAAACAAGATCCGACCATCGTAGTCGTACTAAGCACCCACCACCGGAACGGTGTCGGTTCCCAACGCGCAGCGATGCATAAACTGATGATAGCCGGCTGCGACGTCCCGGTCGTCCTTCACCGCGAATACCACGAAACGGACAAAGAGTCGCTGCAATTGAAATCGGCCGCCGATTTCGGTACCCTGCTGCTCGACGGTTTCGGCAACGGTATCATGCTGCAAAACGACGAGTGCGAAGCTACTATCACAGACAGTTGTATGTTCGGTATCCTTCAGGCCACCCGTTCACGTATCAGCAAAACAGAATATATCTCCTGCCCCAGCTGCGGACGTACGCTTTACGACCTGCAGACCACCATCGCCCGTATCAAGGAAGCAACCTCGCACCTGAAAGGCCTGAAGATCGGTATCATGGGATGTATCGTAAACGGTCCCGGCGAAATGGCCGATGCCGACTACGGTTACGTTGGCGCAGGACGCGGACAGATCAGCCTTTACAAAGGCAAAGAATGCGTATTGAAGAACGTCGCCGAAGAAGATGCAGTAGAACGTTTAGTTCAGTTAATAAAAGAGAACGGAGACTGGAGTAATTAGTTAATTCCTTACCTTTGTGAGGATCAAGTATTAAAACTTATTAAGTATGGCTGTGAATGAATTGAAATATGTATACATAGAGGAAACCATGAGTGCCTTAGGAAATGAGGAGCTTATGGAAGCTATTCTTGATGCCGTAAGAAAAGTAAAAGTAAAGTTTCAAGCAAGGCAAGAGGTTTCTAATGACTTGCTTGGGGATATACCAGCATTACCACATTCGATCACTCAATTGAAAGAAAGTTTAGAGAGAGCTGAAGAGGATCGTATCGCCGGACGTTTCACCTTAAGCGAAAACGTCTTTCAAGAGCTAAGAAATGAATATCCGTTTTTATGCAAGTAATTTGGCTTGATGAAGCTAAGGCATTGTTTAAGGAAGCGATATCGTTTGGTATGCTTGCTTTTGGGGAAAAGGCAGTGATCCGCTTTGTGGACGAAGTACAAAAGACTGATGAGCGGCTGTCTGTTTTTCCTCTTTTAGGTAAGATTGAACCCTCTTTGAAAGGGCTCGGACAAGAGTATCGTAGTTTAGTTATTCACAGAAATTATAAGGTTATTTATTATATCGATGATGATATAGTTTTTATCGCTTCGTTTTGGAGTACCCGGTGTGATCCGGAAAGTCTCCGTTCGGAAATAAAGAAAACAAGATAATATATGGAAGTAAAGATAATTAACAAGTCACATCACCCGCTACCCGGTTACGCGACCGAATTATCGGCAGGTATGGATATTCGTGCAAATCTGACAGAACCCGTCGTACTGAAACCGCTAGAACGTAAACTGATCCCGACAGGGCTCTACATCGCCCTCCCGGAAGGATATGAAGCGCAAATGCGTCCCCGTAGCGGCCTGGCACTGAAACATGGCATCACCCTGTTAAACACACCGGGAACGATCGATGCGGATTACCGGGGCGAAATTGGCGTTATCCTGGTCAACCTCTCTTCCGAGCCGTTCACTGTAAACGACGGAGAACGTATCTGCCAGATGGTGATCGCCACCTACAACCAGGTAAGTTGGAAGCAGGTAGAAGTGCTGGACGAAACCGAACGCGGTGCCGGCGGCTTCGGACATACCGGCAAGCAGTAACATGCAAACAAATATAGAAACATCAGATATATGTTGAAGCAATTAATATACGGGATACTCTTTTCATTCTTTCTACTTATGGGCATTCAACCGTTGCATGCAGGAGAAGAAAAGAAAGACACCCCCTCAAAGCCGAACGAACTAAGCGCAGCCGAACAGAGGAAATTCGACTATTTCTTTTTTGAAGGGTTGAACCTGAAGACTGCCGGAAAATTCGACGCCGCCTTCGATGCGTTTAACCATTGCCTCGCAATCGACTCTACCGCATCCCCGGTGTTGTACGAACTTTCCTCTTTCTACATACAGTTGAACCGCCCCGAAAAGGCTGTCGACATGCTGAAACGCGCCGTAGCGAACAGTGCCGACAATTTCACCTACCGTATGGCACTGGCCACTATCTCCCGCAACCTCGGTATGTACGGAGAAGCCGCCGAAGAATACGAGAAGCTGCTCAAAGCCTATCCGGGCAAACCGGAGCTCAACTATTACCTGGCAGAAGCCCTTACACAGGAAGGTGAAATCGGAGAGGCCATCGATGCCTACAACGCCCTCGAGTCGTCGATAGGAATGAATGAAGCCCTTTCCATGCAAAAGTATAAACTCTACAACCAACTGGAGCAATCGGATGCTGCCTTCAAGGAGATAGAGAAACTGGCTGCCAAATACCCGATGGAAGCCCGTTACCAGATCATACTGGGTGACCTTCACCTGGAAAAGAACGATACGATAAAGGCCCGCTCTTACTATGACAAAGCGCACCAGATCGATCCGGGTAACCCTTACTACATCGTTTCTATGGCAAACTACTACGAAGCAACCGGTAACAAAGAGGCTGCCGAAGAACAGATACGTACCGCCCTGATAAACGAGAAACTAGATGTAGATACCAAAGTCGGCATCCTCTCTCGCTATATCCTGAAACTGCAACAAACACAGAAAGATACCGACAGCTCCAACGCTCTCTTCCAGACCTTGCTGGAACAGCACCCGGAAGACACCGAGCTGAAACAGATGTACGGTAGCCTCCTGTTGTCGCAGGGAAAGACCGACGAAGCACGCTTCCAGTTCCAGCTCATTACCGAAATGGAACCCGAAAACGCCGGAGCCTGGCAACAGCTTCTCAACATGTCGTTGAAAGCGGAAGATATACCGGAAGTGATTCGCATCTGTACCAAATGCCAGGAACTGTTCCCGGACGCTCCCGAATATTACTTCTATCTGGGTATCGCTTATTACCAGCAGGAGAAATACCAGGAAGCCCTGAACACCTACTATGCCGGTATCGGCATCATCCCAGCGGAGAACCCGCGCCTAAAATCGGACTTTTACGGTCAGATCGGCGACATCTACTACCAGATGAAGCAGATGGACCAGACCTACAAAGCATACGACGAGGCATTGAAGTACAACGAAAACAACATCGTCGTCCTCAACAATTACGCCTACTTCCTTTCTCTCGACAAGAAAGACCTGAAAAAGGCGGAACGCATGAGTGCACAATGCATCAAGCTCGAACCGGACAATGCCACTTATCTCGACACCTACGCCTGGATATTCTTCGTGCAGGGCAACTATACCCTTGCCAAGATCTATATCGAAAGCGCCCTGGAAAAAGATAAGACAAAAAGCGCCGAACTGGTAGACCATTATGGCGACATCCTTTATATGACAGGAGATAAGGACAAAGCCGTCGAACAGTGGAAAAAAGCCCGCGAACTGGGTAAAGAAAGCGAAATACTCGACCGCAAGATAATCGAAGGCAAATATATCGAAGAGGAGGTCAAGAATGAATAAAACACGAGAACGAATAACCCTGGGTATCATCTTATGTTGCATCGTATTCCTTTCAGGCTGTAAATCTTCAAAGAAGATCGGTACAGTCGTATCGGGAGGTGCCAAGGCGCATAACGAATTCTTCGAACTGATGGAAGAACATGCTTTTCAGTTCAATACCCTGACGGCCCGACTGAATGCGGAACTTAAAATGTCGAAGAACAACATGAGCTCACGTGTCGACCTGAAGATGGTGCGTGACAGTGCCTTCCAGTTATCCGTACAGCCTTTCCTGGGGATAGAGGTATTCCGCGCCGAATTCACCGTGGACAGCATCAAGGTAATCGACCGGATGAACAAACGCTATGTAGCCGAACGTTATGCCGACCTGAAAGGACAAACCCCGATCGAGTTTAATTTCTATAACCTGCAGGCGTTGTTTACCAACCGTATATTCCTACCCGGCCATCAGGAGATCGAGCCGAAACAGTTCAAGCGGTTCAAGCTAAACCAGGACGGGGACAAAGCCGAGATCAAGGTAAAAGACGCTATCGGATTGCTCTACACTTTCTTTGCCGACGGCGAAGAGAAGCTGCTTTCCACCTACATAACAGATCCGTCCGAACAATACGCCCTGCAATGGGACTATGCCGATTTCCGCGTGACGGACGGACAACCGTTCCCGCAATTGATGGATGTAAATGTACTGTCAAACGGCTCGTCACAAGGAGGGATTGCTTTCCGTTTCTCCCGTATACAGACAAATGTGCCTGTTAATCTCGATTTTGCTATTCCTGCTAAATATAATCGTATTACCTTTGCACAAATCATAAAGTCAATCAGTAACAGTCAAAAATAGAGATGAAGTATATTTGGATTGTCATATTCACGTTATCCGCCCTGACCGCCTTCGGTCAGAAGTCAGCCCGGGTGAGACAGCTTGAAGAGCAGCGTAAGAAAGCGCTGGCTGAAATCGAAATGACAAACCAATTACTGAAAGAGACTACCCGGACAGCCCAAAACTCCCTCAACCGCCTGAACCTGCTCTCACAGCAGATTCTTTCCCGTAAGAAAGTAATCAGCCTGTTGAACCAGGAAGTCGGCGAGATTGACAACCAGATCGCTGCTGCCCGCCGTGAGATCAACAAGCTGGAAAAGGAATTGGGCGAGAAACGTACCAACTACGGAAAATCAGCACAAAGCCTGTATAAACGCCGCAGTTCGCAAGACAAACTACTGTTTATCCTCTCTGCCGACAATTTCGCCCAGTCCATGCGCCGCATGCGTTACCTGCGCGAATATTCCGACTGGCAAAAAAACCAGGCAACGGAGATCATCGACAAACAAACCGAGATCAACCTGAAACAACGGGAACTGGAGAAGACCCGTGCCGAAAAGAATGCTCTGTTGGGAACCCGTGAACAAGAAAGCCAGAAGCTTCAAACCGAAGAAAGCAACCAAAAAGTAGAGGTACAGGAACTTAACAAGAAACAAAAACAACTGAAAGACGAACTCCGGAAGAAGCAGCAACAGGCCAACGCCCTGAACCGTCAGATCGAAAAGCAGATCGCCGAAGAAATAGCCCGTGCCGAAGCCGAAGCAAAAGCTGCCCGCGAACGTGAACGCCGTGCCCGTGAAAAGGCCAATGCCAAAGCAAAAGCCGAAGGAAAAGAGCCGGTACAAGAGCCGATACGCGAAGAACGTGTAGCCGATACTAAAGGAGGTTACGCTATGACCAAGGCAGAAAAGAAACTGTCCGACGATTTCGCCAGCAACCGCGGACGCCTGCCGTTCCCCATATCAGGACGTTATACTATTGTCGGAACCTTTGGCGAACAACAGCATTCGGAACTGAAATACGTCCGTACCAACAACAGCGGTATCGATATTCAGACTACACCGGGAACCGATGCCCGTGCGATATTCAACGGCGAAGTAACCCGTGTATTCGTAGTTCCCGGCTATAACAATTCAGTGATCGTCCGCCACGGCAACTACCTGACCGTTTACAGTAACCTTAGCCAGGTATACGTAAAAGCCGGCGACAAAGTCAGCACCCGTCAGGCCATCGGTAAGATATTCACCGATACGGAAGCCGGAAACGCTACCATCCTTCATTTCCAGCTTTGGAAAGAGAAAACGAAACTCAATCCTACACCCTGGCTCGACTAAAAAATATTCCCTATCTTTGTCGCTTACTTTTAAAGGGATAATTAAATTATGTATTGGACGCTCTTTCTTACATTCCTCAAAATAGGTGTGGGTACAATAGGCGGCGGATATGCTATGTTACCGCTGATCCAGCGGGAAGTCGTAGACCGAGGCTGGTTATCTAAAGAAGATTTCATCGACCTCTTTTCCGTTGCACAGTCGTTACCGGGTATTTTTGCAGTGAATATATCCATCTTTGTCGGCTACAAGCTAAAGAAAAGCATGGGAAGCGTCATCTGTGCCCTCGGTACGATCCTGCCGTCATTCCTTATCATCCTGGTGATCGCTTCATTCTTTTCGCAGGTGCAGGACAACGAATGGATTGAAAAGATATTCAAGGGATTACGTCCGGCAGTTGTTGCCCTCATCGCGGTTCCTTGTATCACTACGGCACGATCCATCAAACTCAACTACCTGACAATGATTATCCCTATTGCAGCAGCTCTGCTTATCTGGATGGGAGGCGTCTCACCGGTATGGATCATCCTTGTAGCTATTGCGGGAGGGTTAGTGTATGGTTTAAAGATAAAGAAGAATTGATATGATTTGGTTGCAGTTACTTTACGTTTATCTGAAGATCGGTATCTTCGGTTTTGGTGGCGGATATGCCATGCTTTCACTGATACAGGCGGATGTGGTAGACCGTTACAAATGGATTTCTTTACAGGAATTCACGGACATTGTAGCTATCTCCCAGATGACACCGGGCCCGATCGGTATCAATAGTGCCACTTATATCGGTTACACGGCCATTCATAACGCAGGATACTCACCTGCGATGGCAGTTTTGGGCTCATGCCTGACTACGTTCGCCGTCTGTCTGCCTTCGTTCATCCTGGTATTGGTCATTTCCTATTTCTTTGCTAAATTCAAGAACAACAAATACGTCGTAGCCGCTTTCACAGGCCTGCGCCCCGCAACAGTCGGACTGATAGCCGCGGCTGCATTAATGTTGATGAACAAAGAAAACTTCATCGACTACAAAAGTTTCCTGATCTTCGGCGCCGCCTTTATCCTCACCTGGAAGTTCAAAGTCCATCCGATTCTGATGATCGTATTGGCTGGGATTGCAGGGCTGATATTATATTGGTAATCAGGAGAAATCCAATTACATAGCTGTATTCTTTAGCTTATCAGAGATATCGAGAAATGTAGTTCAGTTATTGTCAGTTTTGAGCCTATTTGTCTCATTGTCTTTTATGGGGCAAAGCCCCATGCCGCAGGCTCATAAAAAAGGCTCAAATATTGCTCCTACTTGAAGCTCACCTTTTTCTATAACTACTATTATATTCATTTTATTTTTCCTGCCGATTAAACCTTTTTATCGCCTCTTTGTCTATATTCCGATTGAGTTGTGTATATTTACATGCCTATTGATAAGTTTTAAAGTAGATACCATTGAAAATATGACGAAGAGAGTGAAGTGGGGCGTTACCGCCGCAATCCTTCTATTGATTGTAGGAATGATTGTTTATCCACAGATTAAGACCCAGTTGACTGCATCCGGCAAAGCGGACGAAGTGGCTCCCGCCCCGGGAACGAGCTTACGGAAGCAGGTATTGAACATTAACGCCGAAGTGCTGAAATTCCAATCACTGACCGACAAAGTTATTAGCACGGGCAGTATCATCCCCGACGAAGAAGTAGACTTATCCTTCGAGTCGTCAGGAAAAGTAGTGAACATCTATTTCACCGAAGGTACGCATGTGAAAGCAGGCGACCTGTTGGCAAAAATCAACGACAAGCCTTTACAGGCCCAGCTTAGAAAACTGGAAGCCCAGATCCCCCTGGCAAAAGACCGGGTGTACCGCCAACGCACACTTCTTGAAAAAGATGCCGTCAGCCAAGAGGCTTACGAGCAGGTGACTACCGAATATGAGAAACTGATGGCCGATATCGACCTGGTGAAAGCCAATATCCTGCAAACAGAGCTACGCGCTCCGTTCGACGGGATCATCGGGCTGCGCTCGGTCAGCGAAGGGGCCTATGTCTCTCCCACTACCGTCATTACCAAATTGACGAAGATATCGCCGCTGAAAATCGAATTCTCCATTCCGGAAAACTATGCGACCGACGTAACCGACGGCACTTCCATCGTCTTCCGCCTGGAAGACTCCAACGGTATGATGCGCGATTACAGCGCGAAAGTATATGCCGTGGAAAGCAAGGTGGATATGTCGACCCGTACCCTGAAAGTGCGTGCCACCTACCCCAACACCAACGAGTCGATCTTCCCCGGACGTTATACCTCGGTGGAGATCACCAAACGCGAAATAAAAGACGCATTGGCTATCCCGAGCGAAGCGCTGATCCCCGAAATGGGAAAGAATGTGGTCTACCTGTATAAGAACGGAGTAGCCGAACCGGCGGAAGTCACGATCGGACTGCGTACGGAAAGCCGTGTGCAGGTACTTCAAGGCATACAGCCCGGCGATACATTGATCACCACCGGTGTGATGCAGCTGCGTACCGGTATGCAAGTTACTATTGATAATCTGTATTAAATTCCCCTATGGCAAATATATCGGAAACCAGTATAAACAGGCCGGTACTTTCGACAGTAATGATGCTCGTCATCCTGCTGTTCGGTATGATCGGCTACAAGTTCCTGGGGGTTCGCGAGTTCCCCAGTGTAGACCAGCCTATTATCTCGGTAAACGTATCCTATCCGGGAGCGAATGCCGAGGTTATCATGAACCAGATCACGGAGCCGTTGGAACAGAACATCAACGGTATCCCGGGTATCCGTTCACTGAGCAGCGTCAGCAGCCAGGGTAGCAGCCGTATCACCGTCGAGTTCGAGTTGTCGGTGGATATGGAAACGGCGGCTAACGACGTGCGCGACAAGGTATCGCGTGCCCAACGCTATCTGCCGCGCGACTGCGACCCTCCTACCGTATCGAAGGCCGATGCCGACGCATCGCCTATCATGCAGATCGGTATCCAGAGCAGCAGGCGTTCGCTGATGGAATTGAGCGAGATCGCCGAGCTGACGGTAAAAGAGCGTTTGCAGACGATCTCGAATGTGAGCGGGGTGGATATCTGGGGACAGAAACGTTACTCCATGCGCCTGTGGCTCGACCCGATCAAGATGGCGGGTTATGGCGTCACTCCGTTGGACGTGAAGAATGCGGTGGATGCGGAAAACGTAGAGTTGCCCTCCGGCAGTATCGAAGGAAATACGATCGACCTCTCCATCCGTACGCTGGGACTGATGCATACGGCTAAAGAATTCGACGACCTGATCATCAAGGAGGATGCTAACAATATCGTTCGTTTCAAAGATGTGGGACGGGCGGAACTGGCCCCGGAAGACCTCCGCAGTATCCTGCGCAAAAACGGCGAGCCGATGGTGATCGACGTAATCATCCCCCAGCCGGGAGCCAACCATATCGAAATTGCCGACGAGGCTTACAGACGTATCGAGCAGCTGAAGAAAGATCTTCCGGAAGATGTGACGATCGAAATGATATACGACAATACCCGTTTCATCCGCGCCTCCATCGCCGAGGTGGAAGAGACGATCTATGTGGCATTCGCACTGGTGGTATTGATCATCTTCCTGTTCCTGCGCGACTGGCGTGTGACGCTGGTACCGTGTGTGGTAATCCCGGTATCCCTGGTCGGGGCCTTCTTTGTAATGTATATATCCGGCTTCTCCATCAACGTATTGACCATGTTGGCCGTCGTGCTCTCCGTAGGGTTGGTGGTAGACGATGCGATTGTAGTCGCGGAGAATATCTATGTCCGTATCGAAAAGGGGATGAACCCGAAAGAGGCGGGGATAGAAGGGTCGAAGGAAATATTCTTTGCGGTAGTATCCACCACGATCACCCTGATCTCCGTATTCCTCCCGATCGTGTTTATGGAAGGGATGACAGGACGTCTGTTCAAGGAGTTCAGTATCGTAATTGCAGGTTCCGTGGCGATTTCTTCATTTGTCGCCCTGACTTTTACGCCTATGCTCGCAACTAAGCTACTACGCAGGCGGGAAAAGAAGAACTGGCTGTATGTGAAGACCGAACCTTTCTTCGAAGGGTTGAATAATATTTATGCCCGGTCGCTCAATTATTTCCTGAGCCATAAATGGTGGGCGATCCCCATCGTGGCGATCCTGTTCGGTTCGATCGGATATTTCTGGAAAACGATCCGGTCGGAATTGTCACCCCTGGAAGACCGTTCGTCCATCTCGATCAATATGCGTGCGCAGGAAGGGGCTACCTTCGAGTTTATCCGCGATTATTCCGACCGGATAGCTGAACTGGCCGACTCTATCGCACCCGAGCGTAAGTTCCTGACCAACCGCTCGACGAGCAGTAACGCAAACATCAGCGTGATCCTGCCGGACATCAAAGAACGCGAGCGCTCGCAGATGGAAATAGCCGAGCAGCTTTCGGCGGCGGTGAGGAAAGAGACACAGGCCCGTGCATTCGTACAGCAGCAATCCACTTTCGGAGGACGCCGTGGGGGTATGCCCGTACAGTATGTATTACAGGCGCCCAGCCTGGAGAAACTGGCAGAACACCTGCCGGCTTTCATGCTGAAGGTAAACGAAAGTCCCGTATTCCAGATGGCGGACGTGAACCTGAAGTTCACCAAGCCGGAGACGCGTATCGAGATCGACCGCGACAAGGCTTCTTCACTGGGAGTAAGTACCCGTAATATTGCTCAGACATTGCAGTATGCGTTGAGCGGACAGCGTATGGGTTATTTCTATATGAACGGTAAACAGTATCAGATATTGGGAGAGATCAACCGTCAGCAACGTAACACGCCGCTCGACCTGAAATCCATCTATGTACGTAGCGACAACGGGGATATGATCCAGCTGGATAACCTCGTCGCCCTGCATGAAGATGTGGCGCCGCCGCAGTTGTACCGCTACAACCGCTTTGTGTCGGCAACGGTTTCCAGTGGTCTGAACAAAGGATATACAATAGGCGACGGTCTGGACGAAATGGATCGTATCGCGTCTGAGACGTTGGACAACAGCTTCCGTACGGCTCTTTCGGGCGAGTCGAAAGAGTTCCGCGAGAGTTCATCCAGCTTGATGTTCGCCATGATCCTGGCATTGTTGATGATCTACCTGGTGCTTGCCGCCCAATTCGAGAGCTTCAAAGACCCGCTGGTGGTGATGTTCACCGTGCCGCTGGCTATCGCCGGAGCGTTGATGTTTATGAGTTATTCGGGCATTACGATGAATATATTCAGTCAGATCGGTATCATTATGTTGATCGGTCTGGTGGCGAAGAACGGTATCCTGATCGTGGAGTTTGCCAACCAGCGTCAGGAGGCGGGGTTGAGTATGGCGGAAGCGATCCGCTCGGCATCGACACAGCGTCTGCGTCCGATCCTGATGACCAGCGTGTCTACCATCCTCGGATTGGTACCGCTGGTATATGCAACAGGCGAAGGAGCACAGGGACGTGTCGCGATGGGTATTGCCGTAGTAGGCGGTATGTTGGTTTCGACATTCCTTACTTTGTTTATCGTTCCGGCAATGTATAGTTTTATCTCAACAGACAGAGCAAAAAAGATATGAAAAGATTGGCAATAATCATACTGGCTGCATCTGCTGCCCTGGGTGTAAAGGCGCAGGAAGTATACAGCCTCAGACAATGTATCGAAACGGGACTGGAGCGTAACTATTCCATCCGCATCATACGAAACGAACAACAGATTAGCGACAACAACGCTACGCCGGGCAATGCCGGTTACCTGCCCACCGTGGATATGAGCGGCGGGTTCAGCGGTTCGATCAACAACAACCGTAACAAGCTGACCGACGGCACCACCGAAAAGCAAAACGGCGTCAACAGCGAAACCAGCAACATAGGCCTGAACGTGAACTGGACCGTATTCGACGGCTTCGGCATACAGGCCGAGTATTCGCGCCTGAAAGAGTTACAGCGGATGGGCGAACTGAACACCCGCATGACGATAGAGGATTTCGTGGCAGACCTTTCCAGCGAGTATTATAACCGTATCCGCCAGAATATCCGTCTGCGTAACCTACGTTCTTCCCTCGATCTTTCCCGCGAACGTGTCCGTATCGCGGAAGAGCGATATCATATCGGCTCCGGCTCACGCATGGACTTGCAACAGGCACAGGTCGACTTCAACTCCGACAGTTCGAAGGTTTTGAACCAGTTGGAGGTAGTCAACACCTCGCGTATCCGGCTCAATGAGCTGATGGCACTCGAAAATGTAGAGGAGAACATCGCTATCAAAGACTCGGTGATCTATCCGAATATCTTCCTGGATGAAGTGGAACTGTGGAAAAGCACGATAGAGTCGAACGCCTCGCTCCTGATCGCACAGAAAAACAAAACGCTTTCGGAACTGGATTACAAAAAGGTTAAAAGCCGCAACTACCCCTACGTAAAACTGAATGCGGGCTATGGCTACACCGCCAACTGGTATGAGGTGGGGAGCACCGACCTGCAACAACGCCTGGGCCTCAACTACGGCATAACCGTCGGGCTGAGTCTGTTCGACGGATTGAACCGCCG
The DNA here is from genome assembly GCF_900128505.1 of Parabacteroides timonensis. Classification (NCBI taxonomy): domain Bacteria; kingdom Pseudomonadati; phylum Bacteroidota; class Bacteroidia; order Bacteroidales; family Tannerellaceae; genus Parabacteroides; species Parabacteroides timonensis. The sequence goes on from NZ_LT669941.1 coordinate 3,614,935, forward strand.
CCGCGAACGCCGCAATGCCCGTATCGAGATCGAGAATAAGGAATTACGCATGCAGGAACTGGAACTGGCCTTACGTGCGGACATGAGTAACCTCTGGATGGCTTACCAGAATAACCTCGACCTATGGAGCCTGGAAAAGGAAAACCTGGTCGTTGCACAAGAGAACTACCGTATCGCCATCGACCGCTACAAATTGGGTGAGCTTTCCGGTATCGAACTGCGCGAAGCACAAAACAGCTTACTGGAAGCCGAAGAACGCCAGTCCATCGCAGAATACTCCACCAAACTCTGCGAAGTCTCCCTGCTCCAACTGAGCGGCCAGATCCTGACGTATGTGGCTCCGGAACCGGAGAAAGCAAGTTTTTAACTACTTTTGGCTTGATCCAAAAGTAGACAAAAATCAAGGCCTCAGCTGGCGAGCGTTAAGCGCAGCAGCCGGAGTGAGCGTCCGGAGCATCCGCTGTAGGGGTCGTTCGCGAACGACCCTTACCTATCGACAGCGAACGTAGGATGCGGAGTAGCGAACCAGGTGCAGCCTTGAACTTTTGATTACTTTTCTTTCAAGAGAAAAGTAATTTTAATATTGCGCGCTACATACGCCTCGTTTCCGGCAGCATCCGTACAATATACCATCAGGTGATAATTACCTTCTGTTGCATTGGCCGGAATCTCTATTTCATGGTGATGGATATGCGTATTCTTCTGGCCTGACACATCCCATGACCGGTTAAATGCAAAAGCGACCGTCTCGCCTGTCACCGCCTTCGTATGGTCGTGCCCGTCGAAGTTATTGTGTATCTCGACCTTATAAGAGCCAAGCATCACATTATCCGACAGATCCATTTCAAAATGGATGGAAGAGCCCGGCTTCAACATCGCCCCCTCTTCCGGTTCGATCAGGTTGATGACCGGCTTCGTCGTGTCGCCGTCCTTTTCATCATCCGAACAAGATACAAACAAGGCAGATACTGCCAGGATACTAACTATCGATAGATAAAATGCTGTTTTCATTTGAGTAATTTTTTAAATGGAATCTTTATTAATAACTGGAAGTTACGTCCCGGCTCCGGGATCTCTACCTTACGATAAAAACTGAGGTGATTGTAATATTTCGTATTCAGTAAATTCCGGGCAGACAGAGTAACCTCTATATCCGTCCCGCCCATAGGAATACGGAAGCCGGCACCCAGATGCAATAACTGTGCTCCCGGCGTAGGATCTTCATTCCGGGCTACCCGGTTCTGATCGGCTATATACTGGTGTTCCACATAAAAACGCATCCGTTTCTTCTCCCACGAAAGCGTGTTCCGCAGGGAACCGGGGGGAGAGAAACTAAGCGGTATATGTTCGTCGCAGTTGTAGGTGTAGACATACTCGCCTCCCAATTCATAACTGAGATGCAACGGCAGATCGACCTTTGCTGAAAGTTCCCCACCGGCAAAAAGAGCCTCGGCTCCCGTATAGCGGTAAATCTGCCCGGCATGTGGAAGAACAGACCATTCGCCGGTCGGTTTCAAATAGATATAGTTGCTGAACCAACTGACAAACGGAGAAAAGGTAACCGAAAAGAACTTTCCAAAGAAGGAATAAGCCATATCCAACTGCCAGCCCCGTTCGGAGTCCAGGTTCGGGTCGCCCTGCTCATGCCGGAAAGTACCGTGATGCACCCCGTTGGAGGCCAGTTCGTTCGCACCCGGCAAACGAAAGCTATGTCCTACATTGACTTTCACCAGATGCTCCCTGGCCGGCGACCAGACAACACCCAACGAAGCGGAGTAATCGCCGAAGCTCCTGTCTACCGCATGACTGCGTACCTCATTCGCATCGATGACTGCCTGGTCGTAACCTTGCTCCTGGAGATAAGTAGCCAGATAAGCATCCGTAAAAGGGCTGATATCCGTTTTACCTATATCATAACGCAGTCCGCCGCTGACAGACAATACCTCCGTCGGCTTATAAGTAGTCAGCCAGGAGAAGCCTGTTGTAAAACGAGTATATTCCGGCAGCAGGAAAGAGTACCCCGAAATGGTATTCCGCTGGTACTGCAAGTCCCAGCCGGCACTGTGATCCCAAACCGGAGAGCCGGTAAGCCGCACTTTCACACCCGAACTGAACGTATTCAAGGTAAAAGCCAACTCTTTGTCCGGATCTATGTCGGGCACAGGCTGTGTGCCGTAATGGGTATGGAACAGGCTCCATTCCTCGCGGTGATTGTTCTGGTATCCCAGATCCCACTGAAGCAATAGCTTCTCCCAGGCATACTCCTGATGGGTAGTCACCTTCAGATGATTGACAAAACTGTAAGGCAATTCGATGTTCCGCGAACTACCGTCGTCCTCCACCCGCGACGGGTCGGGAATGCCGTGAGCACCCGGAAAGAAACCCACCTTCTGATAAGCGTTGCTGACCGCATAATTCCCCATATAACCGTTCTTCCGATATTGGGTAAATAAGCTCGCATCTCGCTCGAAGCCGGCCGTATTCTTCAACCGGCGGTTATATACAGGGATCTTCTGAGTCAGGTAACTGATCGTATCCGTCGGGATACGGTAATCGCTGAAATGCTGCTCCGAATAACGCAGCTTCGTGAACCAACGATCCTTCTTCACACCCAACATCAGGGAGCCGCCGAACAGTCCGTTGACCGACTTCCCCAATAAATCCACCTCACCGAACACCTGGTCGTCAAACGGAGGCGCGGCCTGGGTAATCTCGACTACTCCGCCCATCGCATCACTCCCGTACAGGAGCGAAGCCGGCCCTTTCCTTATGTTAACCTGTTCTACATTGAAAGCATCTATTTCAAGCCCGTGGTCGGCTCCCCACTGCTGGCCTTCCTGCTTGATGCCGTTCTCCGTCACCGATACCCTGTTGAAGCCCATACCACGAATCACCGGCTTCGAAAAACCGGAACCGATATCCATCGAATGAACCCCGGGAAGCTGTTCCAGGGTCTGCATCAAATTGCCGGAAAAATGCTCTTTTAGAAATTCTTTCCCAACCACATCCAAATGGAGTGTCGTATTCCTGTTCCGCAGATACTGGTAGTTTTCAGTAACCACAATCTCGGAAAGCGACACACTTCGGAGCGAGTCGGGATCTTGGGCATGAAGGGTACCTATACAGCATACCACCAGCATACCCGGAATTATTCCGATACGCATAAATACAATCTGTTTAATTTAGAAAATAATGAATTAGATATGTATCAGGCTACCGGCGGAGCACGGAGATTAGGTGAATAAGAAAGCAGAAAAACCTTCTTACCCGGGAAAGTAATACGCTCGACAGGACTGAGCGCAAGTATAAAATGTAAATCAAGTGAATGCGATTCGAGGAATGGCGAAAGGAAAAAATTACAGATCAGACAGTGGTCGGGGTTTTGAGAATGTCCTTCCCCTTCATCGGCATGCGAAGTAGTGCAGCAAGTCACCTCTTTCAGTTCATGCCTATGCGCGATCTTCACGACGAAGAACGGAAGCATGACCAAAAGCAATAACCACGCCAGGAATACCTGTTTTCTTCTTTCTGCCTTCACTAATGGGTCTGTTGGAGTGATAAATAATCCTTATTGATAAGACAAAGGTAGCAATAATCGGTGAGATATGGAAAAGTAGAGCAAAGTTATTGAGAAATAGGCTTTTTGAGAAAGTTACTTCTGTAACCGGATGACGAGAAAAGTCAAGTATGAACCAAGTTAGGACTTCGCTACGTTACCGATTCGTTACCCTGCATAATTGGTGGTATCGGAGCTTAGGAAGAATAGCGAAATACGCTATTATATAGTGAGTTACTGACAACTCACGTAATAATTTTGGTAACGGATGATAGTTGCACCGTTCCTCTGCGATTTGCGTATCGACGAAGGACTCTTCACCAAGTAATTTTGAAACCAAAAAGTTCAGAACGATGAAGAGTACATTTTCAGTCATCTTCTACCTCAAACGGCAGGTAGTGAAGAAAGACGGGACAGTTCCCGTCATGGGTCGAATCACGGTGGACGGAAGCCAGACACAGTTCAGTTGCAAGCTGACCGTCGATCCGAAGTTGTGGGACACCAAAGGCGGGCGCGTCACGGGCAGAAGCACGGCGGCACTCGAAACGAACCGCCTGCTCGACAAGATGCGCGTGCGCATCAACAAGCACTATCAGGAAATCATGGAGCGTGACAACTACGTCACGGCGGAAAAGGTCAAGAACGCCTTTCTCGGACTTGAACACCGCTACCATACCTTGATGCAGGTGTTCAGCAGGCATAACGAGGACTACGAGAAGCAGGTGGAGGCAGGCATGAAAGCCAAAGGCACGCTTGCCAAGTACAAGACCGTGTACAAGCACCTGCAGGAGTTCCTCACCATCCGCTACCATGTGAAGGACATTGCCTTGAAGGAGCTTACCCCGGCATTTATCTCCGACTTCGAGATGTTCCTCCGCACGGACAAGCATTGCTGCACCAATACCGTGTGGTTGTACGTATGCCCGCTGCGGACGATGGTGTTCATCGCCATCAACAACGAGTGGCTCATGCGCGACCCGTTCCGGGAGTACGAAATCAAGAAGGAGGAAACGACACGCAGTTTCCTGACGAAAGATGAAATCCGCCTGCTGATGGACGGGAAACTGAAGAACGCCAAGCAGGAGCTTTACCGCGACCTCTACCTGTTCTGCGCCTTCACGGGCTTGTCCTTCGCCGACATGCGCAATCTCACGGAGGAGAATATCCGCACCTACTTCGACGATCACGAGTGGATCAACATCAGCCGTCAGAAGACGGGTGTCGTTTCCAACATCCGCCTGCTTGACATCGCCAAGCGGATTATCGACAAGTACCGGGGATTGTGCGAGGACGGCAGGATATTCCCCGTCCCCCACTATATGACCTGCCTGCATGGAATCCGGGCCGTCGCCAAGCGTTGCGGCATCACCAAGCATATCACGTGGCACCAAAGCCGCCACACGGCAGCCACGACGGTTTTTCTGTCCAACGGCGTGCCCATTGAGACGGTGAGTTCCATGTTAGGGCACAAGAGCATAAAGACCACCCAGATTTATGCGAAGATAACCAAGGAGAAGCTCAACCAAGACATGGAGAGCCTTGCCGCCAAGTTGAACACCATTGAGGAATTTACCGGATGTAACATCTAAAACAGTATGAAACGAGGAATAATTATCATAGAGGACAAGAAGGTCAACGTAACCGGTAACGAGGTATGGATGACCGCCACCGAAATCGCCGGACTGTTCCGTGCAGGCGTCCCGGCAGTGAACGCCGCCATCAAAGCCGTCCGCAAGTCGGACGTGCTGAACGACTACGAGGTGTGCCGCTACATGCGGCTTGAAAACGGTCTGCACGCCGATGTTTATGCGCTTGAAATCATCATCCCCATCGCTTTCCGGCTGAACACCTACTGCACGCACGTGTTCCGCAGGTGGCTGGTGGAGAAGGCCCTTGCCAAAGAAAAGCAGCAGGCGTACGTGATGCTTGTCCACAAGGCAAACGGGTATTGCTGAACCCACATGGACATTGACGGTGCCGGCAACGCAAAGAGGAAACGGACAGCTCCCCGACCGGGGTTGTCCGTTTCCTCCTTGTGCATACCGCCGCCTTATCTCATCCTTCCAGCGGTTTCCTATAATTTGCTTCCAACACTTCGCGCAGTCCCGATTCCGGATAAAGCACCTTTCCCGCCAGCAGGATAAAAGGCAATATCCTGTTGTTGCGGTATTCCTGCAAGGTGCGGCGGCTCACGCGGAGCAGTTCCGCCACATCCTTGTCCGTCAGGTATCGCTCCCCGTCCAATGGCGGACGGTAACTTTCCAAAAAATCGGAAAGCCATCCGGCTTCTTTCCGCATCTTTTGCAGCAATGCGGNCTTGTCCGTCAGGTATCGCTCCCCGTCCAATGGCGGACGGTAACTTTCCAAAAAATCGGAAAGCCATCCGGATTCTTTCCGCATCTTTTGCAGCAATGCGGCTACTGGTTCACAATCCATCGTGATAACATTGTTGTCTTCGTTCATAATCATATCTGTTTTAAGTTAGTGGTTATCTGTCAGTGGGGCAAATTGTACCGACAAGCGGTATAAGCCTTTTTACATCTTCCGGCTTGTAGTAAAAACGGAAGCCGATTTGCGAATAACCGATAAAGCCCCTGTCCCGCAGTTTCTGCAACGTGCGCAGGCTGATTCTCAACTGCCCGCAGACCTCTTCGCCCGTGAGCCATTTCCCAAGCCGCTTTCCATCGCCTTTGCGCTGTAAGGCGGCTACCTTCTCCACGAAGGCATCCACTTGTGCCATCATTTCCCCGAAGGTCTTTTTCTCGATAGATACTATTTCCATATACAAAACGATTTTTGAATTTGTCGCAAAGGTAACGGTACGGGCTGAAACACCCATCGGTTTTGTCTGACTGGCAGCTTGTTGCGTCATTTGACCGGGTTACGGAGCCGTTTTCATAAAAATCTTACGTGAGTCACGTAGTGAGTTGTTAAAGCCGCCTTTGGCTATTGCCGAACTTTGCCGCAGAAACGATAAAAAACAGTAGTAATGAAAGTGATAACGATTGAAAGTTCCGCATACCAGGCTATGATGGAACAGATAGCGGAGATAGCCGGATATGTCCGCAAAGAACAGGAAGAAAAGAGGCGGCAGGAAGCGGCAAATAAAGAGTGTCTGCTCAATACAGCCCAAGCCGCCGAACTGCTGAACGTGAGTACCCGTACCCTGCAACGGATGAGGGACGACCACCGCATAGAATATGTGATAGTACGCGGCACTTGCCGCTACCGCCTCTCCGAAGTGCAAAGATTGCTGGAAACAAATACCGTCAGGAACAAGGAAGAAACAATAGACGCCCTGTTTCATAATTATTCCCTGCGGACGGGTGGCAAGAAAACCGACAAAGGAAGGAGGAAATGAGATATGGAACTGCTTACCCGTAACAACTTCGAGGGCTGGATGCAGAAAATCCTTGACCGCCTTGACCGTCAGGACGAGCTGCTGCTGGCGATAAAGGCGCAGGGGCAACAACCGCCGTCCCTCTCCGAAGGCATCCGCCTTTTCGACAATCAGGACCTGTGCATGCTGCTCCAGATCAGCAAGCGCACCCTGCAACGCTACCGCAGCGAGGGCGCACTCTCCTACAAGACCTTGGGCAAAAAGACCTATTACAGCGAAACGGACGTGCTGGACTTCCTTTCCAGACATGTGAAGGACTTCCGACAGAACGACATCGAGTTCTACAAGGCACGCATCCGCAATATGTTCAATAAATAACCAATTAAAATTTAATCAGATGGCAAAGAAAAAAGACGAAAAGGACGTGCTGGTTGTCCGCGACGAAAAGACGGGCGAGATCAGCGTGGTAGCCGGACTGAACGCGGACGGCACGCCCAAGCGCATTCCCGCCAAGGCGGAGAACGCGCAGAGTTTCCTGCAATTTGACCGGCACGGCGACGTGCTGGACAACTTCTTCAAGAACTTCTTCCGCCAGTGCAAGGAACCGAGCCGCTTCGGTTTCTACCGGGTGGCGGCAGACCAAGCCGACAAACTGCTGGAAGTGATGAAGGAACTGCTGAAAAATCCTGAAGCCAACAAGGAACTGCTCGCACCCCACAAGGTGGACACTTCCGGTTACGAGCAGAAAGTGCAGGAAGAACAGCAACAACAAAAAGAAGAAGAACAACAACCCAATCAGGAAAATCAAGAAAATCAGGAAGAACCTAAAAATCAAGAAGAAATGGAACAGAAACAAGAACAGAATCAGGAAGCCCCAAGGCAGACGCAGGGCAGACAGGGCTACCAGCCCATCGACGAGAGCAAAATCAACTGGCAGGAACTGGAAGAGCGCTGGGGCGTGAAGCGTGACGACCTTGAAAAATCCGGCGACCTCCAAAAGATGCTCAACTACGGCAAGTCCGACCTGGTAAAGGTCACGCCCAATTTCGGCGGCGAGGCATTCGAGCTGGATGCCCGCCTCTCCTTCAAGAAGGACGGGGAAGGCAATGTCAGCCTTGTGCCGCACTTCATCCGCAAGGAGCAGAAACTGGACGAGTACAAGGAACACAAATTCTCCGACGAGGACCGCAAGAACCTCCGCGAGACGGGCAATCTCGGCAGGGTCGTGGACCTCGTGGACAGGGAAACGGGCGAGATCATCCCCTCGTTCATCAGTATTGACCGCAAGACGAACGAGATTACGGATGTCCCGGCAAACAAAGTGCGCATACCGGAACGCATCGGCAATACGGAAATCACCAAGCAAGAACAGGACATGCTCCGTGCCGGGCTGCCCGTGCGTGACAAGCTCATCGAGCGCAAGGACGGCAGGAAGTTCGTCACCACCCTGCAAGTGAACGTGGAACAGCGCGGCGTGGAGTTCGTGCCGGGCACAGGCAGGTCGCCCCGTACAGCACAGACGCAGGAAGCCAAGGACAATCCCACGCAAGCACAAGCGCAGGCGCAAGGTACGGAAAATGCCGCCGGCACGAACAAGGAGCAGCGGCGCAACACATGGACAAACGCCGACGGCAGCATCCGCCCCATCAGCAAATGGAGCGGCGTGGAGTTCACCGACCGGCAGAAAGCCGACTATGTGGCGGGCAAGGCGATCCGATTGGAGAACGTGACCGACAAGCAGGGCTTCCACGCCACGATGTACATCAAGTTCAACCCGGAAAAGGGACGCCCGTACCGTTACGACACCAATCCCGACAATGCGCAGCAGGTCGCCCCAAGCAACGAGAGCCGCACGCAGGTGGCGGTGAACAACGAGGGAAAGACCAACGAGGCGACCCGGAACCTGAAAGAACCGTTGCAGATGGGACAGACCGCCCCGAAGGACGAGAACCAGCAACGGCAGCAGGAAAATCAACATAGAAGGACGGGCATGAAGATGTAATATCCCCAAGCCCGCCACTAAATCCAAACAATCCAAAGTATCAATTCATCAAAAACAATTCAGCATGAAGACAATCATTGCAGAGAAGCCCGGTGTGGCACGTGAGATTGCCCGCATCGTGGGCGCGACAAAGAGAGAGGAAGGTTATTTCGAGGGAGGCGGCTACGCCGTGACATGGGCATTCGGGCACCTCGTCCAGCTTGCCATGCCCGACGGCTACGGCAATCACGGCTTTGTCCGTGACAACCTGCCGGTCATCCCCGAAACCTTCAAGCTCGTCCCCCGTCAGACCAAGACGGAAAAGGGATACAAGCCCGACAGCGGCGTAACGGCGCAGATAAAGATTATCGCCACCCTGTTCAACAGGAGCGAACAGATTATCGTGGCGACCGATGCCGGGCGCGAGGGAGAGCTTATCTTCCGCTACCTCTACCATTACACCGGTTGTTCCACCCCGTTCGTGCGCCTCTGGATAAGCTCGCTTACCGACAAGGCTATCCGCGAGGGGTTGAAGAACCTCGAAGCGGGCAGCAAGTACGACAACCTCTACCTTGCCGCCAAAGCACGGAGCGAATCCGACTGGCTCGTGGGCATCAACGGCACGCAGGCACTCACCATCGCCGCCGGACACGGCACATACTCCGTCGGGCGGGTGCAGACGCCCACGTTGGGAATGGTGTGCGCACGCTACTGGGAAAACCGCCGTTTCACGCCCGAAGACTTCTGGCAGCTCCATATCGCCGTGGACGGCACTAATGAAGGAACGGTGAAATTCTCCTCTTCCGAAAGATGGAAAGAGAAAGAGCCTGCAACGGCATTATATAATAAGGTAAAGGAGGCAGGCACAGCCACCGTCACGAAAGCCGAACGCAGGGAGAAGGCGGAGGACACCCCGCTACTGTTCGACCTGACCACGCTCCAGAAGGAAGCCAACGCCAAGCATGGCTTCACGGCGGAACAGACGCTTGAAATCGCGCAGAAGCTCTACGAGAAGAAGCTCGTCACCTATCCGAGAACGGGAAGCCGTTACATCCCCGAAGATGTGTTCGCCGAAATACCCAAACTGCTTGCCTTCATCGGTAACCTGCCCGAATGGAAGGACAAGGTGCAGCCGAGAACCGTACCGACACGCCGCAGCGTGGACGGCGGCAAAGTGACCGACCACCACGCCCTGCTTGTCACGGGCGAGAAGCCACTGTTCCTCTCTAAAGAGGACAACACCGTCTATCAGATGATAGCCGGACGCATGATAGAGGCTTTCTCAGAGAAATGTATCAAGGACACCACTACCGTCACAGCGGAGTGTGCCGGAGTGGAGTTCATGGTAAAAGGCAGTGTAATCAGGCAAGCCGGATGGCGTGCCGTCTATGGCGAGGAAGAGAAAGAGGATATTATCCTCCCCGGCTGGCAGGAAGGCGACATGCTGATGCTGAAAGGCTGCTCCATCACGGAGGGAAAGACCAAACCCAAGCCGTTGCATACCGAAGCCACCTTGCTCTCGGCTATGGAAACGGCGGGTAAGGAGATTGAGGACGACGCACTCCGTCAGGCATTGAAGGACTGTGGCATCGGCACGCCCGCCACCCGTGCGGCGATTATCGAAACGCTATTCAAGCGCGGCTATATGGAGCGCTGCAAGAAATCGCTTGTGCCTACCGAGAAAGGACTCGCACTTTATTCGGTTGTGAAAACAATGCGTATCGCCGATGTCGCCATGACAGGCGAATGGGAAAAGGAGCTGGCACGCATCGAGCGCGGGGAGCTTCCTGCCGACACCTTCCGCAAGGAAATAGAGGCGTACACGAAGGAGATTACCTCGGAACTGCTCTCGTGCGACAAGCTGTTCGCCCGCAAGGATTCCGATTGCGTGTGCCCCAAATGCGGCACGGGAAGAATGCAGTTCTACGGCAAGGTGGTACGCTGCGACAATGAGGAGTGCGGACTGCCCGTGTTCCGGCTGAAAGCGAACCGCACCCTTTCCGACGACGAAATCAAAGACCTGCTCACCGACGGGCACACGAAGCTGCTTAAAGGCTTCAAGAGCAAGCAGGGCAATAGTTTTGACGCCATAGTCGCTTTTGACGGGGAGTATAACACGACTTTCGTGTTCCCCGAAAGGAAAACGACCAAGAAATTTTCAGGACGGAAGAAATAATATTATTTTTTGATAAGTTAGGCTGCATCTTAACAATAGAAATAAACGAGTTTATTTCGTATTGTCTTCGATTTGAATAAAATCCTCACGCTCACAAATGTAAATATGATTTTCATTTGTTTCGCTTAATCGGATTTTTGCGCTAACTTTGCCACTGGTTCAGAGTAATGAATTGTTCTTCGATACCGGATTACACTCATACTTTGGATTTAGTGGTGGCACTCGGAGGGATACCGGGTGCCTTTTCTTTCTCCTTTCCGACGATTATCCCGAACATTATCAATCCACTAAATTCCAAAGTAATGAACAACAAGAAGAAAAACGAGGGTCAGACCGACTTTTCCTATTACGGTCTGTATCTGCTGGACTACCTCCGCAACAACAAGTTTGAACAGGCGTCCGATGCCGCCTTCATCCGGGAGCGTGCCGACCGCGCCGCCGAAACGTATGAGCGGGCTCGGCTTGACGGCTATCCTGCCGAGGGTGCGCAGGAACTGGCGATGAACACCCTGCTGGGCGGGCTTCACTATTCCAAGTACGCCATCCTCCGCGAAGTCGTGGAAACCGAGTTTGCCGACGATGTGCCGGAGGAAAAGCGGGAATCCTTTATTATCAGGCTGCTTCCGCCCGTCGATGCGGTATTCTCCATTTACGACCTCTCGGACGACAACTTCGCCCTGTCGCCCGATTACGACCTGCTGCGCACGGAGCTGACGGGAGCCGTCATGCTTTATATTGACGAGTATGGCGTTTAACCGCAAACAGAAACTGCGGGACAACATCGAGGCGATACGGACGGCATTCCTGCTGGACAGGGAACAGCGCACCCCCACCGCACGCGAAAGGCTTTTGCTGGAGCGTTACTGCGGCTTCGGAGGGCTGAAGTGCATACTGAACCCTGCCAAGGAACTGACAGATGCCGTCCACTGGGCGAAATCAGACCTCGAACTGTTTGCCCCTACGGTGGAGCTGCACAGACTGGTGCGGGAGAACTGCCGTGACGAAATGGAGTACAAGCGCTACATGGACGCGATAAAGCAGTCCGTACTGACCGCCTTCTACACGCCGCCGGAGATAACCGATGCGATTGCCGACGTGCTGCACGGGCACGGCATACGCCCCGACCGGGTGCTTGAACCGTCGGCTGGCGTGGGCGCATTCGTGGATGCGGTGCTGGGCTATAAGCCGGATGCCGACATCATGGCGTTTGAGAAAGACCTGATGACGGGCAGGATTCTGAAACACCTGCATCCCGACCAAAAAGTGCGGGTGCAGGGATTCGAGAAGATAGAGAAACCTTTCACGGACTATTTTGACTTGGCAGTTTCAAACATCCCCTTCGGCGATGTGGCGGTATTCGACCCGGAGTTTACGGGCAGCAAAGACCCTGCAAGACGTTCGGCAGCAAAGACGATACACAACTATTTCTTCCTGAAAAGCCTTGACACGGTGCGCGAAGGCGGCATCGTGGCGTTCATCACCTCGCAAGGGGTATTGGATGCCCCGTCCAACGCACCCATACGCGAGTACATGATGAGCCATGCCAATCTGGTAGGTGTCGCACGCCTGCCGAACAACCTCTTCACGGACAACGCAGGCACGGAAGTGGGCAGCGACCTGATCATCCTGCAAAAGAATAGCAACAAGAACGGGGAACTATACTACAATGAAAAGCTATTTGTGCAGACCGAACAAACCTCTATCGGCACTCCCGTAAACGGGTATGTATGGAGCATCGGCTCTCTATCTAATACGGATATAGTCAAAGGTACAGACCCTTACGGGAAACCTGCATTTCAACTTATACACCGGGGAGGCATTGAGCAGATGGCGGAGGACTTGCGGGAACATCTGAAGATTGAGCTGCATCATTTTAATAAAGAACTGTATGACAGACACAGCCTTCATCCGGCACAAGGAAAAAGTACGGCAGTGGAAACGGTTTCCACGCCGATAGTCACTCCCGAAGTGCAGCCGCAAACTGAAACAGCACTGAAACCGGAAATTGAGCCACACCGTCCGATGAAACATTCGGAAGGCGTGCAGCTTACCCTGCTCGACCTTTGGGGAATGCCAGTAGAAGCACCCATCAAGAAGAAAAAGACGGTGAAGAAAGGCAGTACGGCAAAGCGTGTTCCTACCCGACCGAAACCACAGGTTACGGCTGCCCCACCTGTTGAAACCGCCAAGCCCGTGAACGGGAATAAGGAAGCAAAGCCGGAGAATATCGGGAAGCAAAGTGACTCTGACGATATTTACGCCACATTAGACTGGGAAACCAATCCGCCCATTAACGGCTTCTACGAGATGATGATGGATCTGACACCGGAGCGGCGAAAGGAACTTCGGGTACTGGCGGCACAGCATCAGGAGAAACGGTTGAGCGGAACAGACGTAAAAGCCGACTCCCCTGCCATGCCGGAGAAAGAAATGCAACAAGCCGGGACAAAGCCGAAGGAGGAAGCTCCCGACCTCTCGCCACGTCCCTATCACCGCACACCGGAGATGCACCTGCGTGAAGGCTCGCTGGTGGCAAGCAGGGCACGTGACATCGGTTATCTGAAGGATATCACCCCTTATGGCGCGACATTCCAGCCGCTCGGACTGACTGGTTATCAGAAAGAAAAGGCACTGCTGTATGTATCACTCCGTGACGCATACGAGCGTCTGTACCGTTACGAGTCGAACAGGCACGAGGAAAATGTCCCGTGGCGTGAGCACCTGAACACCTGCTACGATGAGTTCGTCATGCGCTACGGCAACCTCAATGCCAGACAGAACGTGAAACTGGTGATGATGGATGCCGGGGGACGCGACATACTTTCGCTGGAACGTGCGGAGGATGGGAAGTTCGTTAAAGCGGACATCTTCGACCATCCTGTATCCTTCTCGGTGGAGTCCGCCGTCAATGCCGGAACACCCGAAGAGGCTCTCTCCGCATCGCTCAACAAGTTCGGCACGGTCAATCTTGATTATATGCGGGAGATAACCGACAGCACGGAGGAAGGATTGCTTGATGCCCTCAAAGGGCGCATCTTCTACAATCCCCTCGTAACCGGTTACGAGATCAAGGACAAGTTTATCGCCGGAAACGTGATAGAGAAGGCGGAACGCATCGAGGCGTGGATAAACAGCAATCCCGAAAACGGGCGGTTGCCGGAGGTAAAGCAGGCTTTGGACGCGCTGAAGGATGCAGAGCCGGAGAAAATCCCGTTCGAGGACCTCGATTTCAACTTCGGGGAACGCTGGATTCCCACGGGCGTGTATGCCGCCTACATGAGCCGCCTTTTCGACACGGACGTGAAAATCGCCTACTCCGCAAGCATGGACGAGTTCTCGGTGGCGTGCGGCTACCGCACCATGAAAATCACGGACGAATTTCTGGTGAAGGGCTATTATCGGAACTATGATGGTATGCACCTGTTGAAGCACGCCCTGCACAACACCTGCCCGGACATGATGAAGTCCATCGGCAAGGACGAGAACGGCAACGACATCAAGGTGCGCGACAGCGAGGGCATACAGCTCGCCAACGCCAAGATTGACGAGATACGTAACGGCTTCTCCGAATGGCTGGAAGAGCAGTCGCCGCAGTTCAAGGAGCGGCTTACGACCATGTATAACCGGAAGTTCAACTGCTTCGTTCGCCCGAAGTATGACGGCAGCCACCAGACTTTTCCAGACCTCAATCTGAAAGGGCTTGCCAGCCGGGGAATCAAGAGCGTCTATCCGTCGCAGAAGGATTGCGTATGGATGCTGAAACAGAACGGCGGTGGCATCTGCGACCACGAGGTTGGAACCGGTAAAACGCTGATAATGTGCATAGCAGCGCATGAGATGAAGCGTCTGAACTTGGCGCACAAGCCGATGATTATCGGATTGAAAGCGAACGTGGCGGAGATTGCAGCCACCTATCAAGCAGCATATCCGAATGCACGTATCCTCTATGCTTCGGAAAAGGACTTCTCCACCGCCAACCGTGTGCGCTTTTTCAACAACATCAAGAACAACGATTACGATTGCGTCATCATGTCGCACGACCAGTTCGGCAAGATACCGCAGTCTCCGGAGCTGCAGCAGCGTATCTTGCAGGAGGAGCTTGACACGGTGGAGGAAAACCTCGAAGTGCTGCGGCAGCAAGGGAAGAACGTATCGAGGGCGATGCTGAAAGGGCTGGAAAAGCGCAAGCACAACCTTGAAGCGAAGTTGGAGAAGGTGGAACATGCCATCAAATCGCGCACGGACGATGTGGTGGACTTCAAGCAGATGGGTATCGACCATATCTTTATTGACGAGAGCCACCAGTTCAAGAACCTTACCTTCAACACCCGGCACGACCGTGTGGCAGGCTTGGGAAACTCGGAAGGAAGCCAGAAAGCCCTGAACATGCTCTTTGCCATACGCACCATACAGGAGCGGACGGGCAAGGACTTGGGGGCTACATTCCTTTCGGGAACGACCATCAGCAACTCGCTGACGGAACTGTACCTGCTTTTCAAGTACCTGCGCCCGAAGGAACTGGAACGGCAGGACATCCGCTGCTTCGACGCATGGGCTGCAATCTTCGCCAAGAAGACCACCGACTTCGAGTTCAACGTGACGAACAACATCGTGCAGAAGGAGCGTTTCCGATACTTCATCAAGGTGCCGGAGCTTGCCGCCTTCTACAACGAGATAACCGACTACCGCACGGCGGAGGATGTGGGCGTGGACAGACCTCACAAGAACGAGATACTGCACCACATCCCGCCCACGCCCGACCAGGAGTATTTCATCAGGCAACTGATGGAGTTTGCCAAGACGGGCGATGCTACCCTATTGGGCAGGCTGCCGCTTTCGGAAACGGAGGAGAAGGCGAAGATGCTTATCGCTACCGACTACGCCCGGAAGATGGCTCTCGATATGCGGATGATTGATCCGAACTATGAAGACCACCCCGACAACAAGGCGAGCCACTGCGCCAAGATGATAGCGGAATATTACCACAAGTACGAGGCGCACCGTGGAACACAGTTCGTGTTTTCCGATCTGGGTACGTACCAGCCGGGCGACGGGTGGAACGTGTACAGCGAGATAAAGCGGAAACTGACGGAGGACTACGGCATACCGGCAAACGAAGTCCGCTTCATTCAGGAGTGCAAGACCGACAAGGCACGCAAGGCGGTGATAGACGCCATGAACGCCGGGACGGTGCGTGTACTGTTCGGCTCCACCTCCATGCTCGGGACGGGTGTGAACGCGCAGAAACGGTGTGTGGCTATCCATCATCTCGATACGCCGTGGCGCCCGTCCGACCTGCAACAGCGTGACGGACGGGGAGTCAGGGCAGGCAACGAGATTGCTAAGCTATACGCTGACAATCAGGTGGATGTGATTATCTATGCGGTGGAGAAATCCCTTGATTCCTACAAGTTCAACCTGCTCCACTGCAAGCAGACTTTTATATCACAGCTTAAAAGTGGCGCGTTGGGCGCACGTACCATCGACGAGGGGGCGATGGACGAGAAGTCGGGCATGAACTTCTCGGAATACATGGCATTGCTCTCCGGCAACACCGACCTGCTCGACAAGGCGAAGTTGGAAAAGAAGATAGCCTCGCTCGAAGGGGAGCGCAAGTCGTTCAACAAGGGCAGGCGGGATTCGGAGTTCAAGCTGGAATCCAAGACGGGCGAACTTCGCAACAACACGGCGGTCATCGAAGCCATGACGGAGGACTGGAACAAGTTCCTTGCCGCCGTCAAGACGGACAAGGAAGGCAACCGCCTGAATGCGGTCAAGGTGGATGGCGTCAATTCCACCGATGAGAAAGTTATCGGAAAGCGTTTGCAGGAGATAGCCAAGAACGCCGCGACGGGAGGTCTGTACAAGCCTGTCGGAGAGATTTACGGTTTCCCCATCAAAGTGGTCAGCGAGCGGACGCTCAAAGAGGGACTGGAGTTTACCGACAACCGTTTCGTGGTGGAGGGGAACTACAAGTACACCTACAACAACGGGCATCTGGCGATGGCTGACCCGGTAGCCGCCGCACGCAACTTCCTGAACGCGCTGGAGAAGATACCCTCCACCATCGACCAGTACAAGGCGAAAAACGAGGTATTGGAGCGTGAGGTTCCGCAGTTGCAGGAGATAGCGGGTAAGGTATGGAAGAAGGAGGACGAGCTGAAACAGCTCAAATCAGAACTTGCCGCACTTGACCGGAAGATTCAGCTGGAACTTGCACCACCTATGCCCGAAACCACTGAAAAGGAGAACGACGGGCAGAAGGTTAAGCCGGTTGCGGAAAGTGTATGGAACATACCACCGCAGCACACCGAAGAAGTACCGCAGACACGCAGTCCAATGAATGAACGCAGTCCAGCGGGGAATTTCATTGCCGACCATATCATTATTGGACATCCAGGGTTTCAACTAAAAAATGAAAATCAACCTAAAGGGATTAAAATATAAAAGAGAGGCTGTCTCAAAATAGAATTGCAAAAGTAAAAATCTTATAGATTGAAACTTTGAAATAAAAAATCTCCTGCTTTAGCCCTTAATTACTTCAATTATAGGACTAAAAATAGGAGATTTTTATGTAGTAACTTATAGATTATAAGACTATCTCTGTTTTTCATTTTGAGACAGCCTCTTTCATTTACGAATACAATACCTGCAATTTTATTATATACGTTTTAATACTTTCGCCGGATTACCGCCTACCACCGTGTTGTCCTCCACGTCTTTCGTCACCACCGCTCCTGCACCGACTACGGCATTCTCGCCCACAGTGATACCCGGCAGGATGGTCGCTCCCGCGCCTATCCAGCAGTTGCGTTTCAGGCGGACGGGCTTGCAGGTAAGCACGGCATGGTCGTGGAGGTCGTGGTTGTTAGAGATAATCTGGACGTTGGCGGCTACCAGCACGTCGTCCTCGATGGTGATGCCGCCGGCCGCCATGAAGAGGGCGTTGTTCATCACGGTGACGTTCCTGCCGATCTTCACGCTGTTGCCGCGCACTACGGTCACAGGCGGCATCACGCGGCTGTTCTCGCCGATATTACCCAAAAACAATTCCCGCACCAACGCATCGTACTCCTTCGTACCGGGCATGGTGTGGTTTATCTTGAAACACAGTTGCATGCTGCGGAGGCTCTCCGCAGGATCGGCCTCTTCGGGTTTGCGCATGTCTATTCTGACTTCTTCCATTTCGTTATTTATTATTGGGGTTAAACTTCTTATCATATTCCAGAAGAAAACGCACCAGTTCGGGGTTGCGGTGCGACCATTGGAAATCCTGCGGTCGGTCGAGCGGCCGGATGGACTGCATCTCGGCATCGGTCAGCGCGAAGTCGAACACGTCCAGGTTCTGCCGCATACGCTCGACGTGCGTGGATTTGGGTATGGCGATGATACCGCGCTGTATCAAATAGCGCAATGCCACCTGCGTTACGCTCTTGCCGTGGTTTTCGGCAATCCCTTTCAGCACCGAATTGCTGAACAACTCCTCGTTCGCCTGCGCGATGGGTGCCCAAGCCATGATTTTCGTACCGTATTTACTGATCTCCTGCTCCATGTCCCATTGCTGGCTGAATACGTTGGTGCGGAGTTGGTTCACGGCGGGCTTTATCTCCACGTTCTCGGCCAAGTCCACGAACCGGTCAGGATAGAAGTTGCTCACTCCGATGGCGCGCACCTTGCCTGATTTGACGGCATTTTCCATAGCCCGGTATGTGCCGTAATAATCGGCGAACGGCTGGTGGATAAGTAACAGGTCGATGTAGTCGGTACGCAGTTTGCGCAGCGATTCGTCAATACTCTTGGCAGCTTTTTCTTCTCCGGCATTGCTGACCCACACTTTGGTGGTGATGAAAAGCTCGTTGCGCGGCACGCCGCATTTGTCGATTGCCCGGCCAACACCTTCTTCGTTGTAATAGGCCTGTGCCGTGTCGATGAGCCGGTAGCCTGTGCCGATGGCATCGAGCACACAACGTTCGCACTCTTCGGGGCTGACGAGATAGACACCGTAGCCCACTTGCGGCATCTCGATGCCGTTGTTCAATGTAATAGTTTGCATAATTTATAAGTATCTTCGGATTTTTAGTTCACATTCATCATATTGGCCCGGTAATCGTTCGGCGTGCATCCTTCCATCTTCTTGAACCAACGGGTAAAGTGCTGCGGATAGGGAAAACCGAGGCTGTCGGAAATCTGGCTGATACTTTTCGAGGTGGTGAGTATGCGCTCCTTGGCTACATCCAATGCCTTCTGCTGGATATGTTTCAAGGCAGACATCCCGGTCTCCTTTTTCACAAGGTCGCTGAAATAGTTGGTGGAGAGGCATAGCTTGTCGGCGCACCATTGCACGGTGGGGATGCCTCCCTTAGTCGGCTGCTCGGAGTTGAAGTAATCCCCGAGTAGTTCCTCGAAGCGTGCCAAAAGGTCGCTGTTCATGTTCTCGCGTGTAATGAACTGCCGGTCGTAAAAACGGATGCAGCGGTCGAGCAGCAGCTTGATGGTATCGATAATCAATGCTCGGCTATGCTTGTCGATAGGATGGCGCAGCTCCTCCTCGATGCCCTTCATGCAACCGATGACCACCTCGCGCTCCTGTTCCGACAAGTGCAGCGCCTCGCTGGCATTGTACGAGAAATAGGAGTAGTTTTTCATGATGGATGCCAGCGGCGTCCCACGCAGGAACTCGGGATGAAAGGCCAGTACCCACCCTTCCGGCTGATGGAGCTGTCCGTCATCCTCCGATCCCATCACCTGACCGGGCGCGAGGAAAAGCATGGTGCCTTTCTGATAGTCGTATATGCTGCGGCCATACCGCAAGTTACCACAGTCGGCATCTTTCAACAGCACCGAATATACATTATATAACTTATGGCAGAAGCGCAACGGCTTTGCCTTACGCCCGTCAATGAGGCTCACCAGCGGATGCAATGTCTCGACACCGAAGTAGTCGTTATATTGCTGTACGGTGTCTATTCTTGTTATTTCGCTCATAGTTGCTTGACTTTTATTCTGTTGCAAAAATAAATCTTTCATCCATAATTACCTTGATAACCGGAGAGGATTTTTGTACGGTGCAAAAATAGAGACGAAAAAAGAGACGACCTGTATCAAAATCACTTATTCAATTACCAATTTCACAGATACGGCGACAGCCCGTTCCCATACCCATTAAATTGGTCATTCTATCTGTGAAATTGATATGCCTGCGCTTTATCCGTTCCACTAATTTTGCGGCAGAAAATCAATCGTTTGGTAAATATGAAATACAGAAAACTCAGAAATTTGGATGTGTCGGCCATCGGCTATGGCTGCATGGGAATGAGTCATGGATACGGGCCTGTACCCGAAAGAAAGGAAGCCGTCAGGCTGATACGGTATGCCTACGAGCAGGGATGCACGTTTTTCGACACGGCCGAAGGGTATGCTGCCGGTGACAATGAACTATTGGTAGGCGAAGCGGTACGTCCGTTCCGCGACCGCATCGTGGTCGCCACGAAATTCGGAGGTCCACGGGTAGAGGGAGACAGACTGGTGCCGATTGAATACACTCCTGCTGAAATAAAGGCGCATTGCGAGGCATCCTTGAAACGGCTGGGTACGGATCATATCGACCTGTACTACCAGCACCGGGTCAGCCGTCGGGTCACACCGGAAGAGGTGGCCGGTTGCATGGGGGATTTGATACGGGAAGGTAAGATACTGGCATGGGGACAATCCATGCCTTCCGTCGAAGAGATACGCCGCGCCCATGCCGTAACCCCTTTGTCTGCCGTACAGAGCGAATATTCCATCATGGAACGTTCGGTGGAGAAAGACGTTTTGCCTGTTTGCGAGGAACTGGGGATCGGTTTTGTTCCGTTCAGCCCGCTGGCAAGCGGCTTTCTGTCCGGTAAGATAGATGCCGGTACACGTTACGAGGGGGACGACGTGCGTAGAGCGATTACCCGCTTCAGAGAGGATAACATTGCAGCCAACCAGCCATTGTTGGAACTGTTACGCCGGTTTGCAAAGGAGAAAGATGCCACACCTGCCCAGATATCGCTGGCTTGGATGCTTCACAAGAAAGGCTTTATCGCTCCTATCCCGGGCTCGCGCAAGGAGGAACGCATACGGGAAAACCTCCGTGCCGCAGAAGTTGTGCTCTCACCGGCAGAGTTCGCACAGATAGAACACGAGCTGGACAAAATCGAGATTCATGGCAACCGGACCGACGAGGATATCGTGTTCGGACTAAGAGGACAGTGTGACTAAAATACTATGGATAGGAGGATAACACGCCGGGAAGCCATCAAAAGAATGGGATCCGCAGCAGTCGGTTTAGGCTTAGGTGTCGGAGGTGTGAGAGCATTCGACATGTTGGATGACAAGGATGTAATTGGCAAAATGAAAGTATTGTTGGTCAACGGAAGTCCTCACAGGATGGGTTGTACCCATACGGCATTGGCTGAAGTGGAATCCGTATTGAAGGAAAATGACGTGAAAACCGATTACCTGTGGATTGGCAATAAGCCTGTTGCCGGATGTATCGCATGTGGCGCTTGCCGGGAAAGCGGAAGATGTTTTGTCGGGGATCCGGTAAATGACCTTTTAGATAAGGTACAAGAGTATGACGGTTTTGTCTTTGGAGCACCGGTACATTTTTCCGCCCTTCCAGGTTCCATGACTTGTTTCATGAACAGGCTTTTTTATTGTTCGAGGGTGAACAAGGATTTTGAAGGAAAAATCGCGGCTTCGGTAACGAGCTGCCGCAGAGCCGGAAGCATTGCTGCTTTGGACCAGTTCAACCGTTATTTCGTTTATAGCGGAATGCCTGTCGTGCCCTCGCAATATTGGCCGATGGTATTCGGAAACGAGCCGGAAGAGGTATTGCAGGACAAGGAAGGCCTGCAAGTCATGAGAACACTGGGACGTAACATGCTATGGATGCTGAAAAACAGAGAAGCCGGGGCAAAACTCGGTATCCTTTATCCGGAGCAAGAAAAGAGAGTTTCCACAAATTTTATACGCTAATCAATGACTGTCGAAACAGTCAAAATTAACATGGATATGAAAAGAGAGCTTAATGTATGCTTCAGGAAAAGATGGCTTGCCATCGCCCTTTCCGCATGGAGCGTTTCAGGTATGGCACAGAACTATGGAGTAAACAGAGTTTTCGAGCCTTTAACCATTGCCGGTCAAGGTAGCTTTACCGCCGGAGGTGTCGTCATGAAAGACAGTTTGGGAAGAACCTTTCATGGAGACCACGCATACGTGTTCTATCAGATTCCAGTAAACGCACACCGTTATCCGCTGGTGTTCGTTCATGGTATAGGACAATCGGGAAAGACATGGGAAACCACACCCGACGGACGCGAGGGATTCCAGACGATGTTCCTGCGCCGGGGATTCGGCACCTATCTCGTGGATCAGCCGAGAAGAGGACGTGCAGGGCGCAGCACGCTACCGACACAGACCACGCCGGTCATGGACGAGCAGATGCGTTTCGACCGTTTCCGTCTCGGTATTTACCCGGATTATTTCGAGGGTGTCCAGTTCAAGCAGGGTCGCGCTGTTCTGGATGCCTATTTTAGGCAAATGACATCGGACACGGGACCGTTGGATTTCGACGTGGTGTCGTCCGGCCTTGCTGCCGTTGCGGACAGCGTGGGCGGCTGCATATTCGTCACCCATTCGCAGGGAGGGCCGATGGGATGGGCTACCGCATTGAAGACATCGAACATCAGGGCTTTCGTGTCGTATGAACCGGGCGGACGTTTCCCGTTTCCTGCCGGCGAGTTGCCCGAGGACGAACGGTTGAAAGAGGGGAATACGGAAGTGACGACCATCACGACCGAGGAGTTCATGGCCTATACCCGTATGCCCATCGTCATTTACTACGGTGACAATATTCCCGACCATCAGGTAGAGAACAACGAGCAAAACACATGGAGGCTACGCCTCTTTCTGGCACGTCAATGGGCGGAATGCGTGAACCGCCACGGCGGGGATGCCACTGTCGTACACTTGCCCGAAGCCGGATTGTACGGCAACACCCATTTCCCCTTCTCCGACTTGAACAACGAGCAAGTGGCAGACCTGCTTTCCCGGTGGTTGCATGAAAAGAATTTGGACAAATAAAATCAGATACTGAAATGGATAGAAGAGATTTCATAAAACAGTCATTGCTGGCGACAGGCAGCATGATGGCGGCCGGGGCATTCGGAATGAATGCGTTCGGGCAGAAAGAACCGGATACGGCAAAGGTTACAATGGATTTTGTAACATTGAATAACGGTGTCAGAATGCCGATTTTAGGGTATGGAACACTAAGGCTTACCACGGAACAATGTGCCGGTTGTGTCGCGGAAGCCATACATAAAGGCTGGAGACTGATCGACACGGCCAAGAATTACATGAATGAAACAGAAGTCGGTAAGGGCATCCGCCAAAGCGGCATTCCCCGAGAGGAGCTTTTCATCACATCCAAACTTTGGATAGAGGATTACGGATATGAGCAGGCCAAGGCTGCTTTTCAAAAATCACTTGACCGCTTGGGGCTCGACTATCTTGACCTTTATCTGCTGCACCAGCCTTTCGGCGATGTGTACGGTGCATGGCGGGCGTTGGAAGAACTTTATGAAGCCGGAAAGATCCGGGCGATAGGCGTCAGCAACTTTCATCCCGACCGGATTGCGGACTTTGCTTTTGTCGGTAAGATAAAGCCTGCGGTCAACCAGATAGAGTTCAGCCCTTATTTCCAGCGTTGGGATGACAAACGGACGGATGACGAATACGGGGTACAGGTAGAGTCATGGGGACCATTGGTATCCGGGGCGCATCCGGAAGTGCTTACCGAACCTGTCCTTGTTGAAATCGGTAAGAAATACGGGAAAACTCCTGCCCAGATTATCTTGCGCTGGCTGACCCAACAAGGGGTTGTCACCGTGTGCAAAACCCAGCGTCCCGAACGGATGGAAGAAAATATCCGCATATTCGATTTCAAACTATCGGTAGACGATATATCGCGGATTGCGAAACTCGATAAGAAACACACCATGTTCAAAGACCATCGTTCACCGGAAGATGTACGGTGGTTTCATACAGAAGCTACGAGAAGATAGAGCAAGCACAACTGACGACCGCAAAGACTTGTCATGGTCTATACCGTAGAAATTGGTATAGGAAACAGAGTTTTGCGTTTAAGCCGGGGCTATGAAGCACGCTACCTTTGCAGCAAAGAAAAGAAAGAGCGAAAGATTCGCAATAAACCATAGTATAAATAATAAAAAGTCAAATGATTATGAAGTATTTAGCTGCAATGATGATGGCGATGTGCATGACATTCTCGCTGTCGGCTTGTGAAACGAGCAACACCGAAAATGAACCGGTAATACCGGAAACACCTCAAAATCCCGATACTCCGGGAGAAGACGACAATGACAACAACGGTTCCGGAGAAAGAACCGCTGTTACGCTGACTGTCGGCGAAACGGTACTCGAAGGCTATTTGAACGACAACCGGAGTGCCCGTGACCTGATTTCCCGTCTACCCGTGACGGTAAGCCTTAACCGTGGTGCCCATGACTATTGTGGAGACATCACTCCCGCATTGGCATACGACGAGGGAGACGTACAGAACGGATGGAAAAACGGCGACCTTGCCTTTTGGACTGCGGGAAATGATTTCGTGATATTTCACAGCGATGAAGAAAACTCTTCTTCCACTGGTAACATTGTCAATATCGGAGCGGTGACAAGCGATTTGGAAACGGTACGTTCACTCGGACAGAATATTAACGTGACAATCGCCAGAGCCGGAAACGACAATGAAGGCGGTGCTGACGATGACAACAATTCAAATGAAGATAACGATATGGTAACGAAAATGAGAATCACAGTGAACGGCCGGACACTGACCGCCACGCTGGAAGACAATGCCACGACACGCGCCATTGCCGGGCGGTTGCCCATGACCCTCCCGATGATGAACCTTTACGGGCGTGAGATGTGCTACCGTTTCCCCGAAGCCCTGCCTACGGACAATGCCCGCACACGCGGTTACGAGGTCGGTGAAATCGTTTATTACCCGCCCATGCACAGTTTTGTAATCATGTACCGTCAGAACGGCGAGCGTTTCCAGATGCAATCCATCGGTCGTATCGATTCGGGAGTGGAGGTGTTCAACGGTATAGGTGATGTGGAAGTACGGTTTGAAAAAGCGGAATGAATATGAAGAAACGGATTATTTTACTGACAATGCTTATGGCGGCTTTTGTAATGTCATTCGCCACTTCCTGTGGGAAAGACGATACAGATGCACCGCAGCAGGAACAACCGGATGCTCCGGATGATTCCGATAATTCAGACAACTCAGACAACTCTGACGAGCCGGAAGAGCCGGAAGAGCCTGACACGCCTTCCACGGGCAACGGAAAGGTACTGGTGGCCTATTTTTCACGTGCCAACCATGTACCTGACGGTACGGATGCCGTGTCGGGAGCCACGAACAAGGCACGCAACACGCAGACCGTGGCAATGGAACTTGCCGGGCTGACAGGTGGAGACCTCTTCGAGATTATCCCCGAACGTGACTATCCCGTATCGCACACCGAATGTTCGCAAATTGCCTTGCAGGAGTTCGAAGCCGATGCCCGTCCTGTACTGACAACCCATGTGGAGAATATGGAAGATTATGATGTCATTTACATAGGGTTCCCTATTTGGAGGTATTGCGAACCGATGGCTATCCGCACCTTTCTCGAAGAGTATGATTTTGCAGGCAAAACCATCCGTCCGTTCTGCACCAGCATGGCGGTCAGCATCAACGACGCGCAGGCAAATATTGCCCGCCTCTGTCCGGATGCCACGGTGGAAGACGGCCTGAGAATATCATACAATATTCCAAACAACATCGAAGAGATACTCTCCGAATGGATTAAGTAATAAACCATCCAACTCATTCAACAACAAAGAAACAGCAGTATGAAACTAAAGGAACAACTATTAGGAATCGCGGTGTCTGCCATGCTTGGCATAGGTGGCATCGCACAAGCAGAGGCACAGGAAATGGAAAATGACAAGAATTTATTAAGTAGAAGACAGCAGGCAATCGTCCCCATTGCCGCATTGACAGCCAAAGGCGATACGGCTCATCTGAAAACGGTACTGTCCGAAGGGCTGGAGTCCGGGCTTACCGTCAGTGAAATCAAGGAGGTTATGACCCACCTCTACGCTTACACCGGCTTCCCACGCAGTCTGAACGCTCTTACTACCTTTATGAAAGTGCTTGACGAGCGGAAGGCTAAAAACATCAACGATGTGGAAGGTAAAGACGCCTCCCCGTTACCAACAGATAAAACTTCGTTGGAGTTGGGCACAGAGGTGCAGACCCGTCTTTCGGGCAGACCGGTGCAGGGTGGCGTGATGGCATTCGCCCCGGCAGTGGACTATTTCCTCAAAGCCCACCTGTTCGGCGACCTTTTCGGACGGGACAATCTGGCGGAGTCCGACCGTGAGTTGGCAACCCTCTCGGCACTGGCATCGCTCGAAGGTGCGGAAGGACAGTTCCGTTCGCATGTGCGCTATGCCACGAATGCAGGCGTGACCTCCGGACAGCTTTGGCAGATTTCCCATATTCTGAAAGACAAGGTGGGCGCACGCGAGGCATGGCGTGCCAATCAGGTGCTGAGTGCCATTTATGAGCGCAAATATCCCATGCCCGAACCCATAACGGACGTGTTTCCTCGCGGCAAGGTATCGACTTTCAATTATTTCACCGGCGATGTCTATAACCAACGGCTCGTGTCGCCCGATGCGGAAACTCCCTGTCAGGCAAGCAACGTGACATTCAGTGCCGGAGCGCGTACCCGTTGGCACATCCACAGCGGCACGCAGATATTGCTTTGCACGGCAGGACGCGGTTGGTATCAGGAGAAAGGGAAGTCTGCACAGGCGTTGAAAGCCGGGGATGCCGTGAACATCCGTCCGGGTGTGGAGCATTGGCACGGCGCAGCCTACGACAGCGAGTTCAGCCATGTTTCCGTTATCCCAAATCCTAAAGACAACAAGGATACGTGGCTCGAAGCCGTCAGCGAGGAGGAATATATCAAGGTGAACAGTACGACAGTGAAATAATATGAATATCAAAACGAGGATTATAGGAATAGCGATTTCTGCCATATTCTGTATAGGCGGCATCGCACAAACAGAAGCTCAAGTCATGAAAAAAGAAGTAACATTCAACAACTGGGGCAACAGCATGGCGGGATGCCTGCATCTGCCCGATGATTTTGACGAAACGAAGAAATATGCCGCACTCGTTATATGCCATCCCGGTGGCGGCGTGAAGGAACAAACCTCTGCGCTCTATGCCGAGGGCATGGCAAAGGCTGGGTTCATCGCCTTGACGATGGATGCATCACATCAGGGTGAGAGCGGGGGTGAGCCGCGCTTGTGGGATAACCCATACGAACGGAGCGAGGACGTGAAATGCGGGGTGGACTACCTTACCACGTTACCCTACGTGGACCGCGAACGCATTGCCGCCATCGGTTCTTGTGCCGGAGCGGGCTATGCCATCTTCGCCACGCTGACCGACCGCCGCATCAAGGCGGTGTGCGGCATCTGCTGCACCAATCCCGGAGCCACCACCCGCCAAGGTTGGGACGGTAAGCGGAGCATCGAAGAGGTGAAACGCCGTCTGGACGAGATTGCCGCACAGCGTACCGCCGAAGCGAACGGCGCAGAGCCACGCTATGCTCATTACGTGCCGGAGGCAGATGAAATCAATGAAAGCACACCGCCCGATATGGTGGAGGCGAATGACTACTACCGTAACCCCGCCCGCGCCCTGCATCCCAATTCACCCAACAAGTTCCGTTTCATCGGCATGGCGAACCGTATCACGTTCGATGCCTATGAGTTTATCCCCGAACTGCTTGACCGTCCGTTGCTGGTCGTGGCGGGAAGCAAGGCAGGATCGCTGTGGCAAAGCAAGCGTGCCGTGGAACTGTCGAACGGTCCGAAGGAGCTGTACGTAATAGATGGTGCCGGACACTTCGACCTCTACGACAATCCGAAGTACATCGGCATGGCAGTCGGCAAAATGGCGGAGTTCTTCAATCATTCATTAAACCGATGATGCCATGAAGAACGTATGGTTGTTGCTCGGAGTTTTATTATCCATGATTGTCACCACAATGAATGCGCAGACTGTAACCAAAGACAGTAAAACACTTGTTGTATTCTTCTCACAGACTGGAAACACCCGGTCTGTGGGAAAAGCCATACAGGAGCTGACGGGGGCGGACATCTTTGAACTGGTTGCCGCCGAACCATATCCGGACGGCTATCGCGAGATAAGGGTTCGTGCCAAGGAAGAACAGCAGAAGGACATCCGCCCTGCCTTGCGGTCGCTTCCGGCAAGCATCGCGCAGTACGATACGATTTTCGTCGGATCACCTATCTGGAACTATACCATCGCACAGCCGGTAGCTACCTTTCTCGGGAAGTTCGACTTCAAAGGAAAGGTCATCGTGCCGTTCTGCACGCATGGCGGGGGCGGTGCCGGACACAGCGCTGCCGATGTCGCCAAACGTGCACCGGGTGCGAAGGTGCTTGAAGGTTATGCCTATACGGGGAGCAGAGCCGACAAAAAAGCCATTGAAGCATGGCTGCGTAAATTGAAAGCCATAAATGTAGCATGAGACACAGGAGATTTATTCATGGAAATATCATTCAATGAGAAAGTAGTTCTCGTCACGGGAGCGGCAGGTGGCATCGGTTGGGCTACGGCACGGATGTTTGCCGAATCGGGGGCGGCTGTGGCTTTGGCAGACTTGTCTGAACAAGTAGATGCCCGCGCAAAGGAATTGACGGAGAAAGGCTACAAGACCATTGCCCTGCACTGCGACGTATCGAAAGAAGAAGATGTCAAAAGAATGGTGGAACAGGTTGTCACCACATTCGGGAGGTTGGACATCGCTTATAACAATGTCGGCATCCACGCATCTGTTCGCAAGGATTTGGCGGAGACAGAGGGCTGGGATTTTGACCATGTCTTGTCGGTCAATCTTCGTGGGGTGTGGAATTGCATGAAGTACGAATTGATTGAAATGAAAAAACTGGCGGGCGGTGCTATCGTGAACTGTTCCTCGCAAGGTGGTCTGGTAGGTATTGCCAACATAGATGCTTATACGGCATCGAAACACGGCATACTGGGGCTGACGAAATCGGCCGCACTGGAGTATGCCCGTCAGGGGATTCGTATAAACGCCATCTGTCCCGGAACGTGTGAAACCCCGATGGTGAAGCACGCCATCGAAATGTCTCCCGAACATATGGCACGTGTCATCGATGCTATTCCGCTGGGTCGTATGGGCAAGCCGGAAGAAATTGCCTCAATGGTACTGTTGCTTTGCAGTGACTATGCCGGATTTGCCATAGGTCAGACATGGGCGATGGACGGAGGCTATACCGTAATGTGAAATTGGTATAGGAAACAGAGTTTTGCGTTTAAGCCGTGGCGACCTGTCCCTGTACCTTTGCAATCGGATAATTAAAACAAAAAAATACGATAACAATGGAACACTTCAACATGTACATCCCCACACGTGCCCTCTTCGGTGCCGGGGAGCTGAATAATCTGCACAAGCAGACATTACCGGGCAAAAAAGCCCTCGTGGTTATCTCCAACGGACGCTCTACGCGGGCAAACGGATACCTCGCCCGGCTGGAAGAACAACTGCGGCTGGCAGGCATCGCCTATGTGATATTCGACAAGGTAGAAGCTAATCCCCTGTTGGGCACGGTCATGGCGGGTGGAGCCACCGCACGTACCGAGGGTTGCGACCTGATTGTGGCACTCGGTGGTGGCAGCGTGATCGATGCCGCCAAAGCCATCGCAGTGACAGCCACCAACGAGGGCAACTATTGGAACTATATCTCCGGTGGCACTGGCAAAGCGCAACCATTGAAGCACCGTCCGCTTCCCCTCGTAGCCATCCCCACCACAGCAGGGACAGGCTCGGAGACGGATGCGGCTTGTGTGGTGACGAACGATGAGACGCACGAAAAGACCGGTTTCGGACACCCCTCGCTCTTCCCTGTGCTTGCCATCATCGACCCGGAATTGATGACCACCGTGCCGCCCCTGTTCACTGCCTACCAAGGCTTCGATGCCCTCTTCCACAGCATTGAGGGCTATGTTTCCAACCGTGCCAACCCCATGAGCGATATGTACGCATTAACAGCCATAGAGAATATAGCCCGCTACCTGCCTGTGGCGGTGGCTGACGGCAAAGATTTGGAGGCACGTTCTCGTGTGGCGTGGGGCAGCTACCTATCGGGGGGGGTGATGTGTGTGGGCGGGGTCACGAGCCAGCATTCGCTGGGGCATGCCATGTCCGCCTATCACCAACAACTANTGCCGCCCCTGTTCACTGCCTACCAAGGCTTCGATGCCCTCTTCCACAGCATTGAGGGCTATGTTTCCAACCGTGCCAACCCCATGAGCGATATGTACGCATTAACAGCCATAGAGAATATAGCCCGCTACCTGCCTGTGGCGGTGGCTGACGGCAAAGATTTGGAGGCACGTTCTCGTGTGGCGTGGGGCAGCTACCTATCCGGGGTGGTGATGTGTGTGGGCGGTGTCACGAGCCAGCATTCGCTGGAGCATGCCATGTCCGCCTATCACCAACAACTACCGCACGGGGCAGGACTGATCATGATAAGCCGTGCCTACTTCTCCCACTTGATCGAAACTCATGCCTGCGACGAGCGTTTCCTCCAATTGGCACGCACCATGGGACTTGCCGATGCCACGAAACCGGAGGATTTCATCGCCGCGCTCGAAGCCTTGAAGAAATTGTGCGGCGTCAGCGATCTGCGGATGTCCGACTATGACATTTCCACCGATGAATGGTCCCTGTTCGTCACCAATGCCAAGACCACGATGGGACGGCTGTTCATGCTCGACCGTGTGCCGCTCTCGTACACGGACTGCTGGACGATTTACAATGAGTCATATAAATAAGAGAAAAGATGAAAATGGGAATATTTACAATCATGACAATGGCTATGCTGACTGCCTGCGCCTCTTGCGATTCATCAGAAAACGTAGCCGAGGAACAGTTGCCGGAGGATGGGACTTCGGAACTGCCCGTAATCACCGAAGGACTGGCTACCATTCCCGGCGGAACATTTATGATGGGAAGCCCCGCTTCCGAAGCGTGGCGCATGGTAGACGAGACACAACACACGGTCACGCTCTCCGATTTCCAAATCAGTCTTTACGAGGTCAGCCAAATGCAATATGCCTCACTGATGGGACAGAACCCAAGTGCCATGCAGGGCAATGACTTGCCCGTGGAAAACGTATCGTGGACAGATGCCATCCGCTATTGCAATGCGCTGAGCGAGCATGAAGGTTTGGAAGCCGCCTACCGCATAGAAGGCAACGTAGTGACATGGAACCGTTCGGCAAATGGCTACCGCCTGCCTACGGAGGCAGAATGGGAATATGCCTGTCGTGCCGGAAGCTCCACTCCTTTTAACACAGGCGGCAATGTCACGGCGGCACAAGCCAACTGGTACACGAACTATCCTTATATAGACGGTGAGGGCGGAGGTGCTTACAACCGCCGCACCGTGCCGGTCACGGAGTACGAGCCGAATACGTGGGGACTGTACAACATGCACGGCAACGTGGGCGAGTGGTGCTGGGACGCTTTCGGCAGTTATGACGCTCTCCCCACCGATAATCCCGCAGCCGTAGCGGACGGTTCTTTCCGCGTTGTCCGTGGAGGCAGTTGGTTCGATGTCGGCAAGCACCTACGCTCAGCCTACCGCTCCGTGCTGCCCGCCGCTTACCGGGCTGATAATATCGGGTTCCGCGTGGCACGCAACACCGGGACAGGCGTGTCGGGCATCGTCTCTACCCGACTGCCAGAGGTTTCCGCCGACAACGCCCGTCGCACCTTGATTGTCTATTTCTCAGAAAGCGGGAACACACGTGGCTTGGCAAACCGTATACAGGCACTGACCGGGGCGGATATCTTCGAGATACGGCTGGTCAATCCCTATCCCGACAACTATTCAGCCCTGCTCGACCGGGCACAGGAGGAACAACGCACGCAGGCGCGTCCGGCACTTCGCGGCAGGGTGGAAAACATGGAACAATACGGCACCATCCTCTTGGGCTACCCAAACTGGTGGGCGTGTATCCCCATGCCGGTCGCCACGTTCCTCGAATCCTACGATTTCAGTGACAAGACCATCGTCCCCTTCTGTAGCCACGGCAACGGACAGATGGGGCAGACCGTACCGTCCATCTGCAAACTTGCACCGGACACAGACATACGCGAACCGCTTTCCGTGACATACAGCGGTGGCAGTTCGCTCGACAACGATATACGGTCATGGCTTTCTGCCAACGCTTGCTTTCAGAATAGAAACAAATGATAATATAGTTAAGAAATGAAATTCATAATTGGAATATTGCTGTTGCTGTTTGCTCAAGGAGCGAATGCACAGAGTCAATACGCTAAAGGACAAAAGGCGTTGATTGTCTATTATTCATGGAGCGGGAACACACGTACTGTGGCGCAGAAGATACAAGCTGCCACCGGTGCAGACCTGTTTGAAATCCGGCTGGTAAATGAATACCCTGCTGAATACCGGCAGGTGGTCGAACGATTCAGGCAGGAAAAGAACAGCAGGAATTGGCCTGCATTGAAAGAAAAGGTCAATAACCTCGGTCAATACGATGTCATATTCATCGGATCTCCGAATTGGGGACGTTCGATAGCCCCTCCGGTATTTTCTTTCCTGACAAGCCACGACCTGCAAGGCAAGAAAATCGTCCCTTTCATGACGCATGGCGGTGGTGGTTGGGGGCAGAGCCGTGAAGATATGAAGGCACTTTGCCCGAAGTCGGAATTCCTCGAAGGACTGGCATTGAAAGGAGACCGTGCCGCTACTGCCGACACAAGCATAATCCGCTGGCTGCAAAAATTAGGATTTACGAATGACAAATAGAAAGGAACATACATGAAACGATTGTTTTTTACACTGGCTACAACACTCCTTGCATGGAACTGTTTTGCCCAAAACACTGGGCAAGTACCCTCTAAGGGCTATGCCCTTTATACTGCAAATGGCGAATTGAAACCCTACGACTTTACCCGTCATGCGGTGGGTGAGAATGATATTTTGATTGAAACCCTATACTGTGGGGTATGCCACAGTGACATCCATCAAGGACGTGGTGACTGGAGCCCGCAAAGTTATCCGTTAGTCACAGGACATGAAATTGTCGGTCGGGTGGCACAAGTGGGAGCAAAAGTAACGAAGTTCAAAGTGGGCGACTATGCTGGAGTGGGCTGCATGGTCAATGCCTGCCGCCACTGCGAATATTGCGAGGCGGGCGAAGAGCAATACTGCCTTGACGGACGTGTACTGACCTACGGCGACACGGACGTGTATCACGATAAAGAACTGTCGCAAGGCGGTTATTCAAACAATATTGTAGTGGATGAGAATTTCGCTATCACTGTTCCTGCCGATGCACCTATGGAAAAGGTCGGACCACTGATGTGCGCAGGCATCACTACCTACTCGCCCCTCGTACATGCCAAGCTGAAGAAAGGAGACAAAATAGGCATTGCCGGATTCGGTGGATTGGGGCACATGGCGGTGCAATATGCCGTATCGATGGGTGCAGAGGTCACGGTGTTCGACCTAACCGACGAGAAACGGGAAGAGGCATTGGCATACGGAGCTGTGCGCTATGTCAATGTCAAGAAAGAAACTGATCTGAAAGGATTGGATAATACATTCCGCTTTATCCTTTCCACCATTCCATCAGCCTACGATCCGATGATGTATGTAAATATGCTAAAGGTCGATGGTGAACTGGCGGTAGTGGGAATGCCTGCTTTGAAGGATGCTCCTGCCGTTTCTATTATGGCTATGCGTGGACGTAAGAAAGTATGGTTTTCGCTGATCGGCGGCATACGCGAGACACAGGACGCGGTCAATTATTCCATTACCCATAACATCTATCCGAAAGTGGAGGTTATTCCTATCCAAAAGATAAACGAGGCATGGCGTAATGTGGTGGATGGAAAAGTGCATTTCCGCTATGTAATCGATATGGGTTCGTTGAAATAATATTGCAAAGATATGGAACAGATTAAAATCATCAGCCACATGTTGAGTTCCGTGGACGGAAGGCTGGATGTCGACCGCTGGACGCTTCCATTCGATGGAAAAGAGATTGAGGACGTGACATCCGTCTATACGGAAATTAAGGATGATTACCATGCGAATGCGTGGATACTGGGGCGCAACAGCGTGCAGAAACATTTCTTTCCGGAAACATTCCGTTGCGACACATACACGCCTGCCACCATGCTACGGACATTTGTCGGACACAGGGACAGCGACCGCTCGCTTGTCGTGTTTGATTCAAAAGGTGTCATCACATATACGGAGGATAAGGTGTATGGAGATACGATTATAGCCGTATTGGGCGAACGTGTCAGCGAGGAGTATCTGGAGTGTCTGCGCAGAGTAGGTATATCTTACCTTTTCGCTGGGGAGGATGGACACGACTATGCTTTAGCCGTAAAGACATTGCACGAAGAGTTTGCCATGCGACTCATGCTGTTGGATGGCGGAGGCACTCTGAACGGAGAGTTCATCAAACGACAACTGATTGACGAATTGAGTTTGGTGATTTATCCCGGCATGGACGGACTTAGTGGCATTTCTTCCATCTATGAATACAGAGGAGGCGACTGCGAGTTCCCCGCATTGGGGCAGTCGCTCGAACTGAAAGAGGTGAAACAGTGTAGAGACGGAGTCGTATGGATAAGCTATAAGGTACACAAGGCATGATATGAAAGCGGGCAGTTCCGAAGACCGTCCGCTATTTCAATTTCAATGCTTCCAGATACTCCGTTGGGGACATTCGCGTAACCTTCTTGAAAAGACGGCTTAAATGGTGGGTATAGTTGAACCCCAAACCATAAGCTATTTCGCTGATGCTCTTATTTCCTTCAGCCAACTCTTTTTTCACGCGCTCGATAAGAAAGCGTTGGATATGCTCGTGGGGACGTTCTCCTGTTTCCCGTTTGATGAGGTCGCTGAAATAATTGGGAGATAAGGCTAACCGTTCGGCGCATTCCTGTACGTTCGGAAGTCCATGCCGGATTTGTTCTTTGCTGTCGAAATAGTCGGTCAGCATCCGTTCAAAACGGGCTAAAATATCTTTGCTCTGCATTTTGCGGGTCGCAAACTGGCGCCCATAGAAGCGCATGCAGTAGTTGAGCAGTACCTCGATATAAGCGGCAAGAATCGTCCGGCTGTATTCATCCTGCGATACCGAGAGTTCCTCTCGGATATGTTTCATGCAGGCAACGATCGTCTCACGCTCCGTATCCTGCATGTGAAGGGCTTCGCTCACTTCGTAAGAGAAGAACGAGTATTGCTGGATTTTCTGGGCCAGAGACGTGCCTCTCAACAGTTCCGGGTCGAAGAGCAATGCCCAGCCCTTGCGTTGCACCGGTGCTCCGATGTCCACCGCTCCGCTGATCTGACCGGGTGCTATAGCGATGAGCGTACCGCCGAGGAAGTCATAGCGGCTTGTACCGTACACGACATTCTGCGGTTCATCTTCACGGATATAAATACCGTACACGCCTAATAGCGCACGGAACAGATGCCGGGGAGGATGGGCGGAAAAGTCGATCACGCTCACAAGCGGATGCTGGTCTTCAACGCCAAGAAGGGCATTGAAGTCATGGACTGTTGATATTTTAATGATGTCGCTCATAGATTATTCCGTAAATAATTGCAAATATAATTCGATGGAAATAAGAAAGGAAATATATGCTTGTTTTTATTGATAATTTAGAGAAAGATATAGAAAGAGACTGAGAAAAATTGAATCAGCAGGTTGGAACATCATAAAAAAGTCGCTTGAAGCCTCTTTTGTTCTTGGTGACGCATATTTGCGTTTGAAGGAGTTCGGTCTCTTGTTATCTGCCACCGATGAAATTGGTTATTATATCTGTGAAATTGATAGGTGCCTCATCATTAGAATGCCATAACTTTGCAACGGAAACAATTAAAAGACAATCAGATATGAAGAATGGAATGGATATAAGCCGCCGGGGATTCCTCAAGATGGCGGCACTGACAGGGGCGGCGATGTGCATCGAACCGACCCTGAACAAGGTAACGGCGGCAGAACGGGTGTTGACCGGACAGCGGCAGGTGGCAAACAATCTTCCGACAGGCATGGCAGCAGTGCGCACGCAACGCACATTGGGTAGCGGCAAGGCAGCCTTTACCGTTTCGGCGATGGGTTTCGGCTGCATGGGGCTGAACCATCACCGCAGCCAGTCGCCCGATGAAAAGGCCTGCATCCGGCTGATTCACGAAGCGATAGAACGGGGTGTAACCTTATTCGATACGGCTGAAAGTTATGGCTACCACAAGAACGAAATCCTGAC
Organism: Parabacteroides timonensis; assembly: GCF_900128505.1. NCBI lineage: Bacteria > Pseudomonadati > Bacteroidota > Bacteroidia > Bacteroidales > Tannerellaceae > Parabacteroides > Parabacteroides timonensis. The sequence continues at coordinate 3,651,481 of NZ_LT669941.1, forward strand.
GGGAAAGGCATTGAAAGGATATACCGACCGTGTGTTCGTCTCCTCGAAGTTCGGACACAAGTTCGTGAACGGCGTGCAGGTGAAAACCGAAGAGGACAGCACCCCGGCAAACATCCGGCGCGTATGCGAGAACTCCCTGCGCAATCTCGGCGTGGAGACGCTCGGTATGTTCTACCAGCACCGCATCGATCCGAATACGCCCATAGAAGTGGTGGCGGAGACCTGCGGAGAGCTTATCAAGGAGGGCAAGATCCTGCATTGGGGCATGTGTGAGGTGAATGCGGAAACGATTCGTCGGGCGCACAAGGTCTGTCCCGTGACAGCGATACAGAGCGAATACCACTTCATGCACCGCACGGTGGAAACCAGCGGCGTGCTTGCCGCATGCGAGGAGTTGGGCATCGGCTTCGTGCCGTATAGTCCGCTGAACCGTGGTTTTCTCGGCGGAGCAATCAATGAGTACACTATCTTTGATCAAACCAATGACAACCGTCAGACCCTGCCACGCTTTCAACCCGAAGCCATCCGTGCCAACTATCGTATCGTTGAAGTGCTCAATGCCTTTGGCCGCACACGTGGCATAACGGCGGCGCAGGTGGCGTTGGCATGGCTGATGAACAAGCGTCCCTACATCGTCCCTATTCCCGGTACGACCAAGCTCTCGCACCTGGAGGAGAACCTCCGCGCCTGCGACATCGTATTTACGGCAGCAGAGATGCAGGAGTTGGAGGCGGCGGTATCGGCAATCCCCGTCGTGGGCAGCCGCTATGACAAGTTGCAGGAGTCTAAAATACAGAAGTAAGAAGCTATGAGAAAGACTACGCCTATTATAATATGTATGCTGCTGGCGTTAATCTCATGCAGCAACAACAGCAACGTGTTGCAGATAGCCAAGCAGGGCAGTTTCGCCGTGGGTGGCACAGTACTAACCGACTCCCTCGGGCGGCAATATCACGGCGACCACGCCTACGTGTTCTATCAGAAACCCGTCAATGCACGGAAGTATCCGTTGGTATTCGCCCACGGCGTGGGGCAGTTCTCGAAGACATGGGAGACCACGCCCGACGGACGCGAGGGCTTCCAGAACATCTTTCTGCGGAGAGGCTTCTCCACATACGTAGTAGACCAACCACGCCGAGGCAATGCCGGACGAGGAACAGAAACCGTCACCATCACTCCGCAGTTCGATGAAGAAGAGTGGTTCAACCGCTTCCGTGTGGGCATCTGGCCCGACTACTTTGAGGGGGTGCAGTTCAGCCGTGACGCGGAGGCATTGAACCAGTATTTCCGGCAGATGACCCCCAACGTCGGTTCTGCCGATCTGAACGTCTATGCCAGGGCATACGCCGCCCTGTTCGACAAGATAGGTCCCGCCATTTTCGTCACCCATTCGCAGGGCGGAGGCGTGGGCTGGTTAACTCTGCCGCAGACGGAAAATATCCGTGCCATCGTAGCCTATGAACCGGGATGCAACGTCCCTTTCCCCGCAGGGCAGATGCCGGAGGAAGGCAAGGTCATCACGCTCTCCGGAAAGACCGAGGGCACGGAGGTGCCGATGGAGGTGTTCCTGAAGTTCACCGAGATACCTATCATCGTCTATTATGGCGACAATCTGCCCGAGACGGACGAACGTCCCGAACTCTATGAGTGGACACGCCGCCTGCACCTGATGCGCAAGTGGGCTGCACTTATCAACGAACATGGCGGAGACGCCACGGTCATCCACTTGCCGGAGATAGGTTTGAAGGGCAATACCCATTTTCCTTTCTCCGACCTGAACAACGTGGAGGTAGCGGACCATTTGTCGGAGTGGCTGCACGAGAAGGGGCTGGATTAACAGCATAAGAATATGGATAGAAGAAACTTTATAAAGGCAGTAGGCATGACAGCCGGGGCAACCGTCCTTTCCGGCATGGGTATCGCCGGAGCTGCCGAATTACTGAATGATAAAACGAACAAGAAAATGAAAATAACAGTATTGACAGGAAGCCCACGTCGGAACGGAAATACCAACCATCTGGCATCCCAATTCATCAAAGGAGCGGAAGAGGCCGGGCATGAGGTTTTCCGTTTCGATTGTGCGCATCACAAGATATCCGGCTGCATCGCCTGCAATGCGTGCGGTATGGACGGGGATTGCGTGTTGAATGACGATTTCTCGGAACTGCGCCCTCACCTGCTGGAGGCCGACATGGTGGTGTTTGCCACTCCGATGTATTACTTCGGCTTTTCCTCACAGTTGAAAGCGGCAATAGACCGTTTCTATGCGCTCAACGGAAAGATAAAAGGCGCAGCGAAACAATCCGCCCTCCTCATGGCATACGCTGACACCGACCCCAAGGAAGCCGAACCGATGATTTCCCACTATCATACGCTGCTCCGTTACTTGGGCTGGAAAGACCGTGGAACCGTCGTTGCCCGAGGCATGTGGCCTGCCGGTGCGGTGAACGGCACAGAATACAGCAGGAGAGCATACGAACTGGGACGTAATGTATAGACGTTAAGATAAAGATTAAGTTTAGGGTTATGTTGCGTAAAATCAGATTATCCTTGGCCATACTCTCCTTTGCAGCAGTCACGCTGCTGTTTCTCGACTTCACGGGAACGGTGCACGCATGGCTGGGGTGGATGGCTAAAATACAATTCCTGCCGGCCGTGTTGGCATTGAATGTAGGGGTCGTGTTGTTCCTTGTCGTATTGACAGGTGTGCTCGGGCGGGTGTACTGTTCGGTCATCTGTCCTTTGGGCATTTTCCAGGACGTGGTATCATGGATAAGCGGCAAACGGAAGAAAAAGAAATTCCGCTTTTCTTATTCTCCGGCCAAATCATGGATGAGGTATGGCGTATTGGCTATATTTATAGTGGCGATGGTGGCCGGGATAGGTTCTGTGGTGGCTCTGCTTGCCCCGTACAGTTCCTACGGTCGCATTGCCCAAAACTTGTTCTCGCCTGTTTATATCTGGGGGAACAACCTGCTTGCCTATTTCGCCGAGCGTGCCGACAGTTATATGTTCTATGAGAAGGTGGTATGGCTACGAAGTCTGCCTACGTTCATCATTGCCTCCTGCACGTTCGTGGCGCTCATTCTGCTGGCATGGAGGAACGGAAGAACCTATTGCAATACGATATGTCCGGTGGGAACTGTGTTGGGATTCATTGCAAGATACTCCTTGTTCCGCCCTGTCATAGACGGGAGCAAATGCAAGAATTGCAGCCTTTGCGCCCGCAAGTGCAAGGCTGCCTGCATCGATTACAAGAACCATCGGATAGACTACAGCCGTTGCGTGACTTGTCTGGACTGCATAGACACCTGCAAGCATGGGGCATTGCACTACCAAATGCGACGTGGAAAGACTGACGATAAAAAAGAGAACACCCCCCAGAATGAAAGTCAGACTGACAACGCCCGTCGCAGCTTCCTGACCGGCATAGGACTGCTTGCCGCGACATCTGTCGTGAAAGCGCAGGAAAAGAAGGTGGACGGCGGACTGGCTGTCATTTTAGACAAGAAAGTGCCGGAGCGTCGGACGCCGATCGTACCGCCGGGAGCGCAGGGATTGCGGCACATGGCGACGCACTGCACGGGATGCCAGCTCTGTGTCTCGGTCTGCCCCAACGGTGTATTGCGCCCGTCGGCAAAGATAGATACCCTGATGCAGCCGGAATCATCCTATGAACGAGGATATTGCCGCCCGGAATGTACAAAATGTTCGGAAGTGTGCCCTGCCGGAGCGATCCTGCGGATTACGCCTGCGGACAAGTCGGCCATCCGGATAGGACATGCCGTTTGGGTACGCAAGAACTGCATTCCGCTTACGGACGGCGTGGAGTGCGGCAACTGCGCCCGTCATTGTCCTTCGGGAGCGATACTGATGGTTCCGTCCGACAGCGAAGATCCGAACTCCGTCAAGATACCCGTTGTCAATACCGAGAGGTGTATCGGGTGCGGTGCGTGCGAACATCTGTGTCCGGCACGTCCGTTCAGCGCCATCTATGTGGAGGGGCACACGATGCACAGCGTGATGTAAAACCGTATAAGTAAAGAATATGAACTATAATCAAGATAAAAACAAGAAAGTTTTGTCGCGCCGGAACTTTCTGAAAACGATGGGAGCCGCCGGAATCGCCGCGACGGGGCTGACGGCGTGTGTAAGCGGCGAAAAAGAGAGTGTATCGACGGCGGCTGCCGGGGAGATTCCCACCGACCAGATGACCTACCGGGTCAATCCGACATCGGGCGACAAGGTGTCGTTGCTGGGGTTCGGCATGATGCGTCTGCCCTCCGTCGGAGGCCGCAGCGCCCGCGAAGGCAACGAAGAGATAGACCAGGAGATGGTGAACGAACTGGTGGATTATGCCATCGCCCACGGAGTGAATTATTTCGACACGTCGCCCGCCTATTGCCGGGGCAAGTCGGAACGCGCCACGGGCATCGCCCTGAGCCGCCATCCGCGCGACAAATATTTCGTCGCCACCAAACTCTCCAACTTCTCTCCGGCCACGTGGAGCCGCGAGGCGTCCATCGCCATGTACCGCAATTCGCGGAAAGAGTTGCAGGTGGATTATATCGACTACATGCTGCTGCACGGCGTGGGCATGGGCGGCGGCATGGAGGAGTTCGAGAGCCGCTACATGAAGAACGGCATGCTCGACTTCCTGCTGGAGGAACGCAAGGCGGGACGCATCCGCAACCTCGGCTTCTCCTATCACGGAGATATCCGGGTGTTCGACTATCTGCTTTCGCGGCACGACGAATACAAGTGGGATTTCGTGCAGATACAGCTCAACTATCTGGACTGGAAGTATGCCAAGCAGATCAATCCCCGAAACACCGATGCCGAATACCTGTATGGCGAACTGGAAAAGCGCGGCATTCCGGCGGTCATCATGGAGCCCCTGTTGGGCGGTCGTCTTTCCAACGTGCCGAGCACGATCGTCGCCCGTCTCAAACAGCGCGAACCGGAGATGAGCGTGGCTTCGTGGGCGTTCCGCTTCGCCGGCAGTCTGCCCGGCGTGCATACCGTGTTGAGCGGCATGACGCGCATGGAGCATTTGCAGGACAATCTGCGTACCTACGCTCCGCTGAAGCCTCTGACGGAGGAGGATTTCGATTTCTTGCAAGAGACGGCGACCCGGATGATGCAGTTCGACACCATTCCCTGCAACGACTGCAAATACTGTATGCCCTGCCCGTACGGGCTCGACATTCCGGCCATCCTGCTCCATTACAACAAATGCCTGAACGAAGGCAATATCCCGGAGAGTACGCAGGACGAGAACTACCGTAAGGCACGCCGGGCCTATCTGGTGGGCTACGACCGGAGCGTCCCTAAATTGCGTCAGGCGAGCCATTGCATCGGTTGCAACCAATGCTCGCCGCATTGCCCGCAACGCATCGACATCCCGAAGGAGTTGCAGCGCATAGACCGTTTCGTGGAGCGACTTAAACAGGGAACATTATGAGGGACGAATTGATAAGCCGTCTGCATGACGAGAGGTGTTCGCTCGTTGTCGGCAACGGAGAAGCGATAAGCACGTTCAATGGGCGCGGAATTTCCGACCTGTACCGGTTGTCGAAAGAAAATGCCGGTATGCTGCATGGGGCATCCGTGGCGGACAAGGTGGTCGGGAAAGCCGCCGCCGCCCTGATGATTGCCGGCGGGGTGAAAGAGGTATTCGCGGATATCGCCAGTACGCATGCCCTGTCTTTGTTGGATAAGTATGGGGTAAAGGTACGGTATGCCAAAGAAGTTCCCCATATAATCAACCGAACGAATACCGGTTGGTGCCCGATGGAGATACGTTGCAAGGATTGTACAACCATAGAAGAGTGTTTGGAAGAAATAGAAGGTTTTATGAAACAGAATAAAGATAGATGAAAAAGAGATATTTTATAATCCCCGTTTTACTGGCTTTTTCCGTATCACAAGGCATGGCACAGGAAACGAAAGACACGCTCGACGTGTCAAAAACTTATACGATCGGGGAAGTCGTTGTCACCGGAACACGCAATGAAACAGACGTGCGCCACTTGTCCCAGACCGTATCGGTAGTGAACCGCACGAAGATAGAGCAGAGTATGCAGCCCTCGCTGCTGCCGGTATTGACGGAACAGGTGCCGGGACTATTCACCACCTCGCGCGGCGTGATGGGTTATGGTGTGTCGGGTGGTGCGGCAGGCGGCATATCGCTACGCGGACTCTCCGGCGGTAGTGCCCGGCTGATGGTGCTAATCGACGGACATCCGCAATATGCCGGGATCTTCGGGCATCCCATCGCCGATGCCTACCAAACCCTGCTCGCCGACAAGGTGGAGGTGCTTCGCGGCCCGGCCTCCGTGCTCTACGGCTCCAACGCGATGGGCGGAGTCATCAACATCGTCACCCGCCGGATGCACGAGGACGGGGTGCGCACCGACCTGCATACCGGCTACGGCTCCTACAACACCTTGGAGACGGAACTGACCAACCGCATCCGTAAGGGACGTTTCTCCAGCGTTGTCAGCGGCTCGTATAACCGCACGGACGGGCACCGCGAAAACATGCCGTTCGAGCAATACGGCGGTTATGCCAAATTGGGTTATGAACTGACCGATAACTGGAACACCTACGCCGATGTGAACGTGACGCACTTCAACGCCACCTATCCCGGCCCGGTGTCCGCGCCCCTGCTGGAAGGCGACCAGCGCATCACGCGCGGCGTGACCTCCTTCGCTTTGGAAAACCGATACGAACGGACCTCCGGTGCGTTGAGTTTCTTCTACAACTGGGGCGACCATTGGATTAACGACGGTTATACACCGAGCGAGGGAGAAAAGCCGCAGGACGGGCGCTTCAACTCGTTCGACGACATGATGGGCGTATCGCTCTATCAAAGCACGCAGTTCTTCAGGGGAAACCGCATCACGTTGGGCTTCGACTGGTTCCGCTACGGTGGTGAGGCATGGACGGAATTTATAAAAGGAGAAAATGCCGGAACACGAGATGATATGGTGGACAAACACGAGAACGAGATGGCAGGCTACGTGGACTTCCGGCAGGATATCGGCTCGTGGCTGACCTTCAACACGGGTTTGCGCGTCGACCACCATTCGCGTGTGGGCACGGAGTGGGTGCCGCAGGCAGGCCTGGCATTCCATCTGCCGCATGGCATGGAACTGAAAGCGTCGGCCACGAAAGGCTTCCGCTATCCCATCCTTCGGGAGATGTATGTGTTCAGACCTCAAAATCCCGACTTGAAGCCAGAGTCGATGTGGAACTACGAGCTTGCCTTCTCGCAAAGGTTGCTGGACGGCCGCCTCTCCTACGGTGTGAACCTGTTCTACATCGACGGCAAGAACCTGATTATGACCCTCCCCAATCCCAACGGCAGCGGAATGCTGAACCAGAACTCCGGCGAGATAGACAACACGGGTATCGAACTGCAAGCCGCCTGGCGCATCGACCGCACCTGGTCGGTGGATGCCAACTACAGCTTCCTGCACATGGACAATCCGGTCGTTGCCGCTCCCGAACACAAACTGTACGCCGGAGCCGCTTTCTCGCAAGGCCGTTGGAGTGTATCGACCGGACTTCAGTACATAGCCGGGCTTTACACCTCCGTCGATCCCGACACGACGGAAGAGTTCGTGCTGTGGAACCTTCGTGCCTCGTTCCGCGTTGCCGAATGGCTCGACATCTGGGCTCGCGGAGAAAACCTGCTGGCGCAGAAATACGAAATCAATGCCGGATACCCGATGCCGCGTGCTACGGTGATGGCAGGTGTGAATATCAATTTCTGATAACTATCGACACGTTAAGAGCATGAAAAGAAACATTTATATCTCCCTGTTATCGGTTCTGATGATGCTGGCGACTGCAAGTTGCGCTCAAGCGCAGAACACAAAAGACAATGGCAACCCCTCTGTCGGCAACACGGCGGAAGTGCCCAAAGTATATATGTTCCAAGAGATTTCCTCGGACAATCTCTTGAAGATTTACGAAGCGTTGGGTCGTGAGGCGAAAGGAAGAGTTGCTGTGAAACTTTCCACCGGCGAACCGGGTGGGCACAATTTTCTTGACCCGAATCTGATAAAGGTTCTCGTACAGAAAATAAACGGAACTATCGTAGAGTGTAATACCGCATATGGTGGCAAACGCGGCACTACAGCAGAGCATTTGAAAGCAGCCGAAGACCATGGCTTCACAGCCATAGCGCCGGTTGTCATCATGGATGCAGAGGGTGAAGTAGAATTGCCTTTGAAAGGGGGCAAGCATCTGATGCGCGACATCGTGGGAAAGTCTTTCCTCAATTATGACTTCACCGTTGTACTGTCCCACTTCAAAGGGCATTCTATGGGTGGATTCGGCGGCGCCATCAAAAACATATCCATTGGTATCGCATCTGCAAACGGCAAACGGTATATCCACTCGGCCGGTACCAGCACGACAAGCTGGGGTAGCCCCGAACAAGATGATTTTCTTGAGTCAATGGCAGAAGCAGCCAAAGCGGTAGTGGACCATTGCGGTGAGAATATCCTCTATATCAGTGTAGCGAATAATCTTTCAGTGGACTGCGACTGCGACTCCTCTCCCGAAGACCCGAAAATGGGAGACATCGGTATCCTTGCATCCTTGGATCCAGTAGCATTGGATAAAGCCTGCACAGACCTTGTACGTTCGTCGGAAGACCACGGAAAGATACATTTGATAGAGCGTATCGACTCACGCCACGGTATGCACACGTTGGATTATGCCGAACAGCTCGGCATAGGAAGCCAAAAATATGAACTCATAAGACTCGATTAGTATGGATTATCGGATATTGGGGCGGACAGGATTAAAAGTGGGCACGATAGCACTCGGCTGCGAAGGCTTCATGCACAAGACGCAGGAAGAGGTAAAGGCCAATTTCGATTTTGCCATAGCCAACGGAATCAATTTCGTAGACATCTATTCCTCCAATCCTGATTTGCGCTCGAACATAGGTGCTGCTCTCGACAGACGGCGTGAGGGATTTGTCATACAAGGACACCTCTGTACCGCATGGGAGAACGGACAATATCTGCGTACCCGCGATGTGCGGAAGACACTCGATTCGTTCGAACTTCAACTGAAACAACTTCGTACAGATTATTTGGATATTGGCATGATTCATTATGTCGATACCGAGGCTGATTTTCATGAAGTTTTTGACGGAGAGTTAATCCGTATCGTCTGTCGACTCCGAGACGCGGGACATATCCGTCATATAGGCATGAGCAGCCACAACCCTGTGGTAGCCCGCATGGCGGTAGAAACCAGGTTAGTCGACGTGTTGATGTTTTCCATCAATCCGGCTTATGACCTTCAGCCGCCGGGAGACAACGTGGACGCATTATGGGCAGACGAAAGCTATGCTCGTACTTTACAGAATATTGACCCGGAGAGGGAAAGGCTTTATGAGCTGTGTGAACGGATGGGTGTGGGAATAGATGTGATGAAAGTGTATGGTGGAGGAGACCTGCTTTCGGAAGATAATTCACCGTTCGGACGTGCCATAACTCCGGTTCAGGCCATTGAATACGCTCTGAGCCGCCCCGGTGTCGCAGCCGTCATGGTCGGTTGCAAATCGATCGAGGAGATACGGACGGCGCTCGGTTGGTGCGAGGCCACTCCTGCCGAAAAAGATTATACATCCGTATTGGCCGGATTGGAAAAATTTTCTTGGAAAGGGCATTGCATGTATTGCGGTCATTGCGCTCCCTGTTCGGTGGGAATAGACATCGCATCGGTGAATAAATTTTATAACCTGACAACTGCGGAAGATGGAGTTCCCGAAACGATACGCGAACATTACAAGTTACTTTCGCACCATGCTTCGGAATGTATCGCCTGTGGAGCTTGTGAGAGCCGCTGTCCGTTCGATGTCCGAATTACGGAGTCGATGAAACGTGCCACCAAACGATTCGGATATTAAAGTTATAATAAACAAATAATTAGCAAAATGCAAACGAAGACTGTAAAACTTTACACATGGGGCTATGCCGAGGCAAGAACCTATCTGGCCTCCTCGTTATTCGTCTTGGGCAATATCGCCTTGCCGCAACTCTTTCATCTCGTGCCGCAGGGCGGCGTAACCTGGCTGCCGATTTACTTTTTCACGCTCATCGGAGCGTACAAGTACGGTTGGAAAGTGGGATTACTGACCGCCTTGCTTTCCCCGGCCGTCAATTCCGTCCTGTTCGGTATGCCCATGCCTGCGGCTCTTCCGGCAATCCTGCTGAAATCCGTTCTGCTGGCGGTCGCTGCCGGATATACGGCTTCACGTTTCCGGAAAGGAACCTTGCCGCTACTTGTCGCTGTGGTACTGTCCTATCAGATTGTCGGGACATTGGGCGAATGGGCTATGAAGGATGACTTCTGGCTTGCCATACAGGATTTTAGGATAGGCATACCCGGTATGCTGCTCCAGGTATTCGGAGGTTGGATATTCATTAACCGTTTAATTCAAAAATAATTATGACACCATTATTCATAGGAGGCATCGGTATGCAGGAGGTATTGCTGATTGCATTGGTTGTATTGCTGTTCTTTGGCGGCAAGAAAATTCCCGAACTGATGAAAGGACTCGGAAAAGGGGTACGATCGTTCAAGGACGGGATGCACAATATCGAAAGCGACATTGAACTGACAGACAAGGAAAATGCAACTATCGAGACAAAAGAAAAACAATAGGTAGAATGGCTGAGAATGCAGATACACAATCCTTTTGGGAGCACCTTGACGTGCTGCGGGCAGCGGTTGTAAAAATCGTTGCCGTAGCCGTCTTGTTCGGCGTGGCGGCATTCTGCTTCAAGGAGGAACTGTTTGCCGTCATCCTCGCTCCCAAGGATGACGGCTTTATCACTTACCGGCTGCTGTACTCGCTCAGCGGTCTGGTAACGCAGGCTGACGTGCCGGATTTTCATGTAAAACTGATCAATACGGGACTGGCCGAGCAGTTCATTATCCACATGAAAGCGGCATTGTGCACCGGGACGTTGTGTGCATCGCCCTACATCCTCTATCAGTTGTTCCGGTTCGTGTCACCGGCCCTGTATGTAAATGAACGGAAATACGTCGTGCGGGTGGTCGGAGGAGGCTATGCGATGTTCATGCTGGGCGTTTTGATCAGCTACTTCCTGATCTTTCCGTTGACATTCCGATTCTTGGGGACCTATCAGGTCAGCGGCGAAGTGGAGAACATGATCTCGCTGCAATCCTACATCTCCACGCTGATGACCATGTCTCTGGCGATAGGGCTGGTTTTCGAGATCCCGATACTTTCGTGGCTTTTCGCCAAGTTGGGCTTCCTCTCGGCCAACTTCATGCGCCAATACAGGAAACATGCCGTGGTGGCTATTCTCATTGTTGCGGCCATCATCACGCCGACATCAGATGTATTCACCCTGTCGCTCGTTGCATTGCCCATGTGGTTGCTGTATGAAATAAGCATTGTGATTGTTAAACGTGTATAAGGTTAATGAAGTTGCTGTTACAACATAAGATATTTGTCGGATATTTTCTTTTGACGGCGGTCATCGGCAGTATGGTCACCATTATTTTGCATGAACGTGACCGTGTACAAAAAATAGAAGATGAGTCCGTTATTATTTATCAGACTCGACGTAATATCAACACGGCGCATCGTTACATTACCATGCTTGCATCTTATGGAGAGTCGGTTGTTTCATGGAATGAAGATGACCGTATTGCCTATAATAAATACCGTTTGCGGACGGACTCCCTATTACAAATTCTAAGGGAACAATGCAAGGATTTCGTACAGCCCATGCAAATAGATACACTCCGCACATTATTGGCAAACAAGGAGGAGCATCTACTCCACATTATGCAACTGTTTCGGAAGCAGGACGAAACGGACCGTCTCTTATTGCATTGTCTGCCTGCCATCACACGGCAAATATCGCAATCACGTACCATTACACGCAAGAAGAAAGGGATAGCAGGATTTTTCGGTGTAAAAGAAACCGTGCAAATACCACCAAATACCTCTACACTTAAATCATTAAACAATGAAATACTCTCCATTCAGGAGGAACAGCAAAGAAACATAAGCATTTACACAGATAGTCTGCGTACATATAATAGGGAGCTCAATTACAAACTTCGTATGCTGATAACCTCCATGGACAAACAAATCGAATGTGATATGGCATCCAGGGAAATACAACTTAAGACCTCCCACGAATGCTCAATGCGTATCATAACATGGTTAGTTGTATCTGCTATTACATTGCTTATCATATCATATATAATCATCCAACGAGACACTAGAGAGAAGGTGAAAAATCAAGAGCAATTGGAGAGTGTTGTGGAAAAACTTCGAGATAATATAAAGGAAAACCATCGCTTGATAAATTCGCGTAGACGTATTATACAGACTATTGCCCATGAACTCCGCACTCCCCTTACCGCCATTGTTGGTAATGCAGAATTGATAGAGACAGATAAAAAATCAGAACGATTATGCCATCTAAACTCTATCCGTCATTCCGCAATACGCATGACCTCGTTGTTAACCAATCTAATGAACTATTTCCGATTAGATAATGGCAAGGAACAAGTAAATCCCAAACCGTTTCAGCTAAAAAATATCGCCGATACCCTGCATATGGAGTTCGTAACACAGACGGAAGCCAAACAGTTAGTGTTCCAAGTGAGGAACTGCGAGGACGAGGTGGTAGTCGGGGACAAAGACCTCATACTTCGCATCGGAAGCAACCTGCTATCCAATGCCGTCAAGTTTACAGATCGGGGCATGATCTCATTGTCGGTCTTTTATCAGGACGGCATGTTCATTATGATGGTAGATGATACGGGTAGTGGAATAGCTGAAGAACAGCAGGAACGGATATACTACCCTTTCGAGCGGCTGACTAATGCCGCCACGCAAGATGGCTTCGGGTTGGGACTGTCCATCGTTCGAGAACTCGTAGCTTTGATGGGTGGGGATTTATCATTAAATAGCACGCCGGGGAAAGGCAGCAGCTTTTGTGTAAAGTTACCCCTCGGACGGGCGGAAGAAACAATTCCCGATGAGGACAATACGAGAACACGACAACCGCTGCGCGACATCTCCGTGCTGGTACTCGACAACGACGAGGTGCTGCTTACCATGACACGAGACATGCTCGCCCGTCGGAAGATAAACTGCGACACCTGCTGCAATGTCCATGAGTTACTGGATCGGATGCGCAGCAGGAACTATGACCTACTGGTAACCGACCTGAAAATGCCGGACATGAACGGGTATGAGGTTATGGAACTGCTGCGTACTTCGGATATAGGCAATTCAAGGGACATTCCGATTGTAGTTTCCACCGCAATGGACAAGAGTGCGGAAGCGGAACTACTTGCGGCAGGTTTCAGCGGTTGCCTGTTCAAGCCATTCTCGTCTGATGAAGTGGCTCTTGCCATCACTTCCAGCATAGGTGACACGCAACAAAGACAGCGGATAGATTTATCCGCTTTGCTTGCCTATGGCGATAAAGCGGAGATATTGGAACGGCTGATAACCGAAACAAAGAAAGAAATGGAGCATTTCAGTAAATCCTACGAGAAAAAGGATATGGCGGAATTGGATACTCTGATACATCACTTACGCAGTTCATGGATGCTAATCAATGCCGACTGCCCGTTACGCGAACTTTACGGGCTGATACACCAATCCCCAATAGACGAAATAGTGCTGAAAGAAAAGGTGCAAGCCATATTGGACAAGGGAGAGCATATCATCCGTATGGCTCAAAAAGCAAAGGAGGGCTTATGGGAAAGATAATCATCATAGACGACAATCCTGTCTATTGCGACTATGTGGGTAACCTGCTTGCCAAACATGGCATCCCTGCTGAAAAGTTCTATAGTCTTCCTGCCGCCCGAAAAGCGTTATCCAAAACAGAACCGGATGACATCATCTTGTCCGACTTCCGGTTTCCGGACGGAGACGGCATAGAGCTGTTAAGACACCTGCGTGAAACCGGACATCGCAATCCGTTCTTTATAATGACGGACTATGACGAAGTGCCCACAGCAGTCAGATCTATGAAGTCTGGTGCGGAGGACTATATCAGCAAACGGACATTGGAAAAGGAACTCTTGCCAAGATTATTCAACCTTTGGAAACAGCAATCTCGGACTGCATCAAAGAAAGAACAGATATTTGAAAGGAAGAGCGAGGCATTCCGTAAGATACGCCACCGCATCAAGCTGGTTGCGCCGACCGACATGAGTGTATTGGTATTAGGTGAGAATGGAACGGGGAAAGACCACATTGCGCGTAAGATACATGACCAAAGCGACCGTGCGGAGAATACTTTCGTGGCAGTGGATTGCAGCGTGCTGACTTCCTCGTTGGCAGCATCCATCCTGTTCGGTCACGAAAAAGGTGCATTTACTGGAGCTACCGACTGTAAGAAAGGTTATTTTGCGGAGGCTGACGGAGGTACACTCTTTCTTGATGAAGTGGGTAACCTACCGCCGGAAGTACAACAGATGTTGCTCCGGGCCATACAGAACAAGACCTATCGCTCTGTGGGTGGAAGCAAGGACAAGACAGCCGATGTGCGGATTATCTCCGCCACCAATGAGAATATGGAGAAAGCGATAGAAGAAAAGCGGTTCCGCAGAGACCTGTATTATCGGCTTCGGGAGTTTATCATCGAAGTCCCTCCACTCAGGGAGTGTCGGGAAGATATATTGGAGTTAGCTGATTTTTTCCTGCATGAGATGAATGCAACATTGAAAAAGTCGGTAACCGGGTTTGATGAGGATGCCCGAAAACGGTTGTGTAGTCATTATTGGACCGGCAATGTGCGTGAATTGCGACAGACAATCCAATCCGCTGTGCTACTGACCGGTAAAGGACAGATTACTGCCGATATGTTGGAACTGGAAGATGTGGATACCGAAAGCTCCTCCGGCTTCTCCCTGACGGATGAAAAGATGGAGAAAAAGCGTATTATAAAGGCTCTGAATATGACAGAAGGCAATAAACGTCAAGCCGCGAAATTGCTTGGCATTACCCCTCCTACGCTCTATAAAAAGATAGAACTGTACAATATAAAGTGGAAAAAGGAGATGAGATGAAAGATTTTAGGGGAAAAAGAGTACCTTTGTAACCGATTGTGGGAGTGGCTGAAAACCGCTTCTACGTGACATACGAAAATAGCGGACAGAAAAGCCTACGCTTCATGTCCGACTATATATTAGACATAAGACCGCAAGGTGTTTCAAGTGTAAATCTGGTAAATTGAAACTGAAAGAAGCTAATTGCGTGATGCTTATGCTATGCCTTGGCATAGCGTGCATTCACGGACTTCTTTCAGGGGCTTACCAGAGCCTACACTTGAGGTGTGTGTTTGCACGCTTCTTTTTTGGACGCTTCCGGTCAAGAACTTAAAAACTGGAATATATGGCCAAAGTACGACTGCTCATCGTCCAATCCATCGAGGGGTGTCTGGTGGAGGACTATACGCAACGATACCCCTCTCTGAGTAGAGAAACAGCGGAATTGTTGAACGATGCCACTTTCCCGCTGAATGAAAACGCTTCGCTTTCCATGTTGATAGAAGGGAAAAAGCGAAAAGACAATGATGTGATATACATTATTGAAGCTACTCCCATCTCTACAAGCATCATCAATGGTATGTTGAGGATGTACCTTATAGACGAAATCATCATTTATACCATACCTGTGATGCTTGACAACGGTAAACAGATATACCAATCCAATTTAGTCAAGACGGATTGGAAATGTACCTCTACAAAAATCCGCAAAGACGGAATTGTACAGACGGTTTTCTGTAAAATCAAATAACGGATTAAGGTATAATGCGTTAAAAGAATTTACGCACCCGTAAAATTATTTTTCACTTTATAGCCGTCGAAAAAGAGAATTTAAAACAGTTTTTTATTTGTATATCATTGAATTTTAATAATATACAAATAAAATATTCCGACTCAGGGTTAAATGGAACTCCATTTGCCATTTATATTCATGTGCGCACACAGAAAAACAGAATGTGAAACTTCAAAATTGACAGTACATGAATTATTTCCTGCTGGCGGAAACCGAGTTCTTCCGCCTTATCAATGAAGCCGGGGACTGCGATATGGAAACGGCATATATGGCTTTCGCCACCCAAGTGATCGAGCTGTGCAGCGGAAGTATGGATACGGGCTGCACCATTATCGCGTTGGCTTACATCGAAATCGAGTTGCAGCACCATTCCGTGCGCCTTCTTTCCGAAGACCGCAAGGAAGCAGCCTCCTACATCGGCAAGGCTCTCTCTTTCGTAAGGAAGATGCAGAAGTTCCTTTCCACATCCCAAGTGCCGCCACTAATCCCCATCCGTACATCCGCCGACAACACAACCGAAAATCCTGCCTCACCCCTCCAATGGACGGGCAACGCCATCGACCTCGTGGAACTTATCTACGGTATCCACGAAATGGGCTGCATCAACAACGGCGAAATGCCGCTCAAACAGCTTGCGCCGCTACTGTACCGGATTTTCGGCATCGAAGCCAAAGACTGCTACCGCTTCTATACCGACATCAAACGCCGGAAAACAATCAGCCATACGCATTTTCTCGAACAAATGCAAGACAGGCTGAATGAGCGGATAAGAAGGGATGAGGAAGCCGAATTGAAAAGAAGATAGCTGTTCCTGGAGAATCCCCGTCCATTATCTGAAAAAAGCAACTTATTTCTTGTGCGTTACGCAAAAAAGGCTTATCTTTGCCGCGTAATTAAGAAGATATGCGGCTCAGACCGTGTTCAACGATAACAGTACCCGTTTGGCATACCGTAAGATCTGCCGGCGGGTCATTCTTTTTTATAACGGTATGGCAAACAAGAAATCACGTTCCATTGAAGAACAAATAGAACTGCTCAAACAAAGGGGAATGATTGTCGGGGATGAAGCTTTTGCCGCCCGGCATCTGACCCATATCAGCTACTATCGTCTGAAAGGCTATTGGTGGGATATGCAGTATGACAAGACCCGCCATCTGTTCCGGCCCGATTCCAAACTGGAAGATGTCGTCACACGCTATTATTTTGATAAAGAACTGCGCCTTATTTTATTCGATGCCATCGAGACAATAGAAATTACCCTGCGTACAAAGATGATTTATCATCTGTCACAGTCTTACGGAGGGCTTTGGTACCGTGACCCGCAGCTGTTTGCAGATGCCGCTTTCCATGCCCAACACCTCAAAGAACTGATGGAAGAGTTCTTGCGGAGCAACGAGATATTCGTGAAGGACTACAAGCGCAAGCATCTCGTTACGGATACAGACGGAGAAAGGATACTTGACGAATACCCGGATGCGTGGATTATATTTGAGGTAGCCACGTTCGGCACACTTTCCAAGATATACAAGAACCTCAACCACCAGTTGCCCGAAAAATCGGCAATAGCCAATGATATGGGGCTAAATTTACACAATGAACTGTCGGGATGGCTGGAAGCCATTTCATACATGCGCAACATCATCGCGCACCATTCCAGAATATGGAGCCGGAATATGGTCAAACGCCCTTGTGAAATCCGCAATCCGCGAATGGCATGGCTTTCCCGCCCGTTGACCGAGGTGCAGCAGAAAAAACCGTTCTATGTGATTACAGCCATGCTATACCTCTGCAATGCCATAGACGAGGGACATGCGTTCAAAGAGAAATTACTGGCATTGTTTAAGGAGTATGCGGATGTGCCCATCTACAAAATAGGCTTTTTCAACCGTTGGGAAGAGGAGCCGATCTGGAAATGAAAAAGATGTCGGAATAGAATCAATATGGCGAAGAAGAAAAAGAAAAAACAGCAGGGGCACTATTGCCGTATCTGTGGCGACTACAAGGCGAACGAGAAGTTCAGCGGAAAGGGACACGCCCAACATATCTGCAAGAGTTGTATGTCAGCCATGCGTAGCGGCAAGAATCCGGAGGATATTCTTTCGGAGCCGTTACCTGTGAACCGTGAAACGATACGTTTCAAGAAACTGGACAAAGAAGAAAAAGCCGTGCTGAAAGCGTTTATCACCGAAGTCACAACCGAATACTGGCAGGAAAACAGACAGATACCGTTTGCGGACAGCTTCTCCGAATTAAAAAAATACATCATAGGAACTTATGATGAAGAATGCGGCATACTTCTGAAAGATGATGTTGAATTGAAAAACTACTTTCAGACCCATACGATAACGACCATAAACAAATTGCTTAAAGAGGAAATTTCTGAAAATCAGGATTAAGACAAAGGACGGAGCAAGGAATCAAATTTGCACCGCCCTTTGTCTTGTCGCCCATCGGTTATTTCTGCTGCAACAGATGCTTCAGGTTCTCGTCATTGGCAATGCGCTTTAGCTCGTCGGCGACAATCTGTTTCACCTCCTCCTTGATGCGCCTGTAATTCGCCTGCACCGTTTCCTTCATGCAGTCATTGCCGTCCTCGTCCGTAAAGTCGGTAATGACAGGTATCGGCTTGTAGGCTTTCTCCTCACGCTTTACCTTCTCGGCATCCACGACAATCTCGCAATGGAAAATCTTCTGCTCGATGCGCTCGCCATAGTTATCCGACACCGAACCGACAAACATGCCCTGTGTCAAGCCGGAAATCTTGCTCGGCGGGATAAGCGCGTCCATCTGCGTGTTGATGGAAGTGGAGACATCCTGCCGGTTAATGGATATGGACTGCCGTTTCTGCAACACCTTTCCGAAGCGTTCCGAAAGCGTCTTGGCGGTTTCGCCCACCACCTGACCGGAGAAGATGTTGCCGACGGTGTTCATCACGACTTTGGCCTCCTTGTCGCCATAGTCGCGCACCAACTGGCTGAAATCCTGAAAGCCCAGACACACGGCGACCTTGTTGCTCCGTGCGGTGGCGATAAGGTTGTCCAGCCCCTTGAAGTATATCGTCGGCAGCTCGTCGATGATGACCGACGACTTCAACATCCCTTTTTTATTGATTAACTTCACGATACGGGAGTTATACAGACCGAGAGCCGCGCCATAGATGTTCTGGCGGTCGGGATTGTTGCCCACGCACAGGATTTTCGGCTCTTGGGGATTGTTGATGTCCAGCGTGAACTCGCTGTCCGACATGACCCAATAGAGCTGCGGGGAAATCATGCGTGACAGCGGGATTTTCGCCGAAGCGATCTGCCCCATCAATTGCTCGGCAGCCCCACCGAGCCACGCATCCATGAACGGTGAGAGGTAGTTTTCCAGTTCCGGGTAAGAGGTCAGTATCGGGAAAATATCCTCGTAACGGCGGTTCAGGAACTCGATGGCATGGGGGAACGTGCAATATTTGCCGTTTTGAAAAATTTTGAGATACCAAATGATAGCGGCAAAGAGGATAATAGGCGATTCCACAAAGAAGTCGCCCTGCTTCTGCACCCAACTCTTATTTAAGTTGAGCATGATGGTGTACGCACTTTCATAGGCATCCGTAATATCCTCCATGAAATCCGGGTGTATCGGGTTACAGCGGTGGCTGCGGCGTGGGTCGTCGAAGTTTATCACGTAAAATTTAGGTCGTACCTTGTATCCGTCCGGGTGGTTGAGCAAATGGTTATAGGCAATCGTGGACAAGTCGCTGAACTTGAAATCATAGACATACATCGAGAAGCCCTTCTCAATCTGCTGCTTGATGAAATTGTTTACCACCGCGTATGACTTTCCGCTGCCCGGCGTACCCAACACGATGCTCGCACGAAAAACGTTTACAACGTTAATCCATCCGCTGTTCCACTTCTTCTTGTAATAGAAGCGTGTGGGCAGATTGACCGAATACTCGCTTTCGATGAGCCGTGTCTCCTGCATGAAACTCTCGTTCTCGTTGTTGAACACGTCATCCATCAGATTTGTCTTCAACAGGCGGCTCATCCACAGACCGCCCATCAGCAGGCAGACATAGCCCGCGCCGACAGTCAGGACGTAAAGCCCCGTCACCGCTTCAGCGGGCAACGGCAGCGCCAGAATCCACCAGTTCAGGAAAAAGAGTACGAACCCTGCGGCAAGCACTGCCCAGATCCTTCCCCAAGTGATTTTCTCCCCCTTGACGCCCTTCGTCCCCAGACAGGACAGGGCAAGCAGGAGGACGGCGAACAGTTTCGTGTACAGGATGGAACGGAACAGCCCCGCCGTGCGGTCGAAGTTCATCAGGATTTTGTCCACCACACCGATGTCCACGCCCCACAGCCTTATGGCTTCATAGCAGAACCAGTACACGTTCATGACCACCAAAATAATACTCACGGCACGCAGGAAATCCATGATTTTCGCCAGTGCCCTCAAATCGTCTTCTTGTTGTGACATAGATTGAAAATTTTTGATTGTTGATACTTCTGTTACATTCCCAAGCCCTTGCGCTTCTTCCTTTTCTTCTTGCGCCGCATCGCCCGGATGAAGGCTTCCTCCTCGGCATCCCCTGCCGGACCTTCGGGAGAGAGCAAGCCCATACCGCCCTCCGTGTCGTCATGCCCGGAAACAGCCCGCCCGCGCATATCTTCACCGTTTTCCACCGGAATGGAAAGCGTGAGCGGCGGCTGTCCGGCATAAGGCAGCGTGAAGTGTTCCTGCAAGGCATTGGCGGAAAGTTCCTTGCCCATGCGCGAACCGTTCAGCACGCATCCTGTGCGGTGGTCGATGAAGGTCACCCCATAGATGCGCCCTTCCTCCGTGTGGCGCAGCACGGTGTCGATGCCTTTCTCCTTGAGCCGAGAAACGAACCTCTCCTTGTCATACGTGCTTTCCAGCACGGAAAGGACGGTGTGCTTCGTCATGTCTGCGAGCTTGCCGTCCTTGATCTGCTGCTTGGAACGGGCAAACTTCTTCCCAACGGCTTCATAGCCGACGGACTTCCCGAAGAGCGAGGACTTGAACGGGGTGCCCACCTTGTTGCCTGTTTCATCAGTGACAGAATAGACCAGCCCGTGATACTCCCGTCCACGCACGTTGCCTTGCGTTTCCTCCACCGTCAGATTATACAAGGAAAGGAGGGCGCGGTATTCGCCCATCGTCTGGAAGCGGTATTGGGCGTTCAGTGCCTTAACCGTGTTCCCCACCTGCTTCTTCACGTCACCAGCCGAAGCGTCCACCTTGTGCAGAGGCGGTGTATCAAGACGGCGGTTCCTCCGCTCTGCATCATGCAGCCCGTACTTCCGTTCCAGCTCACGGGTAATCTGCTTGCTCCGGTAGAAGTTGTTGCGTGTGTCGATACTCCTGCCGTTCCCGTCCACCCTGACCGTCACGATATGCAGGTGGTGGCGGTCGATGTCCTCGTGCTTGAATACAAGGTACGGCTGGTTGCCGTAGCCCATCTTTTCCAGATACTCGCGTGCGATGTCCTGAAGCTCCGTGTCGGTCAGCACGTCCTCCGGGTGCGGGTTGAGCGAGATATGCACCACAGGTTTCTCCACCCTCGTATGCTCCGGCATACAGGCAAGAAAGCCCTCCATCGCCTTGCGGATGTCCACCGTCCCCGTGCCGTCATTGTAGATGCGGTTGGCGGTGAGCAGCCGACCTTTCGCTTCGTTAATCTTCTCCCCGTTATAGGCAAGTGCGCCGTACAACGAGCTGCCTACACTGATTTTTGCGACCATTTCTCCTCCAGTTCCCTTGAAAGTTCCACTATCCGGCGGCTCAGTTTCACGAGTTCTACGGTCTGCCCTTCCAATTTGTAGAGCAACGCCATCGCCTTTTTCTCGGAGAAATGGCAGCGCAACTCTTTCACGACCTGGTTGTAGTTCGTGCCTACCGCACGGAACTGCGCATGAAAATCGGACAGCTTGGTGTAGTAGTCCACCAGTGTCCTGTCCACTTTCAGTACCTTGAAAGGCTGCCCGAAGAAGTGTGCCTTAATGAAAACCGACTTGGCGTAAACACCCGATTTCTCGAACATGGAGAGGAAACGGTTGTGTTCCTCCCCGTTGAAACGGACGGTGTAGCGGTACACCACCGGATCAAGTTTGGGATTTCTCCCGGTCTTGTTCTTTCTTTTTTCACTCATATAATTTGGATTTAGCGGTTTGACGACATAAGCCGCCGCTTCGAGGCACAGATACCGTAGGTTTGAAAGGCTTCCCGACTTCGGAGAGGAAGCCCGCCCCCTGCAAGGGCAAGGTGTTTTCCGGGATGCTCAAAATGTTTTGAGCGGCTGAAAACATACCTTGCTATGTTCAGGCGAACATAAAAATCCGCCTTCGGACGGATTGGGGGAATACCTTTCAAACTCCGGGCTGCGCCACCTGCGGCGTACCCTGCCGTTCGGGTGCAAATTTAGGGTGATAAATCCGTGTATGACAGAGGCGTAAGTGTGCCAGATGGTGCCAACCGGCGCAACATGCTGCCACTTGCCGGAGAAGTGATACAAGTGCCGGAAATTCATTGTTTATTTGCAGCGTGATTGGTTGAAAGACCGGTTTGTCGTACTATCGGCAAGCCGTCTTGAAGCCCAGTCTGACGACCAGTCTGATGACCGGTCAGCTGATAAGCGTGCAAGCTGTGCGGCTGACAAGTCAGTAAAGCGGCAAGCTGATATGACAGCCGGCAAGCAAGCCTGAAAACTGACAAGCATACAGACCGGTCCATCAGGCATACAATCCGCCAGCCGACTTGTAAGCCGTCAGACAATCCCTCCGGTCCGCCAGCCAGTCACAAAACAGATAAAATGATTGTATAACCGACTTGAAAGAAAAAAGCAATGAAGAAAGAAACATTACTTGTCGCCTTCTCCACCCAGAAAGGGGGTGCGGGCAAAACGACGCTCACGGTGCTGATGGCAAGCTATTTCTATTACGTGAAAGGAATGGATGTCGTCGTGGTCGATTGCGATTATCCACAGTTCAGCATCAAGGATATGCGTGAGCGTGACCTGAAGAACATCGAACGCAACCCACGGCTGCAAAAGACAGCCTTCGAGCAGTTCGCCCGGCTGCAAAAGAAAATGTACCCGATTGTGGAAAGCCATCCCGAAACAGCCATCGAGAAGGCCAAGGCTTTCATCGGGAAGGAAACGCCGCCGGACATCATCTTCTTCGACCTGCCCGGAACGGTGAACAATCCCGGCGTCATCAGGACCGTGGCGACAATGGATTACGTGTTCTGCCCCATAACGGCTGACCGCGTGGTGGCGGAGAGCTCGCTGAACTTCGCTTCCGTCGTGAACGAATCCTTCATGAGTACCGGGAAAGCCAACCTCAAAGGGCTTTACCTGCTGTGGAACATGGTGGACGGCAGGGAGAAGACCAACCTTTATGACGTGTACGAGAAAGTGGCGGGAAGCGTCGGGCTGAACATCATGAAGACCTACCTGCCCGACAGCAAGCGTTTCCGCAGGGAAAGCGAGGAGGACGGGGAACGCTCCGTGTTCCGCTCCACCGTCATGCCGCCCGACAAGTCGCTGATGAAAGGCAGCAACATCGAAACGCTTGCGGAAGAAATGTTGAAACTGATAAACGGATAACCATGGCAAAGAACCTTGATGTGCAAATCGACACCGCGAGCTTTCTCGACAGCATACGTCCGGAAATGCCCCCGTCCGCCGCCCCTGCGGAAAAGGCGGAGACTCCTCCTGCGCCAACCGACAGCCCGGCTGAAAAGAAGAAAACGGCAAGAAACGAGAACCGCAGGAAAGCGGTGGCCGCTTCCGCCATTCCGCCCATAGAGAATGAAGAGGATTATCTTGAAATGTTCATCAAAGGAGCGGAAACGGCGGCACGGTCGGGAAAGATGGCATACGTGCGCAGGGAGTACCATGACCGTATCATGCGGATCACCCGCGTGATCGGCAAGGACAAGCTCACCCTGTCCGGCTACCTTGACCATGTGCTGACCCAACATTTCCTCCAATGCGGGGATGTGATAAAGAAACTGTATGACAAAAATTATGAAGACGTATTTTAATCACTAAAAAACAGAAAGAAATGAAGACAACGAACAAGAAAAGCCAGAAACAGGCCGGCAGCTACAAGGCTGAAATCCTGAAAAAATCCGGTATCGTAACCAACCCCAACATGCAGGCATGCGTGCGACCGGAATACCACCGCCGTATGGAAGAGATCATCGGTCTGTTCGCAGACAAAGGCATGACGGTAGAAGATTATCTGGACAATGTATTGACCGAACATTTCGCACAGTTCCATAATGAGATAGAAGCCTCTCTCAAGCAGAGTGCGGCAGACCGGCATATGGACGAGGAAAACGTACCGGACATTAACACCGCCGGGCTATGACAGAACTACTATTGGCAGTATCAATAGCCTGTAACGTATGGTTCCTGTTCCTGCTGCTCTATGAGCGTATCATGGAAACGAAACTTGTCCGCTTCTTCAAGGGAATCGCGGATGTATGGCGGTCGCTGAACAGTGTGGCAACGAAACAACAGGCGGCACGGGAGGAAGCTCCCGCAGATACTTCGGACATCATCGGCAAGAGCCGCTTCAAAATGACATCAACCCGGACAAACGCTGCCATACCGACGCAGGAAGCTGCCACTTCGGAAAAAGGCATGGAACTGTCGGAGGAAGAGGCTACTTTTGACGACGGAAACGAAAACACCGCCTCTTATCCGGCACAAGTCCCGGAAGACAAACTCGATGAAACCTTCACGAGTGTCCCGCCTTCCGATATGGAGTTCGGGGAGGAAGAGCTGGAGGAGGAAACTCCGGACAGACGGCAGGCTTCGGGATACAGCTTCGATGAAATCGGGGAAGCCGTCGGCATAGCCGGAAAGGACAACCCGACCAAAGACGAGAAACGGCAGGCAGGAAAAGTATTCTCAGAATTGGACGGTACGGAACTGCTTGACAAGCTGAACAAGTCCGTCAAAGTGAAAATAACGGGTCTGATAGACTTCTATCTTTACGACGAGCCTGTAACGCCGCCCGTAAAGACGGAAGCGAAGAAAGAACTGGTAATCCCCGAACGGTTGGAGGATTTCAACATAAGGGACTTTGTATGACGATAAAAATGGAAATGAAAACGTAAAATGACACCCATGCGGCGAGGAAGCGCAAGGCGCATCCGGTTCGCAACGGACAGCCCAAGTCCGTGGAAACAAACGGGCACACCACTGAACCAAAGAAAAGTAATCAAGTATCAACCGCCCGACAAAGGACCATCCACCCTTTCGACGGCACAAAACAAGAACATTTTATGAACAAGAACATCAAGAACGCTTTGAAAAGCAAGAAAACAATCCTCTCTGCGGCGCTTGCCATCGCCGCCACCGCTTCCGCTTTCGCACAGGGAAACGGTCTGGCAGGCATCACGGAAGCCACCTCTATGGTTACCAGCTATTTTGATCCGGGCGTGTGACACGTAAAAGCCGTGTAAGTGATTGTGTGACTATGATTTAATTCATTGATTACACCTGCAATTCCGTTTGCAGTAGTCTGAGAGTACGTGCATTGCGAGTAATCTCTTTGTGCGAAGCTGCTCTGACAAAGTACCCTTTCCGAAAGGAATAGACCGAAGCGTGAGTGGAGGTTAAGGCAGATAACATCGTTCTGCCGAGGGGCGAGACTTGATGGTATGGTCAACCAATGTGAATGTCCGATAAACATCGTTACGAAGAACAAGCCAAATGATGTTGAGGGCTTCGCTCCAAAAGCGAGGCTGTAGGCTTGAACCAAAAGGTGCGCAGTCGGTCAACTCCCTGTCCAGGTGGGGTTGCACGGACATAATGACTGCCGGTGGATAGGACAGACCTAACCCATTATCGTCACTTGCATGGAACGTGGTAAGCCCGTATCTCTCCCCCTCTTTGAGGAGGTAAGCGAGCCGCAAGGCAAGCCTATATGGGGTGCGGGTATAGGAACGTGGAAAAAGCGAATGCCGCTCTGTAATGGAGCGGATACGGATTGACCTCATTGCCATGTATGGCAGGGAGCCACATCATCCGACACGAAAGTGTGCCCACTTCCACAAGGTAACTCTTTACAATAAACTTATAGAACTTCTAAAGAAAGGAAAGCAAATGAACAAATCGAAAGAAAAGTGTGCGCCTGAAAATATGGTCCTCTCTGATACCGAACGTTGGAAAAGCATTGACCGACACAAGGCAGAGGAGTATGTTCGGAAGCTGCAAGCACGTATTGTAAAGGCTCAAAGGGAAGGCAGACACGGCAAGGTCAAGTCCTTGCAATGGCTGTTGACCCACTCGTTCTACGGTCGCTATCTTGCCGTAGTCCGGGTTACTACTAATAAGGGTAAAGACACCGCAGGAGTTGACCATGTAAGGTGGTCGTCCGATGCGGCAAAAGTCAAAGCTATTGACACACTCAAACGCCGTGGCTATCAACCGATGCCCCTGCGCCGTGTGGAAATACCGAAGAAGAACGGGAAGAAACGCCCCTTGGGAATCCCTACGATGAAAGACCGTGCGATGCAGGCTCTCTATCTGATGGCTCTCGACCCTATTGCGGAAACGACAGGCGACCAACACTCCTACGGCTTCCGTAAATATCGCAGCTGCCAAGATGCAATAGCCCAGTGTCACAATGTCCTTTCAAGGGATGTTGCCCCCAAATGGATTTTGGAGGGAGACATCAAAGGATGCTTCGACCACATCAGCCATGAATGGCTTCTTAACAATATCCCTATGGATAAGGGGGTGCTGAGAAAATGGCTCAAAAGTGGTTATGTATTCAATGGAAGTCTTTTTCCGACCGAGGAGGGAACTCCACAAGGAGGCATAATCTCCCCAACCCTTGCCAACATGACTCTTGACGGGCTACAATCCCTTGTCCAAAAGGCGGTGAAACCCTATTGGCAACCTACCGCAGACGGACGTAAATGGATTAAGCCCAAAATCAATCTCGTGCGCTATGCTGATGACTTTATTGTCACTGCAAAGGATAAGGAAACAATTGAGGATGTTATCCTGCCCCTTATACGGCAGTTTATGGCAGAACGTGGACTGATGTTGTCGGAAGAAAAGACAAGGATTACTCATATCAGTGAGGGCTTTGATTTCCTCGGCTTCAACATCAGGGAATACAAGTCAAACGGAAAACTTCTGACTAAGCCGTCAAAGGACGCGATGAAGAATTTCTGTGACAAGGTTCGTACGAAAATCAAGAGCAACAAGTCGGCAAAGGCTTCCTCACTTATAAGGATGCTTAACCACATGATTCCCGGATGGGCAAACTATTACCGTTACGGGGCATCATCGAAAGCATTCTCACGTGTGGACTACGAGGTGTACAAGACGCTTTGGCAATGGGCAAGACGCAGGCATCCGAAAAAGGGCAAACATTGGATTAAAGACAGGTATTTCAAACAATTGCATGGACGTGAATGGTGCTTCGCCACTATAACCAAGAACAAGAAGTCGGGTAAGGAAACGACTTTAAGTCTTAAAAGGCTGGCGGACACTCCCATATTGAAGTACGTGCGTGTCAGAACCAATACTAATCCATACGACCCTGCCGATGCTCCTTACTATGCACGGCGCAAGTCAAAGAACACGGAGAACCAACTACGTGAGATTGATGACCTGCTGCGTATGATTTGGATTCACCAAGAAATGCGTTGCCCAATCTGTGGAGAGATTATTGACGATGAACGAAGATGGACGACTATCAAGGAGACTGTCAACGGCAAACCGTTCAAGATTCTCATACACAGTTCATGCAAGAACAAGAAGTTTAACCCTAATAAAATTAGTAGGAAATGAGGCAGAACTATTCCTTCAGTAAGAATGGTAATGCGTTGCTTGAGCCGTGTGAGGGGAAACTCTCATGCACGGTTCTTAGAGGGGAAAGCCCCAGCAATGGGGCTGACCTACTCGACACTAAGCTCATTTACGCCATCGGCGCGGTAGTCGGGCTTATCGGAGGCGTGAAAGTGTACGGGAAATTCTCTTCGGGAGACCCCGACACGAGCAAGACTGCCGCCTCGTGGTTCGGAGCCTGCATCTTCCTGATTGTAGCCGCCACCATCCTG
Source organism: Parabacteroides timonensis (assembly GCF_900128505.1). NCBI lineage: Bacteria > Pseudomonadati > Bacteroidota > Bacteroidia > Bacteroidales > Tannerellaceae > Parabacteroides > Parabacteroides timonensis. The sequence continues at coordinate 3,679,457 of NZ_LT669941.1, forward strand.
CGCTCGTTCTTCCTTTAATATGATAATGTATGGCTGAATACCCGATAAACAAGGGTATCGGCCGTCCGGTCGAGTTCAAGGGACTGAAAGCCCAGTACCTCTTCATCTTCTGCGGAGGTCTGCTCGCTCTCTTCGTCCTGTTCGTCATCCTCTACATGGTCGGCATCGGCCAGTGGATATGTATCGGCTTCGGTGCGGTATCGTCCTCCGTCCTCGTATGGCAGACCTTCGCGCTGAACGCCCGGTACGGCGAACACGGGCTGATGAAGCTGGGAGCTGCACGGAGCCATCCCCGATACCTTATCAACCGGCGGCGGATCACCCGATTATTCATACGGAAACGAAAGGAAGAAACAAAATGAGAAATACATCGAAAATGACGACACTGGAAAACAAGTTCCCGCTGCTGGCGGTGGAGCAAGGCTGCATCGTCTCCAAGGATGCCGACATCACGGTAGCCTTCGAGGTGGAACTGCCGGAGCTTTACACCGTGACGGGTGCGGAGTACGAGGCGATACACGGCTGCTGGTGCAAGGCTGTCAAGGTGCTGCCGGACTTCTCCGTCGTCCACAAGCAGGACTGGTTCATCAAGGAACGGTATAAGCCGGAACTGGATAAGGACGGGATGAGCTTCCTCTCGCGGAGCTTCGAGCGTCACTTCAACGAGCGTCCGTACCTGAAGCACACGTGCTACCTCTACCTGACCAAGACGACGAAGGAGCGTAACCGGATGCAGAGCAACTTCAGCACGCTGTGCCGGGGGCATATCATCCCGAAGGAGCTGGACGGGGAAACCGCCGCGAAGTTCATGGAGGCAACGGAGCAGTTCGGGCGCATCATGAACGACAGCGGTTTTGTCAGGCTGCGCCGCCTCTCCACCGATGAGATTGTGGGGACGGACGGCAAAGCCGGGCTGCTGGAGCGGTACTTCTCGCTCCTGCCCGAAGATAACGCCACGTTGCAGGACATCGAGCTTTCGGCAAGGGAGATGCGCATCGGCGACAACCGGCTGTGCCTGCATACCCTTTCCGACACGGAAGACCTGCCCGGCACGGTGGCGACAGACACCCGTTACGAGCGGCTGTCCACCGACCGCTCGGACTGCCGCCTCTCCTTCGCCTCCCCCGTGGGGCTGCTGCTATCCTGCAACCACATCTACAACCAGTATGTGATTATCGACAACAGCGAGGAGAACCTGCAGAAGTTCGAGAAGTCTGCCCGCAATATGCAGTCGCTCTCCCGCTATTCGAGGAGCAACAGCATCAACCGCGAGTGGATAGACCAGTACCTGAACGAAGCCCATTCCTACGGTCTGGCCTCTGTACGGGCGCACTTCAACGTCATGGCGTGGAGCGACGACGCGGAGGAGCTGAAGCATATCAGGAACGATGTGGGAAGCCAGCTTGCAAGCATGGGGTGCGTACCCCGCCATAATACCACCGACTGCCCGACGCTCTACTGGGCAGCCATGCCCGGCAACGAGGCGGACTTTCCTGCGGAGGAGAGTTTCCATACCTTCATCGAGCAGGCGGTGTGCCTCTTCACGGAGGAGACCAACTACCGCAGCTCGCTCTCACCCTTCGGCATCAAGATGGTGGACAGGCTCACGGGAAAACCGCTGCACCTTGATATTTCCGACCTGCCGATGAAAAAAGGTGTCACGACGAACAGAAACAAATTCGTGTTGGGTCCCAGCGGAAGCGGCAAATCCTTCTTCATGAACCACCTCGTGCGTCAATACTACGAGCAGGGTGCGCACGTGGTACTGGTGGACACGGGAAACTCCTATCAGGGATTGTGCGAGATGATACGGCGCAAGACGGGAGGCGCGGACGGCGTGTATTTCACCTATACGGAGGAGAAGCCCATCAGTTTCAACCCGTTCTATACCGACGACTACGTGTTCGACGTGGAGAAGAAGGACAGCATCAAGACACTGTTGCTCACGCTCTGGAAGTCGGAGGACGACAAGGTGACGAAGACGGAGAGCGGGGAACTGGGCAGTGCCGTGAACGCCTATATCGGGCGTATCCGCGCCGACCGGAATATCGTACCGTGTTTCGACAGTTTCTACGAGTACATGCGTGACGACTACCGCAGGGAACTGGCGGAGCGTGACATCAAGGTGGAGAAGTCCGACTTCAACATCGACAACATGCTCACCACCATGCGGCAGTATTACCGGGGCGGACGTTACGACTTCCTGCTCAACTCGGCGGAAAACATCGACCTGCTGTCAAAACGGTTCATCGTCTTCGAGATTGACAGTATAAAGGAAAACCGCGAGCTGTTCCCCGTTGTGACCATCATCATCATGGAGGCTTTCATTAACAAGATGCGACGGCTGAAAGGCGTGCGGAAACAACTGATAGTGGAAGAGGCTTGGAAGGCTCTATCTTCAGCGAACATGGCTGAATATCTGCGTTATATGTACAAGACAGTGCGCAAGTATTTCGGTGAGGCAATCGTGGTGACGCAGGAGGTGGACGACATCATTTCCTCCCCCGTCGTCAAGGAGAGCATCATCAACAATTCGGACTGCAAGATACTTCTTGACCAAAGGAAATATATGAACAAGTTCGATGCCATACAGTCCTTGCTGGGGCTGACAGAGAAGGAGAAGTCGCAGATACTCTCCATCAACATGGCGAACAACCCTTCAAGGTTCTACAAAGAGGTTTGGATAGGCTTGGGCGGCACACAGTCGGCGGTCTATGCCACCGAGGTGAGCGCGGAAGAGTATCTGGCGTACACCACCGAGGAAACGGAGAAGGTGGAGGTTTACCGTCTGGCGGAGCAGCTGGGCGGCGACATCGAAGCCGCCATCCGGCAGCTTGCCGAAAGGCGGAGAAACAAAGAATGAGTAAAACAGAATTATCAATCAAAAAAGAAAATCTTATGAGCTTATCAAAAGTAAAAATGCTGAAAATCAGCGAGTGTCTGATCGGACTGGCAGTCGTGATGCTGCAATCCTGCGACGTGGCGGATAACCGCCGCGACCAACTGTGCGGAAACTGGACAAGCATGGAGGGAAAACCCGACGTGCTCATCTACAAGGAGGGCGAAGCCTACAAGGTGACGGTGTTCAAACGGAGCGGCATCCGCCGCAGGCTGAAACCGGAAACCTACCTCTTGCAAGAGGAGAACGGCAACCTGTTCATGAACACGGGATTCCGCATTGACGTGGCGTATAACGAAGCGACCGACGTGCTGACCTTCTCGCCGAACGGGGACTATATACGTTCCGCCAAGAAGACGGAGGACGAAAAGGAACATTCCGGTCTGTCCTTTTCCGGGGATATGGAGGGCGTTTCGTTTTCAGAACTGGAAGACGCCCTTAAAGAGTCCGGTAAGAAATAGCCAATCCACTAAATCCAAAGAAGATGATAATAAAAACAAGAATGGCATTAGCCTTTTGCCTTTGCTTGCTCCTTGCGGGCAGGGCATCCGCCCAATGGGTGGTGAGCGACCCCGGCAACCTCGCGCAGGGCATCATCAACGCCTCGAAGAACATCGTCCATACCTCAAAGACCGCCACCAACATGGTGAACAACTTCAAGGAAACGGTGAAGATTTACGAGCAGGGCAAGAAGTATTACGACGCGCTCAAATCGGTGAACAACCTCGTCAAGGACGCACGCAAGGTGCAACAGACCATCCTCATGGTAGGCGACATCACGGACATCTACGTGAACAACTTCCGGAAGATGCTCCAAGACGAGAACTTCACTCCCGAAGAGCTGTCGGCAATCGCCTTCGGCTACACCAAGCTGCTGGAGGAGAGCAATGACGTGCTGACGGAACTGAAGAACGTGGTGAACATCACCACGCTCTCCATGACCGACAAGGAGCGCATGGACGTGGTGGAGCGGTGCCACTCCAAAATGAAGCGTTACCGTAACCTCGTGAGCTACTACACCAACAGGAACATTTCCGTCAGCTACCTGCGTGCGAAGAAGAAAAACGACCTTGACCGCATCATGGGGCTGTACGGGAATATGAACGAAAGATACTGGTAGCCTATGGAATTTGACAACCTTCACCAGATTTTACGCTCGCTCTATGACGAGATGATGCCCCTGTGCGGGGACATGGCAGACGTGGCGAGGGGCATCGCCGGGCTGGGCGCGTTGTTCTACGTCGCCTGCCGGGTGTGGCAGTCGCTGGCGAGAGCCGAAGCGGTAGACGTGTTTCCCATGCTCCGCCCGTTCGCCGTCGGGCTGTGCATCATGTTCTTCCCCACGGTGGTCCTCGGCACGGTGAACAGCATCCTCTCGCCCGTGGTGCAGGGCACGGCGAAGCTGCTTGAAGCGCAGACTTTGGACATGAACGAGTACCGGAAGCAGAAGGACAGGCTGGAATACGAGGCGATGGTGCGCAACCCCGAAACAGCCTACCTCGTATCGAACGAGGAGTTCGACAAACAGCTGGAGGAACTGGGCTGGTCGCCCTCCGACATGGCGACAATGGCATGGATGCATGTTGACCGGAAGCTGTACGAGATGAAGAAAGGCATCCGCGACTTCTTCCGCGAGATACTGGAACTGATGTTCCAAGCCGCCGCCCTCGTGATAGACACCATCCGCACGTTCTTCCTCGTGGTGCTGGCGATACTGGGACCCATAGCCTTCGCCATATCGGTGTGGGACGGCTTCCAGAGCACGCTCACGCAGTGGTTCTGCCGCTACATACAGGTCTATCTGTGGCTGCCCGTGTCGGACATATTCAGCACCATACTGGCGAAGATTCAGGCATTGATGCTGCAAAGCGACATCGAACGGATGCAGGCAGACCCGAACTTCTCGCTGGATTCCAGTGACGGGGTCTATATCGTCTTCATGATCATCGGCATCATCGGTTACTTCACGATACCCACCGTCGCGGGCTGGATCATCCAGGCAGGCGGCATGGGCAGTTACGGGCGCGGTGTGACGCAGCTTGCCGGACGCGGGGCGGCCCTTGCGGGCGGCATCGCGGGTGCTGCGGCAGGAAACGCCGCCGGGCGTGTCGGACGTGCCGGGATAAATATGGGCAAGGCGGCATGGAAGCATACCGCCGGACGCCTTCTCAAACGGAAATAAACCTATAAAATCAGACAGAATGGAATTCAAGTCATTAAAGAACATCGAATCGTCGTTCAGGCAGATACGCCTGTTCGGTATCGTCTTCCTCGCCCTTTGTACCGTGATAACGGTCTGGAGCGTGTGGAGTTCCTACCGCTTTGCGGAGCGGCAGAGGGAAAAAATCTACGTGCTGGACAACGGCAAGTCGCTGATGCTGGCACTCTCGCAGGACCTCTCGCAGAACCGTCCGGCGGAGGCGAGGGAACATGTGCGCCGCTTCCACGAGCTGTTCTTCACCCTGTCGCCCGAAAAGAGCGCGATAGAGCACAACGTGAAGCGTGCCCTGCTGCTGGCGGACAGGAGCGTGTACCACTACTATTCGGACTTTGCCGAGAAGGGGTACTACAACCGCATCATCGCCGGGAACATCAACCAGGTGCTGAAGGTGGACAGCGTGGTATGCGACTTCGACAGCTATCCCTACCGTGCCGTGACCTATGCCACGCAGAAGATCATCCGGCAGAGCAACGTCACCGAGCGCAGCCTCGTGACCACGTGCCGCCTCTTGAACTCGTCCCGTTCGGACGACAACCCGAACGGTTTCACCATCGAGGGATTTACCATCATTGAGAACAAGGATTTACAGACAATCAAAAGGTAACAGGACATGAAAGGTATCAGAAAGGCTGTGTGGAGGGCATATTGGAAGCTCCATGATGAGAAGAAAAATATCATTGCAAAAATGAAAGGCTATCTGGACGGCTTGCCGCCGAAGACACGCAGGCGCATCGTGCTGGCGATGCTCACCGCATTCGCCGCGCTTGCCCTCTACACCTTCGGCAAAGCCGTCCATGACATCGGCAGGAATGACGGCAGCCGGATGGAAACAGACCACGCCGGAGAGGTGGAGCTGTCCGTGAAGCCGGAGAAGAACGACCATTTTACACCTTATTATAATAGTATGTATGGAACAGACGAAGAATGACACAAAGAACGGAAACAAAGCCGCTCCCGGCAAGGAGAAGCCGAAGAAGGAGCGCAAACCGCTGAGCGAAGCCCAACGGCTGAAACGCCAAAAGATGATTGTGCTGCCCGTCATGGTGCTGGTGTTCATCGGGGCGATGTGGCTGATATTCGCACCATCCTCCAATAAGGAACGACAGGCGGGAACAGGCGGCTACAACATCGAGATGCCCGATGCGGACAAGGAGGAACGGCAGATTATCGGTGACAAGGCGAAAGCCTACGAGCAGATGGCGATGGAGGAAAGGCGGGAGAACCGCAACCTTGCCATGCGGCAACTGGGCGACCTGTTCGACCATGAAACGGAGGAGGCCGGCAGGGACTTCGACCTTGCCAATCCCGGCGGCACGGAAGAGGCGGCGGAACCCGCACCGGAGACCGTCCGGTCCTCCGCAGCCGCTTACCGCGACCTCAATGCCACGCTCGGCAACTTCTACGGGCAGCCGAAGGACGATAATGCTGAAACGGACAAACTGCTGGAGCGTATCGCCTCGTTGGAATCGGAACTGGAAGATGAAAAAGAGAGAAACTCCACAATGGACGGACAAGTGGCGCTCATGGAAAAGTCCTACGAGCTGGCGGCAAAATACATGGGCGGGCAGAACGGCACGCAGGCGGCAGCGAGACAGACCGAAAAGACTTATCCCGTGCAGAAAGCCGGGAAGAACTTGGCGATGCCCGTAAAGCAGGTGGCGCATCAGGTGGTGTCCTCGCTCGGACAGCCCATGAGCAACGCTGAATTTGCCGCCACCTTCGTGCAGGAGCGCAACCGCAGCTTCAACACGCCAGTGGGAGGTACGGCTGTATCGGACAGGAACACCATACCGGCATGCGTCCATGGGGCGCAGAGCGTGACCGACGGACAGGCTGTCAAATTGCGGTTATTGGAGCCGATGGCGGTGGCGGACAGAATCATCCCCCGTAATGCGGTGGTGGTCGGTGCTGCCAAAATCCAAGGCGAACGGCTCGGCATTGAAGTCACCTCGCTGGAACACGGCGGCACGATTATTCCGGTGGAATTGGAGGTCTATGACACGGACGGGCAGCCCGGAATATTCATCCCCAACTCTATGGAGATGAACGCCGTCAGGGAGGTCGCCGCCAACATGGGCGGCTCGCTGGGCAGCAGCATCAACATCTCCTCCAACGCCGGAGCACAGCTTGCCTCCGACTTGGGCAAGGGGCTGATACAGGGCACGAGCCAGTACATTGCGGGGAAGATGCGCACCGTCAAGGTGCATCTGAAAGCCGGGTACAGGGTCATGCTCTATCAGGAAACGAATTAGGAAAACAATCAATTTTTATTTACCACTAAATCCAAAGTAAAATGAGAAAAGTAATCATGATGTTTGCCCTCGCCATGGGCATCGTAACTGCCCATGCGCAGGAAAATGTAACCGTTGCTGAAGAAAACAACGGAAGTGAGCAACAGCCGGTCTTGACCAAGGAGGTCTATCCGCAGAAAGAGGCGGACGGCGACCTGTATCACGGTCTGACGAAGAAGCTGACCTTTGACCGCATGATACCGCCCCACGGTCTGGAAGTGACCTACGACAAGACCGTGCATGTCATTTTCCCGGCAGAAGTGCGCTATGTGGATTTGGGCTCCCCCGACCTGATAGCCGGAAAAGCGGACGGTGCGGAGAACGTGATCCGTGTGAAGGCTACCGTGAGAAACTTCCCGAACGAGACCAACATGTCAGTAATCACGGAGGACGGAAGTTTCTACACATTCAACGTGAAGTACGCCGCCGAACCGCTGCTGCTCAACGTAGAGATGTGCGACTTCATCCACGATGGCGAAGCCGTGAACCGTCCGAACAACGCGCAGGAAATCTATCTGAAGGAGCTGGGCAGCAAAAGCCCGATGCTGGTGCGCCTTATCATGAAGTCCATCTACAAACAGAACAAGCGTGAGGTGAAGCATATCGGCTGCAAGCGTTTCGGTATCCAGTACCTCTTGAAAGGCATCTACACGCACAACGGACTTCTCTATTTCCACACGGAAATCAAAAACCAAAGCAACGTGCCTTTCGATGTGGACTACATCACATGGAAAATCGTGGACAAGAAAGTGGCGAAGCGCACCGCCGTGCAGGAGCGGATTATCCTGCCGCTCCGTGCGCAGAACTATGTGACCCTCGTGCCGGGCAGGAAGAGCGAGCGCACGGTCTTCACGATGGCGAAGTTCACCATCCCCGATGACAAGTGCCTCGTGGTGGAACTGAACGAGAAGGACGGAGGTCGTCACCAGTCCTTCATGATTGAAAACGAGGATCTGGTGCGTGCCAACACGATTGACGAACTTCAAGTGCGCTGACCATGAGAAAGTACATCGTAATCATCATCGCGTCGCTTGCCCTTTTCACGGGGCAGGCGTACGCCCAGCGATGTTTGCCGAAGATGCAGGGCATCGAGGTAAAGGCGAATTTGGCAGACGGGGTCAAACCCGGCGGCAATGACGGAGGGTATAGCTTCGGGGCGGCTCTCGCCACCTATACGGAGAATGGGAACAAGTGGGTGTTCGGCGGTGAATACCTGTTGAAGAACAACCCTTACAAGGCTACTGCCATACCTGTGGCGCAGTTCACGGCGGAAGGGGGATATTACCTCAAGCTGTTGTCGAATGCACGTAAAATCGTGTTCGTATATGCGGGGGCTTCGGCTCTCGCCGGATATGAGTCTGTAAATTGGGGCAAGGAAATTCTTTTTGACGGCTCGACGCTGCATGACCGGGATGCTTTCATCTATGGCGGTGCGCTGACGCTCGATGTGGAGTTTTACGTGGCTGACCGCATCGCCCTGCTCGCCAACCTCCGGGAGCGCCTGCTGTGGGGTGGCGACACCCAAAAGTTCCACTGTCAGTGGGGTGTGGGTGTCAAGTTCATCATCAACTGACACGTGGCGCATGGAACGGACTGACATAGAAGACATGAGACGGATGCCCCTTGCGGACTTCCTCGCACGGTTGGGGCATGAGCCTGTCCGAAGAAGCGGCAATGAGCTTTGGTATCGTGCGCCATACCGCGATGAGCGCACACCCTCTTTCCGTGTGAACGTGGCGAAACAGCTCTGGCACGACTTCGGCTTGGGCAGGGGCGGCGACATCTTCACACTTGCCGGGGAGTTCATCCGAAGCGGTGATTTCATGGTGCAGGCGAGGTTTATAGCGGATGCCGCCCATATACCGCCAACTGTATTGCCAACCTTTGAGCCGAAACCCTCAGAGCCGGTCTTTGAGGAAGTGGAAGCCGTTCCGCTGCTCCGTTCCCCGCTGACAGACTATTTGCTGGAACGGGGCATTCCCTACGGCATCGCTTCCCGTTACTGCTGCCGGCTGAACTACGGTGTGCATGGGAAAAGGTATTTTGCTGTCGGTTTCCCAAATGTGGCGGGCGGCTATGAAATCCGAAGCCGCCATTTCAAGGGCTGTGTACCTCCGAAGGACGTGTCGTTGGTAAAGACGGAAGCCGCTGACGCTGACGTCTGCTGCGTGTACGAGGGATTTGTGGACTTCCTTTCCGCTGTCACGCTCGGCATGGGCGAAAGGTGCGACCACCTTGTACTGAACTCAACCGCCAACGTGAAAAAGGCTCTGAGGTATCTGGACGGTTACGGACGCATCGGCTGTTTCCTTGACCGTGACGATGCGGGACGAAGGACGCTTGAAGCCCTGAAAGAACGGTATGGCGGGCGTGTCGCAGACCGCTCCGCCCTCTATGACGGTTGCAAGGACTTGAATGAGTACCTGCAACGGACAACGAAAAAACAGAATAACAACTTAAAAATCAAATTGAAATGAATATACTGAACAACAGAAGCAAGAGAACATCATTTTTCAAGGCGTTGGCGCTTTGCCTGTTCGCCGCCATGTCATTCACATTCGTATCGTGCGACGATGACATGGACATCCAGCAGTCCTATCCCTTCACGGTGGAAACGATGCCCGTGCCCAACAAGGTGACGAAGGGGCAGACGGTGGAAATCCGCTGTGAGCTGAAAAAGACGGGCAATTTTGCGAATACGCTCTATACCATCCGCTATTTCCAGTTCGAGGGGGAAGGCTCCCTGAAAATGGATAACGGCATCACGTTCCTGCCCAATGACCGTTACCTGCTTGAAAACGGGAAGTTCCGCTTGTATTACACGGCGGAGGGTGACGAGGCTCACAGTTTCATCGTGGTGGTGGAGGATAATTTTGGCAACTCCCATGAATTGGAATTTGACTTCAACAACCGGAATGTGGAGGCTGACACCCTGGGCGTTATCTCTGCAGGCAACTTCAACACCCTGCCAAAATGATACGTGTGTTGTTGGTTATGCTCTGCTCTTTGGGGGGTGGTCTGTTCCGTGTCCGCACAGGACAACCGCCAGGAAGGGACAGACGGAGAGGCGGCAATCTGCCGCCTCCCGCTCATGGAACGGGCTTTTTTATGCTGCCGCTATTTTGAGGGATGGCACGACCAAAGCTGCTACCCTTACGTGGGCTGGGGACATCGTTTACAAAAAGGCGAGAGGTATTCCGCACGCACCATGACGAAACGGCAGGCGGACACGCTCCTGCGAGAAGACCTGCGGAAGTTCTGTGCCATGTTCCGCAAGTTTGGGGCTGACAGTTTGCTTCTTGGCACGCTGGCTTTCAATGTCGGTCCGGCGAAGCTCTTGGGGAACGGACGATACCCCAAAAGCAGGCTGATAAAAAAGTTGGAGGCTGGCGACAGGGACATTTACCATGAGTATGTCGCTTTCTGCCATTACAAGGGAAAACGGCACGCCATGCTGCTCAAACGGAGGAAGGCGGAGTTTGCGTTACTGTATGTGCCATGACATCAGTATATGTCTGACCAAAGAAAAATCCGATGAAGCCATCAACTTCATCGGATTTTTCTTTGGTTTCATGGCTTCGGGATTTTTCCCTTGCCGGAAACTTTACACTTTATCATTCTTGAAAATTTTCACCCATGAGGCTATTGAAAATCATCTTTTTGCTTATGCCTCCGTTGCTTTGCAAGATGATTTTTCAGTTCTGCCTGATTGCTTCCATAAAACTTGTTTTTGTGACTGACATCGTAGATTGGGACAGAGGTTTCTTTGCTACTTTCTTTGTCCGCCATCATGCTCACTGAAAGAAAGTAGGCGGCTTCCGCCGCCCACCGCTTAAAAATGCGTGTAGAGTCCCGTCACCATAGTAAACATATCTTCGAGCATATCGCAATAGATGCCTTCGTGCGTGGCTATGTCCGTTGTCCTGCACTCAAAGGTCTTTTTGCTGAAGGTCTTGCGGTAGAAACGCATATTATATAAATCTGCTCCTGCATCGTAGATGATGTCAAGGCGGTTTGCACTCGTCTTGTTCCGTGCAAGGCTCATACGCAAGCCGTTGCCCATATCTATGAAGCCTTTGCTTCCCGTCATGGCGGCAAAGCGTCTGCCGCCTATCTGTTCAAAAATGGTCTTTGCCATCATATCTGTTTTTAGTTTTATGGTTGGCGGTGTTTTCACCGCCAACTTGTTCAACATTCGGTTATCTCGGCAATGGGTGTATTGTGTTTCAGCCATTCCAACAGACACTCCATATTGTACTCGCTCGTTATGACAGCCGTGTGGGGGTCAATGGCGGTAAACCTGCTTCCCTCATAGTCATCTATCCACTCTTTGAGGGTTGCCACTCCCCAGAACTGCGTATCTCTGAAAATGCCGTCCAACTCCGTTATCGCTTCTCTGAACTGGACGATTATTGTCTGATAGGCGGGTGTATTCATAATCTATCCTCCTTCCCTTGTTTCTTGTTCAACCACTTGTCCCTCTCATTTCGGCACTCCTCCAATGTCGGTTTCACACAAGAAAATAACGTGCCATCGGTGTGGCGGTAGTCATACTGCACAAGGGTTCTTCTGCGTCTGCCTGTTCCTAATTGGAAACGCTCGTATTTTTCCGTGCCTGCCGTTTGGCAGGTGCTTACTCCGCCTATTGTCATTTCTGTACTCATATCGTTTGCTTTTGAATGATTTTTTCCAAATACTTCTCTTGTATGCCGAGTGCTTCGGCATAGATACTTAATTGGGCTGCATAACGGGTATTGTAATAACTCCTTTCCATTTCGTTTGTGGATAATCCGATATGTTCCCTTATATCGTTCAAATGTCTTTTGACGATATACTTGTAGTAGCGGTTTCTTTTTTCTCTTTCGTTGGTCATAATTCCATTCTGTTTATAGGTTAAAAATGTACTGACAGTACTCTGTTCTGCATCACCATTTCGGGGTCGCTTGTGTAGCGTTGGTGCATATAGAAATGGTGTGAGCCGAAGCCGTAAAGGAAGAACTTGTCAAGTTCGTGCTTCTCGGCAAAGTCCTTTACGCTTCTCCTTAACTGCTCCTCACTCGTTGCAAGAGTGAGAAGGTTTACAAATTCAAGGAACATCTTTGGGATTGTATCATCCCAAAGACAAACCATACTTTCAAATCTTACTTCCATATTATTCAATATTATAGGTTGATATTATGCTGCGTTCATCCGCTGGCGGATAAGTTCGGCATTGTCCTCCACAAGTTTGATAATGCGTTCGTGGTATTCCGTATTGGAGTTGCATACACCTCTGCTCTGTACCACTTTCAATGTTATCAAGGACACTTCAATCGTTTCAATCCGCTTTCCGTCAATGGTAGCGGAAAGGATAAGGGAGTTTGCCCGCTTGTGGTAGCCACCCACGCAATGGTGCATGAGCCTTCCTTCCGTTATCATTTCCTCCACGCTTTCAATGACTTTGACAAGGATAAGGTCATCGGAAATTACAAGTCCGAAGAACATCCCTTTGGCTTTCAGATAGTTCTTTTCGTTCTCTATCATCTTTCTCCGTTCATCCTCGCTTCTTTCACGCTCCCTTTGTCGGTTACGTTTTGCCACCAGCTTGTCGTGCTCGGCTTTGAGGTCGGTGGGGCAAACATATTTCGGGCTGTTCGTGTCCTTGCCGAAATGCCGCAGGAGGTCTATCATATCGCGCCACATGGAGCCGTCCGGAATGGTATAGCCGTTACGGATACATATCCTTATGGATGCCCAATACTTGCCGATGTCGCAGGAACTGCGCAGGTAGTAGCGCAACATGGCGTATTGTCCTGCCTTCAAAAGCGTTTCCGCACGGCTGTCGGCAAGGATAGCCGAAAAGAGGTCATAGGGAAGGATGCGGTGGAAGTCCCCATTGAAGCCGTTGCGCTTCAGTTCGGGAATAAACCGCTTTCGGGGATAGGTACACACGGGGTCTATGTCGTATGCCCGAAGTCCTCCGTTCTTGCGTATCTCCATATCGCTGTATTCCGACCACAAGTCGTAGTAAATAAAGGACATGCCACGCAATCGGGCTACGGTCATTTTCGTTCCGTTTGGGGAAATCCACCGCTGTACTACCTCATAAGCGGAATACTCGGCTGGCTGTCCTGCCTTGTATCGGGACTTGACGAAGAAGAAGCGTATCACTTGGTACTGCTTGCAGGTGGTGATGACGGAGAAATACTCGCTGTCCGAAAAAACTCTCTTTCGGGTGCGCAACGCTTCCAACGCCATACCGCAGTGGGGGCAGGTGCATCCGCAAATGGTGTCTGCAAGGTCGTGGTCGCTCTTCCACGAATGTCCGCATTCGGTGCAGATGTTCGTGCCGTCCGCCCTCTTGATTGCATAATGCTTGAAGCAATGGCGGAAAGCGTATGTCTTTTGCGTGTCGGTCAATACCGGCAGTCGCTTGCTCAAACGTGCGACTTCTTTCTGTATGCGTGTCTTGGGTTTCATAATCAAAAGTCAAATAGGGAGGGTTGTACAATGGTTTCTTTTTTCGCTGTCGGTCTGTTGCGGTTCTGCAACTTGCGGAGTTCCTCGTCTTGGTATTTGCGGACAGCCTGCTGACGTGCCTCCGCCTTTTCCTCCGCTGTGAGTTCCACAACGTGGTTCACCGCCACTTGGCAGTTCAACGGCTCGCCGACTTCTATCTCGTTTTCATCATAGTAGTGTATGGCTTGTCCGTAAATTTCCCCGTCCGTAAAGCCGTTGCAACCGCTGTTCTTTACATAGTTCAGAATGTAGGTCATGCAATCGTCCATGTTCTTGGCTGGGTTGCGGTAGCTCTTTGCAAAGAGCGCATCTTCCGCTGCACGCTGTTCCAAATACATCTGTATCGTTCTCTTGAAATGGTCTGTTCCTTTCATATCGTCAAATTTTTGTCGGGTTGTCATTCAGATAAAGTATGTCGCAGTCCTCCACTTCGGCAGGTAGTCCGAAAAGCGGATAGTGTGAGAAGTACGGCTGTGCGTTGCCATCCCCGTTGGTAAGAGGTGAAACAATCTGCACCTGCCAATCATTCATCCATTTGTCTATCATACGGATTTCATCGTCCGTCAATCCCGTTGCGTCCCCATTGATAAGGTAACACAAGCTCCATGTCGGTATCTTTTCAGTTGTCTTGTTCATATTGTTACGGATATTCTTAGCCATGTCGGTAGGTATTAAAGGGTGAATAACCAAAGGATAAAGCCGAAGAAGGCAATAGTGGAAAGGATAGCCACGATTACACCTATCGCCACTCGGAACAATCCGTTTATTATCTCCATGATGATGCCCCAAAGGATGCCGAACATCCCGAAGGCGGTGCGCACGATTAAACCGCATACCGCAAGTCCTATGTACTGCGCCACTTGTCTGAAATTTACCATTGCCGTCATATCCTTATCTTTTTTTAAGTTCCACAATGCTGTTTATCCTGCCATACAGAAACCTGCGAAGTCCTGTCTTGTCGGTTGCCTTGTATTCCGTCCATCGTCCGTATTGGTTCACGATGAACGTGCGGAGTATGTCGGAAAAGTCAAACCGCCAACCTTGCAAGGGTACTGCACTCTTGAAATAGGTGTTGCTGTTCACTTCACGGGTGAGCCAGTCCTTTTCCTCCCTGCTCAGTTTTTCGCCATTGTTCAGTTTGATACGAAGTCCGTACACCTTGCTGTCTTGCAGGTTCTCCAAATTCGGGACTTCCCATGCTACGAATTTTGTTGCTACCGTTGTTTTCATATCTGTTTTGCTTTTTTGTTTTAATGCGGATTCAAGAGCTGAGGGAGTTGAGTTTCAAACTATCTTATCTGCCTCTCGTTTATCCGACATTTTTTTTAATGCGTCTTTCTGTCGCATCGGTCGTTTTCGTTTCGGGTGCTTAAAAAGGTAGGGATTAGGGAATGCAAGGTTTTTCGGGAAAAATACTACCCGCAGGGCTGGAGATTTTTACAGAAAACAGGAGGCTTGACCTTGCATTCCCGTCAAATCCCGGAATTACCTTTGCGCCCAGAACGAAAATGACTGACTGATGCGGCTACTGAAAGGCGTAAAAATGGAGGTAAACGGAAATAGAGGCAGATTCGAGAGAAAACTTCAGAGAGAAATCCACAAAAAGAAGAAAAAACAAAGAGAAAGGAAATACTGCCGGAAGCGTGAAACCGGGCAAACCACCTGCAAGGAAGTATGGTTTATCTGTTTGGCCAAACCCGTTTGGTCGGGCGGATGAACCATTCTTCCCGGTTTGCCTGCTGTGGGTGACGGCTTGTTCCATTTATGGGCGAGCGGTCATATAAGGCTTTCCGCTTCCGGCTCAAAAGGACAGCAAAAAGAAAAAATCCACTGAAAATCCGTAAAAGCACCTCTGTGGCATAAGCGCAAAAAGAAATGGGCCTTGCTTCATCAGTCTAAACTTTAGTTCAGGCGTGAGGCAAAGCCCTTTTCTTCGCTTATGCGGATAGTCGGCACACGGTCGTCCAAACTTGTTTGGGCGATGGTGTGCCGACGAAATAAAATCGCTTTTACGGAAAAGACAAATTAAAGTGAAAAAAGTAGGGAGATTCTGTCGTAATCTCCCGTTTTATTTGTACTTTTGTACTTGAAGAGTTCTTTCAAAGGTTACGCAACGCGCAGAAGTATATTTAAGGAGATAACTCTCTTAATCGTAACCTATTACCATAATGAACGAATAACCTATGCTCATTTCCAATATCTTAGACCTTTTTCATAACTTCCCGCGACAAATATATGGATATTCTCTTTCCCGCTGTAATCATTAGATGCTAATTATTGCCAATAAATAAGAATATCTTACTTTTGTGTGGCAAATACAAATGAGAAATGCAGATCATACCCAAAGCTAATACCTTACGCAAAAGCGTACTCTTATACCGGGGCATACGATACCGCCGCGGTTACGGGGTGCATTCGCCTTTCGTATTCAATCTGATAACGAAGGTGATCGAGGAACGTTGTTCGTATTATAGCTTTTACGATATAGAGCTGATCCGGAAACAGCTTCTTTTCCGGGACGATATCATTACCTATCCGGACAGGCAACAGAAAGGGAAACTGCGTCGCCGTACGATGGGGGAAATAGTGGAACGCGAAGCGATCAAACCCAAACACGGGGCATTGCTTTTCCGGTTGACCAACTATTTCAAGTCGCGAAATATACTACAGCTGGGTTCGTCGATGGGATTATCCACCCTCTACCTGACCTCCTATGCTCCCGGATTGAAATGTATCGCCCTCGAAAACGTACCGGAGTTCGCTCCTATCGCCCGGATCGCTTACGAAAAAGGGGCTCACAACCCGATCGACCTGCGTACCGGGACAAACAAAGAACTGCTCCCACAAGCGCTGGAAGAGCTTAAAGAGCTGGATTTTGTATTTTTTAATACCTTATATGAACAACATAATAACGTTTGGTTGTTTAATGAATGTATTAAGTATGCACACGACGGTTCAGTCTTTGTCTTTGAGGGGATCAAAGCCAGTCGCAAAATGAGGGAATTTTGGAAAGAAGTCTGTACGCATCCGGAAGTGACAGTAACGATCGACCTCTATTCGATGGGTATCGTATTCTTTAATAAGAAATTGCATAAACGCGATTATATAGTCTACTTCTGACGGCGGTACTGTAAGGGCGGTTCGCGAACCGCCCCTACCAACGACATTATATTAAGAATATTGAATAAAAAAAGTAGTATATGAAGAAAAGTGTTATTTATACCGGTGGCGGCGATAAGGGCAAAACGTCCCTTGTAGGAGGCCAACGGGTATCGAAAGCGCACCAGCGCATAGAAAGTTACGGTACGGTGGATGAACTGAACTCATTCATCGGGTTGCTTATCACCGCCCTCGACGACCAGGCGGATATCGATTTTCTTTCTTTCGTCCAGCATAAACTGTTCACCATCGGCTCTTACCTGGCAACCGACCAGGAAACGACCGAGCTGAAAATAGAAAGCAAAGTCACCCCCGAAAGCATCGCCCGTATCGAAGGTGAAATAGACCGCCTGGATAGTGAATTACCCCAGATGAAAAATTTCATCCTTCCCGGAGGAAGCCGTTCGGCCTCGCTGGCACATGTCTGCCGCACCGTCTGTCGTCGCGCAGAGCGTCAGATCTATCGCCTGGCCGAAACAAATCCGGTGGAAGAGCCTGTACTTATTTTCATGAACAGACTATCTGATTATCTGTTTGTTCTGGCCCGGAAAGAGTGTATAAAGAATAATGGTAAAGAAATTATTTGGGATTATACTTGCAACTAAGAAATATTGTTTTATTTTTGCGGAAAAAATGAGAACCTGACTGTCTTCGGACAGTTGTTAATACTAGATAGCTATGTATTGGACATTAGAGTTAGCTTCAAAACTGGAAGACGCACCCTGGCCTGCAACCAAGGACGAGTTGATTGATTATGCACAACGTTCCGGTGCGCCACTGGAAGTGATTGAAAATTTGCAGGAAATGGAAGACGAAGGCGAGATTTACGAATGTATGGAAGACATTTGGCCTGACTATCCAAGTAAAGAAGACTTTTTCTTCAACGAAGAAGAATATTGATGTGCTGTAACTGGGCGTATTGAAATAAAAGCGAGGTAGTGGGCCTTCAAGGTTCCCTGCCTCGTTTGTTTTTTTGCGATAAATACAATTTATGCCTTTTTGCTGCGTTATTGTAGGGGTGAAACCTATTTCGCCACGTTAGTTATAGTTTAAATGAAGAGAGTCTTCCTGTTTATTATTGCATTGATTACCTGTACGGCCGGCGTGCGGGCCCAGGATGATGTGCAGTTAAGCCAGTATTTTCTGGGCATGGGATATTACAACCCGGCCTATGCCGGAACAACAGGAGATTTGAACATGCTCGGTTTCTTCCGCCAGCAATGGATCGGTATGCCCCAGGCGGGAACTTCCTTCTTCGTGATTGCCGATATGCCGCTGACGTTCGGAAAAACAAACCACGGCGTCGGGCTGGTTGTCAATACGGAAAGTATCGGGCTCTTCACGAATACAAAAGTTGCCGCTCAATATGCCTACAAACAGAAGCTGTTCGGAGGTACATTAAGCATCGGATTGCAGGGAGGTATATTCAACAAAGGTTTCGACGGAACAAAAGTTTTCATACCCGAGGGAAATGACTATCACCAACAGGACGACGAAGCCATCCCCCGTACCTCGGTGCAGGCCATGGCCCTCGACATAAATGCCGGTGTTTATTATACCCACAAGAATTTTTACGTCGGCTTCGGAGCTACTCACCTGACCTCTCCGGAAATGCAATTCGAAGAAAATGCTTATACTTACCTGTCTACCGGATTAAATTTGACAGGTGGATACAATATTCAATTTAATAATCCGTTGTATGAATTACAGCCTTCTGTATTCCTGAAAACGGACATGCAGACGTTCCAGGCGGATATCACCGCCCGGATGGTATATAATAAAATGTTTAACGGAGGTCTTTCCTGGCGTGTGAATGAATCGGTAGTAGTATTATTGGGAGCCACATTCGGCAGATTGCAAGTTGGATATGCTTACGACTTCCCTACCACGGCGATATTAAAGGCAAGTACCGGTAGCCACGAGGTGGTGGTAAGGTATCAGTTGAAGTTGAAGAAGACGAAAACAGGAAAGAACAGACATAAAAGTGTACGTATATTATAGTATATGAAAAAAGTATTATTAGTACTTATGGCAGTAGCCTTGCTTACCTCATGTGGTAAATCCCTTTCCGGAGCGGGAGGAGAAGTTACCGGGGTACGGTCAGTGGCTTTTAATGAACCCTCGCCTTATGGCATGGTTCTGATCAAAAGAGGTTCGTTCGAAATGGGACCGGCAGACAAAGACTCGTTGTGGGGAATCAATCCCGAAACAAAAGGGGTTTCGTTTGACGCTTTCTGGATGGACGAAACAGAAATAACCAATGCCAAATACCGTCAGTTTGTCTACTGGGTACGCGACTCTATCATCCGCGAACGCCTGGCTGACCCTGCTTTTGGTGGCAACGACCTGTTCAAGATCACCGAAGACCGGTATGGCGAACCCGTGACTCCGCATCTGGACTGGAGCCGTCCGATCCCCTGGAAACGGGCGAACGAAGACGAGTTGCGCGCTATCGAAAGCGTATACTACGTACATCCGATCACCGGAGAGAAACGTCTGGACGAAAAACAGATGGTCTATAAATACGAATGGTACGACTACACATCGGCCGCCCTTCGCAAGAATCGCCTCGATCCGAGCGAACGCGTGCGCAACACCGATATCCAGGTCAACCCGAACGAGGTTGTCATGATCTCGAAAGATACGGCCTACATCGACGATGACGGTAATATCATCAACGAAACCCTTACCCGTCCGCTCAGCGGCCCGTGGGATTTTCTCCATACCCGCATCGTAAATATTTATCCTGACGAAACCTGCTGGATAAACGACTTCAACAATGCTTACAACGAACCATACATGCGTATGTACTTCCAGCACCCGGGATACGACGATTATCCCGTAGTAGGTGTTTCCTGGGAACAGGCTACCGCTTTCTGCGTATGGCGTACCGATATGTTCAAACAATCCCTGAACTTCCCCTCCGGACAAGCCATCGAGCCGTTCCGCTTGCCGACAGAAGGCGAATGGGAATATGCGGCACGTGCCGGAAAGAACGAGAACAAATACCCCTGGTCGACCGACGAATTGCAGAACGCCAAAGGTTGTTTCATGGCAAACTTCAAGCCCGGAAAAGGAAACTATACGGAAGACGGACACCTGATCCCTTCACGGGTAGGTTCATTCGCACCGAACGAATTCGGCCTGTATGACATGGCCGGTAACGTGGCGGAATGGACATCCACCATGTATTCGGAATCGGGTCCGAGCCAGATGAGCGATATGAATCCGGACCTGCGCTACAATGCAGCCAAGGAAGACCCGTATGCCATGAAAAAGAAAGTGGTACGCGGCGGTTCATGGAAAGATGTGGCACAGTTTATCCGTTCGGATATGCGCACGTTCGAGTTCCAGAACGAAACACGTTCGTACATCGGCTTCCGTTGCGCACGTACACAAGTCGGGTTCTCCCGTTCAAAAGGAAAGAAGTAATAACGTAGGGGCGGGGTCTGCCCGCCCTCTTAAAAATAGAAACATACAACATTATGGGAAAATATAGAAGATATAAAAACAGAATAGAGATGTTCCTTTCCAGCGACATGGGAAAGAGAGTACTGAACTTCTGTTACAGCTGGGGAGCATCTATCGTAATCATAGGTGCCATGTTCAAGTTGCTGCACCTGCCGTACGGTAACCAGATCCTGTTTATCGCCATGACGGTGGAAGCACTGGTATTCTTTATCTCTGCATTCGAACATCCTTCAAACGAATATCACTGGGAAGAAGTATTCCCGGTTCTGAAATCAAAGAACCCGATGGACCGTCCCGACTTCGCAGGCACAGGTATGGCCGGCCTGGTCAACTCGGAAGACAATCTGGAAGACGATAATTCCGGCAAAGGCATCAACATAAATGTCGGTGCGGCAAAGAAAGCAGGTATCGTAGGCGACCTGGGAGGAGCTTCCGTACTGAGCAACCTCGATGTCAACGAAGAAGACACAAAGAACCTGAGCGAAAGTATCAAGAAACTGAGCGGTGCAGCCGAACAGATTTCCAAGATGGCCGAACTGACCGAAGCCACCCAGAAATATCTGGAACAACTGTCGGGCATGTCCGAAAACATGGAACGTTTCAGCCATGTCACCAACTCGCTGACCGATGTTTCAGACACATTGCTTAACTCATATAAGAGTATCACCGACAATTCGGACGGTATCAACCAGAACTCACGCGGTTACGTGCAGCAGATGGAAAATCTCAACCGCAATATCTCCGGTTTGAACACTATCTACGAAATACAATTGAAGAGTATCAGTTCACAGATCGAATCGATCGAACATATCAACGGCGGCCTGAACCGTATCCGCGAAATGTACGACGGCTCGGTAACCGACAGCTCGGTCTTCCGCAACGAAACGGAAAAGATGACCCGCCAGTTGGCTGAACTGAACCAGGTATACAGCCGCTTGCTGCAAGCCATGACTGTCAATATGGGTGGAGCCCCCGCTTATCAGCAACCGGCTCCGCAACCACAACAGCCGCAGCCTAATTACCAGCAACAGCAGACTGCCTATCAGCAGCCGTACCAGCAACCGTACGGATACCAGCAGCAGCCTCCGTATACAAACAATCCTGGCCAGCAACAAGCCGGTAGATAACAAACAAACGAAACTGAAGAAAAATGTCTGGAATAGCAAATAATCCCAACTCGCCCCGTCAGAAGATGATCAACCTGATGTATCTGGTGTTCATCGCGATGATGGCACTGAATGTGTCGTCGGAGGTTCTCGATGGTTTCGAGTTAGTGGAAGACAGTTTACGAACGTCTATCGATAACTCGTCTCACCGAAACGATATCGTATCCGGCGAACTGGCTGCCTATTACCAAAGTAACCCCGAAAAGGTGAAAGAATGGTACGACAAAGGCAAGCAGGTCAAGACGGCTTCCGACAGCTTGTATAACTATGTACAGGAACTGAAAGAGCGTATCGCAGTCATTGCCGACGGAAAAGATGCCGACGTAAATAAGATCGACCATAAAGACGACCTCGAAGCCGCTTCACGTGTCATGCTGGCACCGGTCACCGGTGAAGGCAAGAAGCTACGCGAAGCTATCGACTCTTATCGTTCCATGATGGGAGAAATGGTGGAAGACACCGCCAAGACCCGTGTCCTGGAAGCGAGCCTGAGCACTACCCCTCCTCACAAAGCCGGTATCAATACCCGCACATGGGAAGAGGCTCTGTTTGAAAATATGCCGGTAGCGGCTGCCGTTACTTTATTGACCAAGCTGCAAAGCGACATTCGCTATGCGGAAGGTGAAGTACTGAATAACCTGTTGAACAGCGTCGACGTAGGCGACTACCGCGTGAACCAGATGACGGCACAGGTCATCCCGGAAAGCCAGATCGTTATGCGCGGAGGCCAGTACAAGGCAAACATCGTCCTGTCGGCTGTCGACTCTACGAAACGTCCGACCGTATTTGTCAACGGTAAAGAACTGCCGGCAGAAAGCCGCGGTCAGTTCACTACTATCGCTGGAGCTCCGGGTACTTATCCTATCAAGGGATATATCGAAATGCCGAACAACGACGGCAGCATCATGCGCCAGAACTTCGAAAGCGAATATTTCGTGACCGAACCGAGTGCCACCGTTGCACCGCTATTGATGAACGTATTATATGCCGGTATCGCCAACGATATGCGTATCGCCGTACCGGGTGTACCGAGCGGAAACATAACAGCTACCATGACAAACGGAACCCTGACCCGCAAAGGCGATATCTGGGAAGCCCGTCCGTCGAAAGTAGGAACCGACGCTATCATATCCGTCAACGCACGCATGGCCGACGGCCGCAGTGTGGAAATGGCAAAGAACACCTTCCGTGTACGTGCCCTGCCCGACCCGATGCCATACATCGAGTATAAAGACCAGAACGGCAACGTTCGTAAGTTCCGCGGTGGCAACATGACCAAGCGTAACCTGGTCGAAACAGAAGTCCTGCAGGCTGCTATCGATGACGATATTTTGAATATCAAGTTTGACGTATTACGTTTCGAACTGTTGTTCTACGACTCTATGGGAAATGCAATCCCCGAAGTATCTCAGGGTCCCCGGTTCTCGGATGGTCAGAAAGACAGAATACGTCGTTTAACAAGAGGCAAACGCTTTTTCATCAGAGGTGTAGTAGCCAAAGGCCCCGATGGTCTGGAACGTACCCTCACACCGATCGAAGTCATTGTAAATTAAATGTAGGGGCGGTTCGTGAACCGTCCCAAATAAGGATATAAAATATGAAACGTTTTTATTACATACTGGCAATTGCAAGCGCTCTGTTCTTCACAGCCACCTCGATTCAGGCTCAGGAAGAAACAGGCAACACCCAGCAACGGGCAAGAAGAAGCCCGCAGGCCACCCGCGGAGAACGGGCTTCTGATAAAAAAGACACCGGTATGCCCGAACTGACCGTACGGGCACAGGATATGAACGAGCGTATGACACAGGAAGTGGGTAACGCCCGGTGGATGCGTGTCATGCTACGTCAGATAGACCTGATGAAAGAAAAGAACGCTCCGCTGTATTATCCGGTTACTCCGATGAACGGACAGATGAATCTTTTCTCCATCATCTTCAGTCTGATCAGCGAAGGTAAAATAGATGCGTACCAGTATGAGGACGGTTACGAAGATTTCAGCGAAGGCAATAAGATAGACCTGAAAAAGATGCTCGACAGCTTCGGTATCTATTACGAAGAGGTGCCCGGAAGAGGAACCGAAGGAACCACATTCGTCATCAACGAAAGCGACATACCTTCTGAAACCGTTCGTAGTTATTACATAAAAGAAGCCTGGTATTTCGACCAGAATAACTCTGTCTTCGATGTAAAGACACTGGCTATCTGTCCGATCATGACAAGTTCGGGTGATGTGGGTGAAGTCACCATGCCGATGTTCTGGGTTCCTTACGAAAGTATCCGTCCGTATATCAACACCGCATTCATCATGACGTCCAACATCAACAATGCCATGACGTTCACCATCGATGATTATTTCCGCCGCCGTATGTTCGAAGGAGATATCATCAAGACACAGAACCTGATGAACCTGCCGTTGCAGGCTTATTGCCCTACTCCGGATTCATTGAAGAGAGAACAGGATCGCATCGAAGGACAACTGGTTGCCTTTGAAAAGTCCCTCTGGTTCCAGCCCGACACCACCCAGGTAGCCGATACGAAAGAGGCTAAGAAAACAAAAAAAGCTTCGGCTCGCGGACAGAAAGGCGCCACAACCGAAAAGGCAGTCAAAGAAAAGACAGTCAAGACAAAAGCTCCGAAAGCCGAGAAGTCTTCTCCGGTTCGTAGCGTACGTCGCAGAAGATAAAAAAAGATACTCCCTTCCATAGTGTCGGGAGTACCTTTTCTCCTCTCAAGAGGGGGCAGGGGGTGTGTTAGAGCATCCTCAACAACCAGCTGCCCGCCGCATAAATCATCAACGCATATCCGGCTGTGACGGCAAGCTGCTGCCGGAACTCTCCCCTGAACCGCTTCCGCACCCCGAGAGTGTCAACAACGCCCCGATGCAGGCCAGGACGATTTCGGTACGGTCCGCCCACAAGGCCGTCATCCCCAGTATCACCAGGTACCACACGAGCCACTTCCGGCTGATTGTCCGGCATAGCCACTTCTTCTTTTTTCCCATCTGTCTCCTTCTTTTTAAGGTTCAACAAAAAGCCCAACAGGGCCCTGATAAATTGCAGGATTTGTCTTAGTTTGTTCATTGTTGTTGATTGTTTGTTATTATCAATTGTAAGAGTCACAGTTATTATCAGAAATGAATGTCGTAGGTAGGGGCGGTTCGCGAACCGCCCTTACAGGCGCCGTCATAACGGAACAGGCAGGGTTGACCGTAGGGGCGG